>JANTHP010000199.1 GCA_024762395.1 Anaerolineae bacterium | reverse complement strand
CAGGAATCCACTCCTCTAAAAGCATGGATTCCCGCCTTCGCGGGAATGACAAGCTAAGTGTATTCGGTTCGTTTGGTACACTAATTGGCGAAGAGCCAAAAGTTATTTACGATTGAGCCCTTTCGGTCAGCCACACGGCCGTTCCCAACATCAAGTAAAACGTAAACGCCAAATCGGCCAGGAAGAAGCTGTGGTCAACCAGCCCGTGCGCCAGCATCGCCGCCAGCGCCCCGCCCAGCCCGACGACGACGGGCCGCCATTCGGCCGTAACTTGCGCTCTTGCTTTTTGCAGCAGGCGGCCTAATCGCCAAATCATCCAGCCCCCAGCCGCCAGCCCCAAAATCCCCAAGCGCGTGGCAAAATCGAGGATGATGTTATGCGGATGGTTCAAGTTTGGCTCCTGCCAGGCGGCGTCCAAAATATAACGGCCGCGATAAGCGTACAGAAAATTGTCCAGCCCCACGCCAAACCAGGGATGGTCGGCGAACATGTTCAGGCTGGCCCGCCACAGATTGAGCCGGAAGTCGCTGGTTGCGCCGCGCAGCGCCAGCCGTCCCGCCAGTTGGGGGATTTGTTGGGCGATGAGGAACGCCGCCGCCCCCATCGCGCCGAATCCGATGAGCCAGGGCCAGGTTTTACGGCCGTTTTCCCGCTGCCACTGCCAAAACACAAACAACAATCCGGCCGGCAAACCCAGCGCCAGCCCGCCCTTGCTGAAAGTAAGCAGCACAGCCAGTCCGGTTGGGATGATGGCCGCTGCGTACAGCCAACGGCGGCCATTTTGCCAACTGGTTTGGCCGTTCTCCGTTCCCATCAACCCAACCGCCGCCAAAATCGGCAAAATTCGGCCCAAATACAAGGCCACATTGTTGGGCGAGCCGTAAATCGAACGCAGCCGCAGCAGCCCGCCTTCGGCCGTAATCAGGCTGTCGCGGTCAAAGCCATATTGCCATAAGCCGTACAGCGCCACGATGACGCCGCCCAGGATAAACGCATCCAACACAGCCCACATCTCCCGCTTTGTCAGCCGCGCCATCCGCAAAATCAGGTAAAACAGCGCCGGTTCCAAAATGACGATGCGAAATTCATTGGTTGCCACGTCCAGCCGGGCGGTGAAGAAGAGGGAGAGGGCGGCGATAAGGGTGAAGGCGAGGACGGCGTAATCGGCGGCGTGAAACGTGAAACGTGAAACGTGATGCGTGATGCGTGATGCGTGATGCGTGATGCGCTGCGCGCCGTGTGCCGTTCGCCTGCTTATCACTGCCGCCGCCGTGACCAGCGTAAACATCTCCGCCGGGGAGAAGCGGTAGCCGAGGAGGGGTTTGGCCAGCAGGGAGAGGGCGTTGGCGTGATTGACGTAGAAGGGGATGACCAGGGCAACGAGGGCCGCGCCCCAGGCGGGCCGCCAGTAAATGAGGAGGAACAGGACGGCCAGGGCGGGGGCGTAGATGAAGAAGCTGGGGGCAACGTAAAAGATGGAGGCGGCGGCGGCGGTGAGGGCGAGCTGCCCGCCGTCGCCCAGGCGGCGGTACAGCCCGGCGGCCTGCTGCCCCCAGGTGAGCCAGCCGGTCAGGGCGGCGATAGCGGCGGCAACGGCCGTCGTCCCTATCTGCATCCCATCGCTTAATTGCCGGAAACGACGGCCCAATCCGCCCCAATCGGCTTGTTTGCCGCTGTAGAGCGCGAGAAGGAGGGTGAGAACGGCCGTCATCCCCAACCCGATCATCCCCCACCGGTATCCGGCATCCGGCGGGCGGTAGCCGACGCTGAACCCATTTAGCGCCCACTGATCCCAGCCGCGCGCGGCCACGATTTCCAGCGTGTGGACGCCTGGCTCCAGGTTGCGGGCGATGGGTTCGGTGGCGATGTAATCTTCATCCGGGTCGGCGGCGGTGAGGATGAGGGTGGTTCCGTTTTCGTCGCGGGGGAGGGCATTGGCGGGACGGCCGTCCACCGTCGCGTACAGCCGGGCGCGGAAATTGGCCCGCCGCACCCGCAGCCCCACGTCCGTCCCCCAAAAGGTAAACGTCACCTTATCGCCTGTCCTCCCAATATCCGCTCCAAACTCCGGCGAAAATTCCCAATCCCCTTCGTAAACCTGCGCCGGGTTGTCAGGGCGGGCCAGGTGGAAGCCGGGGGGAGCGGGCGATGGGGCGAGGGGGTGAAGGGGTGAACCACTTGCCACTCGCCACTCGCCACTCGCCACTTGCCACTCGCCACTCGCCACTCGCTCTTTGACGCTAAACCCCCAGTGTGCGTCCTCTTCCGCCGCATTCGGTTCCCAATTTTCCAGGAACATGACGCCCATCCAGGGCCACTCTTTTTGGGCGCGGTCCAGGGCGGCGGCGGTGTAGGCGATTTGTTGGTCGGCGGTTGTGTCGCCCCAGAGGGAGGGACGGCCGTTCCAATCCGGCGGCAGGCTGTTCCAGCCCCAGTTGCCGGCCCACAGCGCTTTGTTTGCGTCGCCGTTTCCTTCCATTACCTCGCGCAGGAGGATAGCGCGGCTGAAATTGAGCCTGTTGGGGTCAATCGTCCGGTCGTCGGGGCCGGTGTGGAAGCCGTAAGGCTTGCCGGCGGCGATGTCGAAAGCGTCGGCGGCCCCTGCTTCGTATAGCGACTGAAGATAAAGGTGGTCGGCCAGATTCTGCGGGCCGGTTTCGACCGTGGGGGCCAGCGGGGCGGCGACAATGAGGGCGTCGGCGTCGGCGGCGCGGATGGCGTTGGCGGCGGCGGCGAGGAGGGCGGCGTATTCGATGGGGTTGGGCGGCTGTTCGCCCCAATGGCTGGTCAGGTTGGGTTCGTCCCAGATGATGTAATGCTGAATCTGCTCGCCATAGCGGGCGGCAAACTGCCCGGCCCAGGCGGCGAAGGTGTGGGGGGAAATGGGGGCGAAATTGTCGGTGGGACGGCCGTCCAGCAGCGGAACCAGCGTTAGCCCATGCGCCGTCACGGCTTGAACCAGCCTGTCGCTGGTTTCCCAATCAAAATCATCGGCAAAATAAAAGGATTGCTTGACGGCGCCAATGCCTGCAGCGGCGATTTGGCTCAAATTCTCGTCCAGCGCCGCCGCGTCATACTGCTCCAGAGCGACATTGACGCCCAACCGCGCCCCCCCGCCGACGATGGGTTGCGGCAGCTCGTCAGGGATGCCGCGCGTGAGAAAATCCTGTCGCGTTTTGAGCGCGCCCATCGTTAAAAGGAATAGCAGTGCAATGATGAACCAGAACAATGTCCAGTGACGTGAGCGGTGAAGTGAATTCATGCGTTATTTTTTGGGGGCTTAGGAACGCGCGAAACGGATTTGTTTTTCTGTGACAACTACAAAAAAATTGGGTAATTGTGGGGCGTGATTAGCAAGCAGGCGCTGGATGACGTTGATTTTGTTCGTGGCGCGTTCATCCGCAAGACGCAAAAAAACAACGCCTTTATGCGGACGCCGTTCGCGGTAGACCTTTTCTCCAAAATCTTTGTCGTTGGTAATTAAAATCCAATCTTCCGTAAATGCTTTTGTTAGGATTGAGTCGTCGTCTAGTCCTCGCGCTTCTTCGTACACGGAGAAGACGTCGTGTCCATGTTGGCGCAGCCAACGAGCGACATGAGGGCCGGTGCATTCGTCAACAATAAAGCGCATCTAGGCTGGCTCGGTTATCAAGGGCATGAAGGCAGTATCTTGCAGTGACCGGGCGGCAAATTGCAAACAGGCCTGAATGTCTTCAGGCTCCAAGCCTTCATATTCTTCTAAAATTTCGGCCGTGTCGGCGCCATGCGCCAGCAGGTTTAAGATGTATTCGACCGTCAACCGGGTACCTTTGATGACGGGTTTGCCGACCATGACTTTGGGATTCATGATAATGCGATTTAGCAAACGTTTTTCTTCCATTATGGGTTTCTCCGATATTCTAATACGCTTATTCTAAACTAATTGGCGCAAAATTGGAATTGTTAAAACAGGTCATAAACCGAGCCGGGCGCGGGAAACGGCCGTCTTCTCTATTTTCGCTTCATTCCCAGCCAAACCAGGCGTGTGAATGACAAAATGGAAATAATCGGGCGAACTGGAGAGGAACGTATGCGCTTCGCCCGGTTCGACGACGAGCATATCGCCGGGGTTTAGGGCGATGGATTGTTGTTCGATGCGGATTACGGCCGTGCCGCGCGCTGCCAGGTAAATTTCAATGATTTGAGCGTGAACATGCGGCTCGTCCACCCCTCCATTGGCATAGCCCACCGAGATGGCGAGGTCAGAATTCCAGGGGCCGGCATACCATCCCTTGTTGGCGGCAGGGTCGGATTGTAAGATTTTCATGCGGGGATTATAACGGTTTATTCAGGGGGAATAAATGGGGTGTCGCTGTTTCGCAGTGGAGGGATGGGCAAATCGTCGGGTTCGTCGGGCGTTTGGGGCGCAACGGCCGTTCCCCCCACCCACGTCGGATGAGAGACGACCGCATCTTCCTGCGTTACCCGGTTGGCCTGCCCCGTTTCCAAATCGTAAATGTAGAGGGCATTTTCAAAGATGAAGGCCATCTGACGGCCGTCTGGCCCCCAGGCCATGAAGGTTTGTTCGCGTGGGAAATAGCTCAGTTCCCCTTCTGGCGGGTAAAGACGACGGCCGTTGCTGCCGTCCCCATCCATCAACCAGAGCGCGTAGCTGCTGGTCTGGCTGTTCAGCGGGTCGGTGGCTTTGAGGAAGGCAATGTCGTCGCCGGCCGGGTTCCAGTGCAGATGCGCCCACATGCCGGAATCGGGAACAAAACGGCCGTTGACCCCCGTCGCCACATCCACCGCCCAACTGGAAAAGGCCAGCTCCTCCGGATCGGCGCTGTCGTGGTTGGTGAAGGCCAGGAAACGGCCGTCCGGCGACCAGGTGAGCGTCGGAACCCAGACCCAGTCGGAGCGGGTGTTGTACTCCGTAAAGCGCATGAGCTGGCGGCGCTGCAAATCGGCGTTCACCGTTTCCGTGTCAATCACGCCCACCTCATTGGCGTAGCTGTAGGCGATGAGACGACCCTGCGGCGACCAGGCGTAATTGCCGCCCCACCAGCCATACGTTGCCGGATACGCTTCAATCAACTGCTCCGGCTGAAACGGCGCGTCCGGGAAAAAATGGCCCAGCCAGAGATCGTTGTTGGCTTCCCAGCCGGGCGGCAGGTTGGTGGGGTTGGCCGTTGTGTAGGCGATGCGCCCCACGCCGGACGGCTCCCAATCGGCCCACAGCACATTTTCCACGCCCAGCGCGGCCGGTTCCGCCCCGCGCCCGGTGGCCATGACCCACAAACTGTTGCTGAAGCTGGCGGTGGGGGTGATGGCGCGGGTGTAGAGGAGGAAACGGCCGTCGGGCGAGAGGGAGAAGACACGGCCGTCCAATCCTTCCCCTGTTGGCAGCGATTCGGGGAAGGCGCTGAATCCGCGCAAAAGGACGCTGTTGCCGCCGCTGATGTAGGCCAGCGAACCGGGAAAAGCGACATTCCCCTGCGCTGCGCCCGCGCCCACCATCACAATCTCGTCCTGCGCCGCCTCGATGGGCGTCATTTGCGTTGTCCACCGTTCCGCTTCGATGCCGTCGCGGTAGACGATGCGCACCGTTTCTTCTTCCAGCCCGTCTTTGCCGGCCTGGATGATGCGGGGCGGGTCGTTGGCGCTCATCGCTTCGTTGCGGACGAGTTTGCGTTCAAAGGGGATGCTGTGCAGGATGGTTTCGAGGCTTTCGGTGACGCGGACGATGGTGATGGCGAGTTCGGTTTCTTCTGTGTTGAGAGGGGTAAAAAGCGGCGGGGTAACTTCGTCGGCGTCGTTGATGGCGATGTTGGCTTCGGCCAGCGCTTCGCGCACGGTGGTAGCGCTGGTTGTGGTCAATTCAGTTGTCTGGCCGTCGGCGCTGATTTGGATGTGGTGGGACGGCCGTTCAACGGCGTCAGCCGGCGGCTGAACGCAAGCCGTTAAAAAAACGACGGCGAGCAACCAAAAACGAGCAAACCGCTTGCTACTCGTCACTTGCCGCTCGCAACTCCGCAACCTCGCAACCCCGCCTTTTACGCCGCTTCCCACATCTTACGCATGTCGGGAGACAGCGCTTTGGCGACAGCGTCGCTGACTTCTTTCCCGGCCAACGCTTTGATTTCATGGAAGACGGCCGTTGTCGGATAGCGGGCAAAATCCGGGTCGCTGTTACCACAGCGCCGCGAAACCTGATTCAGGAATTCGTACTGGGTTTGGCCGGCATTGCGGAAATGCGCCAGCCAAAAAACGCGGGTCAAATCAGCGGCCAATTCATTGGGCAAGGCGCGGGCCAGTTTCTTTTTTGTGCCGCGATCCAGGTTGATGCCCAGCGTTTTGAGAACGCCTCGGCTCCATCGCTGGGCGTGCATGGGGCTGCGAAGTTTACCGGCCGTTTGGATGGCGGCGTAATAGTTGGTAAGGTTGTCAGTTGAATAAGTCATGCTCGTCATGCTACCTCCAAGTAGGACTGTTTTACCTCGGCGGCAAAGGGGCGTCAAGGCCAGAATGTAAGTTGACGAATTAGCGTAAATTGTTATACTTCAGCGTCCAGTATGTTACTGGATTCTACTTTGCTCAATTATAGTCAAATATGAAAAAATGCGAAGGATAACCAAGATGATTGTCTTGGTTATAATTTTGCTAATTTGAAAAAACCTCCTCAACGGGTTCGTTCGTTTTTAACTTCCCGGTTTTAGCATGTTTTGGGAATGCCAATTTCTGAAACGCCAAAGTTATTTACGATTGAAATCAAAACTGAGGAATAAAGCTGAGGAATGAGAAAATGTCTGATCGAATTCACATTACTGCCGAACCGCGAACGGTAACTGGCAAAAAAGTAAAACGACTGCGCCGCGTAGGCATGATTCCGGCCGTTATTTATGGCCGGAGCGAACCGATACACATTCAATTGGAGAATTTGGCGCTGCGCCGCCTTTTACGGCAGGCGGGAACGACGAACCTGGTTGATATTGCGGTAGCCGATGACAGCCGCACGGTGTTGGTGCGCGATGTTCAGAGCCATGTGACGCGCGGCGATTTGATTCATGTTGATTTCATTGAGGTTGACATGAAGGTGAAAATTGCGGCGGAAGCGGAATTGGTTACGGTTGGGCAGTCGGCGCCGGCGGCAGAAGGGTTAGGCGTTGCGACGTTGACCTTGCGCTCGGTGGAAATTGAAAGTTTGCCCGATGACCTGGTGGCTGAAATTGAAGTGGATTTGACCAAGATTGAGACGCCGGATGATGTGATTTATGCCCGTGATTTGGTTATGCCTAAGGGTGTCGCTCTTTTAACTGATCCGGAAACGACAGTGGCCCGTTTTGAGTATGAGAAGCTTGAAGAAGAGGTGGTTTCCGAAGAGGAAGCGTTTGTTCCTGCGGCCGATTCTGTCGAGGTTGTGGGCAAGGATAAGGAAGAAGAATTCGAGGATTAGTTTTTCTGCGGAAGCTTCTTGCGATGAATTGAATGAAGGAAGGGCTGGAACATTGGTTTCAGCCCTTTTTACTTTGGGCTGACGATGGAATTAAGCTCCTCGACAGCAAAACGCCGACCCGCCGACCTGCTGACATGCTGACATGCTGATACAATGTTGGGCATGAAACGATGGATTGAACGGGCGGCGTTGGCGGCGATTTTGCTGGCTGCGGCTGCGCTGCGGCTGACGGGAATTGATTGGGATGGGTATCATCATTACCATCCTGATGAGCGGTATATTTCTTGGGTGGCGACGACGATTGAATGGCCGGATGCCTGGCAAACGGCGTTTGATCCGATGCAGTCGTCGTTTAATCCGTATTATTGGCCGCCGGATGCGGACAGCGCCGGTATTGAGGTGGAGCAGGATGAGCCGCGCGATTTTGCTTATGGGCATTTGCCGCTGTATTTGGGGGTAGCGGCGACGCGGTTGGCGGAACGGTTGGGAGGGCTGACGGCCGTTTTCCCCTCAGATTGGCTGTTTACGCAGGATATTTTGAATGGGGCGGGGCGGGTTGAGTTTCAGCATTTAACGGCCGTTGCTCGTTTTCTCACTGGCTTATTTGATGTGGGCACGGTCTGGCTGACCTTTTTGTTGGGGCGGCGCTTGTACGGGGGGAAAGTCGGGCTGTTGGCGGCGGCGTTTTTGGCCCTCAATGTCATGCACATCCAACTGGCCCATTTTTTTGCCGTTGATCCGTATGTGACGTTTTTTGCGGTGGGGGCGATTTATTTGATGGTGTTGGCTGTTGACGGGGGGCGAAAAATGTCAAACGCCGGGCGTCATGCACCAGAACGGCCGCTCGCAGCCTCGCAGTTTGGCAACCTCGCTTACTTGCTGCTCGCTTCCGTTTTTATTGGCCTGGCGATTGGCTCAAAGTTTGCGGCTGTTTTGCTGTTTTTGCCATTGGCGCTGACGGTTTGGTTGGGGTGGCGGGAAAGATGGGGGCTGTGGTTGGGAACGGCCGTTATCACTGCTTTCCTCTCATTTTTCATCACCAACCCCTTCGCCGTCCTCGATTTTAGCTGCGATGTGATTACGCCGGCCGTTGCAATGGGGCCTGTGGCGATTCCCCGGCTCGATTGGGGGTCTTGTTATGTGGATAACATCGCTACGCAAAGCGCGATGGCGCGGGGCGCGATTGATTTGCCGTTTACGCGGCAGTACAGCGGCACGCTGCCGTATCTTTATTTTATCGAGATGCAGTTGAAGTGGGGGATGGGGCTGCTGCTGGGGGCGGCGGCGTTT
>JANTHP010000198.1 GCA_024762395.1 Anaerolineae bacterium | reverse complement strand
AAACATGAGCAAGGTAAACTCGGAGCGAAAGATGGATATGTCTATACCCAAAAGGCCGACAAAAATCATAATAAATAATTGCAGAGGGAAATGCAAAAGGTAGGATGAATAACTCATATCGCCCAAAAAGGAAAGCCGTTTGCCTAATGTTCCCCTTTGTGTTTCCAAAATAACAAGCGCCAAAATAGTGATTGGGAACAAAATCCCTGTTGCAAATCGCTCATGGAACAGCTTCACAAGCCATTGAGCGTAGTCGCGCCCATTATAGATGAGAACCGGTTGAAAAAATGAGAGAAAGGCCGGTCTTATCAATTTGTACTTTATTTCAAACACAATGGCTGACCAGCCAATAACATTAGCGACAACCACAGGTTTTACCCACTTTTTAAGGGATTGGCCTTCGATTATTTTTTGGTAAATGAGATAAACAATGCCGCCAATAAAAAATGAAAACATACCGCGCCCCAATCGAGATTCGAGCGCCATTCCCCAAAAAACAAATAACGCCAAAATAGGAATACGGGCCGGTAGTTTCCGGCTCAACGCAAAAAAGATCGCGTATAGTAACACTTCAATCGAAACAGACCATATGGGCGCATTAAATGAAAAACCGCGTTCAAATCCCCAATTTGATGCGAAGAAAATGTTTAATACAAAGTGGTACAGGTCATTATGAGCATAGACAAAATACGCGCCAGTTTGACGATGGATAATTTGCTGACCGCATAATACCAACAGCAATGTCGCCAGATGCAGCGGATAAAGGCGTGAAAAACGCAAAACGGCAAAGTTCCAGGCGCTAATTTCTCGTTTTTTAACCCGTTCGGCGTACAGCCAAAAGAAAATAAAACCGGATAGGGAGAAAAAGAATTCGACAGCTAGTTTGCCATGCTGATAAAAAACAAAAAATAGCTCATAAAAAGGTTGTATTGATTTGTCAATATGGCTGTTTATTGTCCCGTTAAAGAAAAAATGCTGCCAATGCCAAAAAACAATAGTCAATGCCGCAATGCCTCTGATCGCATCAAGCGAGTAGAAGCGATGCGGTATTTTACCTTTTATATCCGTCAATTTTCCACCTGTTCAAAATGTGATGACGGTGATTGTACCCGATTTCATTTCTGACAGAAATAAGCTTACAATACACCTCATGCAGAACAGAGAAAACGGTCTTAAACGGAGGACGAGATGCGTCACGGAACAGTTGATGCGCTCATTGTCGGCAGCGGCGTAGCCGGGCTTATGGCGGCTGACAAATTACAATCTGACGGCTGGCGCGTACTTGTCGTGGAAGCTGAGGAGATTGTCGGCGGGCGGATGGCGACGCAGCGGTTTGGAACAGGGTTGGCTGATGTAGGGGCGCAATTTTTCACGGTGCGCAGCGCCGTTTTTCAACAGGTCGTCACGCAGTGGCTGGCGGATGGGGTTGTGTACGAATGGGCGCGGGGCTGGGGCGAGGAGGATGGCTTTCCCCGTTACGCCGCCAAAGCGGGTATGGCCGCGCTTGCCCGCTATCTGGCTGCCGGGGTGGCAGTGAAAACCGGGGTTAAGGTAACGGCCGTTTCCCCCCTCTCTCATGGCTGGCAAATCACCGATGCCGATAACCACACCTACACCAGTCAAGCGCTCCTGCTTACCCCGCCTGTGCCACAGTCGCTGGTTTTGCTGGCAAACGGCCGTGTCCCCCTATCCGCCGCCAACCAAACAGCGCTGGAACGCATCCAATACGCCCCCTTCTTCTCCGCCGTATTTCAAATCGAAGGAAAACTCAACTTTCCCCACCCCGGCGCCGTTTACCAGCTCGACCAACCCATCATCTGGATGGCCGACAACCGGCGGAAGGGTCTCCCTTCCCAGACAGCGCTCGTCACCGCTTTGGCCGGGCCGCTCTTCACCCAGGCGCATTGGGATGAACCAAATGACGCTGTTTTGGCCGGCATCCGCGCCGCTGTGGAGCCGTACCTGGCTGCCAACGCCGCCATTCATGACGTGCAGCTCATTCGCTGGCCGTACACACTACCCATCGTCCTGCACCCGGAACGCTGCCTGCTGGCCGACAATGTACCGCCGCTGGTTTTTGCCGGCGATGCGTTCCAGGAACCGCGTATAGAAGGGGCCGCGCTCTCCGGTTTAGCCGCCGCTGACACACTGGATAAACAATTACGAGGAACCATATGACCCAATCAACATCAAACCCATCCCCACGCACTCCCGCCCATCCCTTTGCCGATGATGGCGTCATCGTTCTGGCGCATCGCGGTTTTCGCGGCGCGTACCCGGAAAACACGATGCCGGCCTTCCAAAAAGCGGCCGAATTGGGCGTAGACGGGCTGGAAACCGATATTCACCAGACAAAGGACGGCGTTTTGGTCGTCTGCCACGACGAAACGGTTGACCGTACGACCAACGGCTCCGGCCTCATCAAAGAGATGACGCTGGCTGAATTGCAGCGGTTGGATGCGGGCTATCGTTGGACGGCCGATAACGGCCGTACCTACCCCCATCGCGGTCAAGGCATCACCATCCCCACGCTGGAAGAACTATTTACCGCATTTCCGCAGTTTTGGATTAACGTAGACATCAAACAATCATCGCCGCCGATTGTGACGCCGTTTGTGGCGATGATTCGCCAATTCAACATGGCCGACAAAATGATGGTGGGGTCGTTCGATACTGAAACAGTGCGCCAATTCCGCCAGCAATGCCCGGAGGTGGCGGCAGCCGCCTCTGAACCGGAAGCGCGGCGGCTGGTGATTTTGAGCAAGTTGGGGCTGGGGCGCTTTTACCGGGGGCAGGCGCAGGCGATGCAGTTACCGGAATGGAACGGCCGTCTCCACATCATCACCCCCCGTTTTGTTAAAGATGCGCATCAGGCAGGAACGGCCGTACACGTCTGGACCGTCAACGAGACCGCCGACATGCAGCGCCTCATCCGCATCGGCGTAGACGGCATCATCACTGACTTCCCAAACAAGATGCTAAAATTGCTGAACCGTTTATAATGACGTAACCGTTCAGTTATACAAAGAGGTTCACAGAGAAATCACGGGTAATTGCCTTGCCCACCACGAATGAATGAAAACGGGACACATCTCTTATCTGCGTTCATCCGTGTTAATCCGTGTCCCATTTTCAAAGGAGACTTCACCGGCTGCGCCGACCACTATGAATGAAAATGGCGTGCCGTCGTAAGTCAAGTTTGCAAACTTGACCTACATTTTTACAGGAGGACAACGCCCCATGTTACCAATCGGCGACGACAACCGCGACCGCACCATCACCCCATATCTAAACTACACCCTCATTGCCATCAACATCATCGTTTTCGTCATTTTTCAGGGCATGGGAAACAACCTCGGCTTCACCTACGCCTTTTCCACCGTCCCGGCCGAAATCATCTCCGGCGAAGATGTGGTCACACCGCCCCAAACCGTTCACGACCCTGCCAGCGGACAGCAATACGTACTGCCCGGATTGCAGCCAACGCCCATTTCGGTATACATCACCTTGTTTACCTCCATGTTCATGCACGGCAGTTGGGCGCATTTGGGCGGCAACATGCTTTATCTGTGGATATTCGGCGACAATTTGGAAGACCGATTGGGGCGGCGGCGCTACCTGTTGTTTTATTTAACCGCCGGTTTATTGGCTTCCCTGTCGCATGTTGCCGCTTCGGCCGCCTTTGGTCAAGACCTGAACATTCCCAGCCTGGGCGCATCGGGAGCCATTGCCGGCGTCTTGGGCGGCTACCTGGTGCTTTTTCCCAAACGGCGTATCACGGTTTTGTTCATGCGCATGGTAACGCAGGTTAACGCCATCATTGCGGTTGGTCTTTGGTTTGTGTTGCAGCTTGTGGGTGGATTGGGCACGATTAGCGGCAGCAGCGATGGCGTAGCCTATGCCGCCCACATCGGCGGGTTTATTGCCGGTCTAGTTCTGATTAAGCTGTTCGCAGCAGGACGCCAACCAAGCCCTGCCCGGTATTTTTAAGGTGACAGTCACTTTCTCCAGAGGCAACAGTCATGGCGACAATCTCAGAGGCCAACGGCGCTGCCCACCATCTGACCGCCGTCAACGGTAAATGTCGCGCCAGTTGTGAAGCTGGAAGCAGATGAGGCCAGATAGAGGGCGATGCCGGTTAATTCATCCGGTTCGGCCATGCGCTTTTGGGGAATAACGGCCGTTATCGCTGCATACACACCCGGATTCTGCCACAACGCGCTGCTAAACTGCGTTTTGATAAAGCCTGGCGCAATAGCATTGACCTGGATATTGTCAGCCGCCAATTCTGCCGCTAACACTTCCGTCAACATCAACACAGCCGCCTTGCTGACACAATAAATGCCCATCCCCGGCTGCGGCGCTTTTCCGGCAATTGAGGCCACATTGATGATTTTACCGCCGCCCCGCGCCTTCATGCTGGCCGCGCACGCCTTCGCCACACGGAAATATCCCTTCACATTTACATCCAGAATTTTATCCCAATGGCTGTCTTCGGCCGTCAGAATGGGGCCAAAATGCGGATTGGTGGCTGCATTATTCACCAAAATATCAATGCCGCCGTAAGTTTGGGCTGCCTGCTCAACCAAATTGGCAACCGCTTCCTCGCTGCCGGTATGGGCGGCAATGGGCAGCGCCGCGCCGCCAGCTTCCCGGATTTGTGCCGCCGCCGCATCCAGCGCCGCCTGCTTGCGGCTGGAAATGACAACCTTCGCGCCTGCCGCCGCGTAGGTTCGGGCAATAGCCAGGCCAATTCCTCGTGACGCCCCGGTGATGAGAGCGATTTTGCCGGTCAGATCAAATGATGTCATGATTACCTCACCAAATTTGACAAAGGGTGTGTTTCCAATGGGTTGAAACCACTTAAATTGTCATTCCCGCGAAGGCGGGAATCCATGCTTTTTCCGGAGTGGATTCCTGCCTTCGCAGGAATGACAAGAGCCTCTTGATAATTTTTCAACTGAAATGAAACACACCCTTTGACAACGTTAAATTTGCTGCCTCTGGTTGCCGCCGAATGAAATTCGACGGCTGATATAAGAAACGCGCTGAAAGCGCGTTCGGAGGACATCTCTCAGTACGCTTCAGCGTACTTCTTGTCTCAGCCTGTGAATTCTATTCACAGGCGATTTGAGCGGACGAATCTAACATTGTCAAAGTAGTTACCTTTTATTTTATAGCTCTTTGGGAATTCGCGGGGTTGACTAATCGTGAAACGTGATGCGGGACCAGAAACCCCTCACGTTTCACGTATCACGTTTCACGCAGGTTTTTTTGCAAGACCCCGCGAAATCCTGAAGACCCAAAAGAGGCTCCCATTACAGGAACCTCTCTGGTTTATCCAATACCCCTAACTGCCGCCTGTGCAATCACACAGGTTTCAGATCATCCCGGCTGCCATACCTTCCATACCTGGCCCACCAAATCCGGGCCGGGTTTGAGGGTGGGTTTTCCAGGCTGCCATTCCGCAGGCGTCGCTTCAGCTCCACCCGTTTCGCGCACCAGTTGGAACGCCTGAATTTGACGAATCGTCTCATCCAGGTTACGGCCGACCGGCGGCGTCAAAATCTCAGCAGCTTGAATAACGCCATCGGGATCAATGATGAAACGGCCGCGCAGCTCCACGCCCGCATCTTCATCATACACGCCGTACACTTTGCCCACGTTACCGGCCGAGTCGGTAGCCATCATCCAGGGAATGCCGCCATCAACCATTTTGACCAGTTCGTGATCATTCCACATTTTATGCGTAAAAATGCTGTCTACGCTCACAGAAATCACATCTACGCCCAGCGCCTGGAGTTCATCATATCGGGCAGCGACCGCTGCCAATTCCGTCGCTCAAACATAGGTGAAATCACCAGGATAGAAACAAAGTAACGTCCATCCCTTTTTTACATAGTCGGACAATTGTACCGATGTAAAAGCGCCTTGCTTATACGCCGGCGCCCCAAAATCAGGCGCCGCTTTCCCAACTTTTGCAGTTATCATGGTTTGTTCCTTTTGAGTTACCTCAGTCTCATTAGATGGGGAAGAGGAAGGAGCCGCTGTTTGGGTAACAGTAGCCCCAGTTGGTCTTGCACAACCAGCTTTGCTCATAGTAAAACCCCCTTTTTGGGTAAATATATGAAGCTGACAAGTTTTGCTCCACAACAATTAAGCTTATTGTATAATGCAACTGCTTTGGCAGGCAACCAGTTCGATAGTTTGCAGTTTGCCGCCGCGCCGGTTGCCGCTTCCTGTGGCCTGTGATACCATCTCGTTTCATTGTATATTCATATTCAGGTTTTATTTAATCATTGCGCTGCTATCCATCCTTATAAAATAAGTTGCGCTACTGACAACACTACTTTGCAATCAAATGAGCGTAGCAAGCAATGTGTTATTGGTAACTACTCAGCCTCAGAGGTGACAGTCACTTAAAATGCAGCAAGTTGTGACCAATACCTCTGAAAAAAGTGACTGTCACCTGAGTAGTCACTGTTATTGATTTATATTGTCAGGATTGCATTCATTTTCAAAAAAGCATGACAAAACCCTAACCCTATTAAATCACGCAATCGTTTTTTAGAAATCATGGGAGCCGGTCAACGCTTTTTTGTGAGATAGTATTCAGAATCCAAACCTGCCAATTGAGCGTCGAATAACCAGCAGCGGGTGAATATGCAAGAAAGTGTATTCACCTTTTTTGTTGCCCGGATTGTCTGACTGAGATTCGTCGCTTATAAGTGGTCGGCCCGCTGCATTGGGCCGAACTCATGTTTCAGGGGAAACTGAAATGGGCGTTAGTGTAGAGTTTATTTTCCGTATTATTGGCGCCATTGCCGGGGCTATTGGCGCCGGCATAGGCGGGTTTCAATTTGCCCGTTGGTTGGCGCTGCCGCCGGATGGCTATGTCATCATATTTTCGCTAGTCGGGTTTTTGGCAGGCTTGATTTTGACCCCATTTGTGACAACACGGCCGTTACGTCGTATTCGGCATGAACTGGCACAAATGTCGGCGGGGCGTCTGGCGGCCATCATGGTCGGTATCTTTCTCGGATTAGTCGCCGCCGCACTGTTGTCGCTGCCGCTGGCATTACTGCCCTCGCCCTTCAAAGAAACACTGCCGCCGGCCATGGCCGTTCTGTTTTCCTATTTGAGCGTCATCATTCTGGTGACGCGCCAAAACGATTTACAAGCGCTGTTCAACACCTTTCGCAGCGGCTCACTGCCGGAAGGCGCATCAGACACCGCCGGGGAATCCGTTGTCCTGTTAGATACGAGCGTGATCATAGACGGCCGTATCGCCGACATTAGCAAAACAGGGTTCATCCAAAGCACCCTGCTCGTCCCCAACTTTGTGCTAAACGAATTGCAGCACATCGCCGACAGCGCCGACCCTATGCGGCGCAACCGGGGGCGGCGCGGCCTGGAAATCCTCAGCTTACTCCAAAACGAATCCCCCATCCCCACCCGCATCACAGACATGGATGCTTCCGAAGTCCGCGAAGTAGACAGCAAACTCGTTTCCCTGGCCCGTCATTTACACTGTCCCATCATGACCAACGACTATAATCTGAACCGCGTCGCTGAAATTCAAGGCGTTACCGTATTAAACATTAACGACCTGGCCAACGCCGTCAAAGCCATCTTCCTGCCTGGCGAACAATTAACCGTCAAAATCATTCAAGAAGGGCGCGAAGCGGGGCAGGGCGTCGGTTATTTAGAAGATGGCACAATGGTTGTCGTGGAAGACGGCCGTCGCCTCATCAACGCCACCCGCAGCGTCACCGTCACCAAAGTACTGCAAACCGCCGCCGGTCGTATGATATTTGCCAAACCCTAAAATATAAGGACTGAGGGATGAGGACTGAGGGCTGAGTAACTCATCCCTCAATCCTATCCTGAGTGAAATTATGTCTCTAAAAATCTACAATGTCTTAACCCGTAAAAAAGAAGAATTTGTGCCGTTGACGCCAGGTAAAGTCAACATGTACGTTTGCGGCCCTACCGTCTACGACAACTCCCACATCGGCCATGCCAAAACCTATGTCAGCTTCGATGTCATCGTCCGTTACCTGCGCTACAGCGGCTACGACGTCCTCTACGTGCAAAACATCACCGACGTCGGCCACATGCTGGATACCGGCGAAGACCGCATCCTCAAAAAAGCGCGTCAGCTTTCCGCCGGCCCCATGCAAGTGGTGGAAACGTACACACGCCGTTATTTTGAGGATATGGATGCGTTAGGCGTGCAGCGCCCCGACATCAGCCCGCGCGCCAGCGGCCATGTACCGGAACAAATCAACATGGTGAAAACGCTCATCGAGAAGGGCCACGCCTATGAAGTAGACGGCTCGGTTTATTTTGACGTTTCGTCTTATCCTGAGTACGGCAAGTTAAGCGGCCGCGTCATTGAGGATTTGGAAGGCGGAGCGCGGGTGGCTGTGCGCGAAGAGAAACGACATCCCGCCGATTTCGCCTTGTGGAAAAAGGCCGACCCCGACCACATTTTGCACTGGGACAGCCCCTGGAGCGATGGCTACCCAGGCTGGCATGTGGAATGTTCAGCAATGGCGGGCAAGTATTTGGGCAATACCTTCGACATTCATGGCGGCGGCATAGATAACATGTTCCCCCACAATGAATGTGAAATCGCCCAAAGCGAAGCGGCGCATGGCGAACCGTTTGCCCGGTACTGGATGCTGGCCGGTACGCTGACGCTGGACGGCGTTAAAATGAGCAAAAGC
>JANTHP010000197.1 GCA_024762395.1 Anaerolineae bacterium | reverse complement strand
TGTTGGAAATCAACGAACTAGACATGGCCGCTACCGTCTTAGAAAGCGGATTGACCAAGTTCCCCAGCGATCACCGGCTGCAGCATCTGGCTGTGATGACTGAAATCTTACAGCAAGCGCCGGCCGATGACATGACGGCCGTGCTGGACACATTTCAGGAACAAGCCTCATTTGACAAAAATTCCGTACAGATTGGGCAAGCTTACCTCGTCCACCTGGACGGGAACGATGAAGAAGCGCTAAACATGCTTGGCGACGCGCTGGCGCAAACGACGGAACACCGAGCCGACATCCTTTTTGTGAAAGGGATTTTGCACCGGGAAATGGGTAACGACGCGCTGGCGCAGCGCGCCTTTGAAGAAGCTGCGCAGGCCGATCCGCCGCTCTGGCTGGCAGTTCGGATTATGGAAGAAAGCCAAAAATAGAGGTTTTTTGTAACTATACAGCTACCAGAGGTGACAGTCACTTGCGAAACATCGTGGCTTCGGCTAATACCTCTGGAAGAAGTGACTGTCACCTGTATAGATACAAATAAAAGGAGACTTAATGAGAACACCAATTATTGCCGGAAACTGGAAGATGAATAAAACGGCCGTTGAAGCCGTAACCTTTTCCAATGAAATTAAAGACGCCCTCAACCAAATCGAAGGCGTAGATATTGTTTTTTGCCCGCCCGCCATCAACATCCCCGGCGTAGCCGAGGCGGTAAAAGGAACCAAAATCGGCGTGGGCGCGCAAAATATGTACTTTGAAGAAAGCGGCGCCTTCACCGGCGAATTAGCCCCCAATATGCTCACGCCGTTCTGCCAATACGTCATCCTCGGCCATTCCGAACGCCGCGCCTATTTTGGCGAAACGGATGAAGGCGTGAACAAAAAAATCAAAGCGGCGCTGGCTCATAATCTGACGCCGATGGTTTGCGTGGGCGAAAGTTTGGAACAAAATGAAGCCGGCGAGACGCAAAGTTTTGTCAGCGGACAGGTGAAGGCGGCGTTTGCCGGGTTAACGGCCGTGCAAGCAGCCCGGTGCATCATCGCCTACGAACCTATCTGGGCCATCGGCACGGGTAAATCGGCTACGGTGGAACAGGCGGGCGGAATCATTAAAACGGCCGTGCGCGATACCATCGCCGAATTATTTGGCGCAGAAACCGCTGCCCAAATCCGCATCCAATACGGCGGCAGCGTCAAACCGCACAACATCGCCGACTACATGGCCCATCCGGACATTGACGGCGCCCTTGTCGGCGGAGCCAGCCTGAAACCCGGCTTTGTGGAACTGGTTGCCAATGCAACGTAGCGCGTGCGGCGTATTCTAAATCTAATGAGCGCCAACCTCATGCCCTTTATCTGGGTCGCCATTGCTTTACCCGTTTTACTGCTCATGCAGCGGTGGATTCATACGCATCTGCATGGTATTGCCCTGCTGCTGATGGGCAAACCGGGGCGGGCGGTGATTTTGTACGCCATCATCCTGTTCCCCGGCGTGCTGCTGCATGAGTTAAGCCATTGGCTGGTGGCAACGCTGTTGGGCGTGCGAACCGGCGCGTTCTCGCTTTTGCCGCGTATGCAGGCGGATGGCTCGGTGCAGTTGGGCTATGTGGAGTATTACAAGGGTAAGTCGCTGGGGGCTTTCCGGGAGAGTTTGATTGGAGGCGCGCCGTTGGTGGTGGGAACTGCCGTCATCCTCCTCATCGGTTACCGCATCTTTGGCGCGTCCAATCTGGCCGCAGCCATTCAGTCCGGCGATGTGGACATTCTCGCCGCCGCTTTAACCCAAGTTTTTGCAACGCCCGATTTCCTGGTATGGCTCTATCTGCTTTTTGCCATCGGCAATGCCATGATGCCCAGCCGGTCCGACCAACGCGCCTGGCCGGCGCTTATTCTCATTCTCATCGCAGCGGCAATTGTGTTGTCCCTGCTAGGCATTCAGCAAGTTATCTTCTCTGGAGCCGTCAATGCCGCACAGGTTGTTTTTGGCTATTTAGGCAGCGCTTTTTCGATGGTGATGGCGGTAAATGTCCTTTTTATGCTCTTTCTGGCCGGGTTGGAGGCGCTTATCGGCCGTATCAAAGGCGTTAATGTGGTGTACGGCCGTTCGCTGCCACCAAACGCCTAACCAACGCCTCGCGTTCAAATGAGTCGAACCCCTTTACATCAACAAGCCGATACCCTGCCCGACCTGATTCGAGCGATGATTGACCCGCTCATTGGCGCTATTGAGTACGCCTTGCCCGGCTCAGTGTGCGAAGAAGTGCAAAGCGTCTTTATTGCCGGATGCGGCGACAGCCATCATGCGGCATTAAATGCTGAGCTGGCTTTTGAACAGGCCGCCGGGCTGCCGACGGAACCGATGACGGCGATGCAATTCGCCCGTTACGCCGCCGGTTTTCTGCCGGAATCAAGGCACGGGACAAATCTCATGCTTGCTGTGTCGGTGAGCGGGCAGGCCAGCCGGACGGTAGAGGCATTGGCGATGGCGCGGCAAGCGGGCGCAACGGCCGTCGCCGTGACGGGTAATCCATCCAGCCCGCTGGCAGATGCGGCGGAGATTGTGTTGAAAACGGCCGTACCTCCCCTTCCCGATGAGTTGGCCGGGATGATTGTGCCGGGGACGCGCAGTTATGTTGCTTCGCAGTTGGCGCTTTACCTGGCCGCCATCCATTTGGGCCAACGGCGCGGCCATCTTACCAAAACCAAAGCCAACCAACTACGCCGCGAATTAGCCGACACGGCCGATTTGATGGAGCAAACCATCGCCGCCAGCGACCCGATTGCCCGCCAGTTGGCGCAGGATTGGCTGGACGCCGGCCAGTTTGTCTTTTTGGGCGCGGGGCCGAATTATGGTACGGCATTGTTTAGCGCGGCGAAACTGTTGGAGGCGAGTGGGGATACGGCCGTTCCCCAAGACACCGAAGAATGGGCGCACCTGCAATACTTCGCCAAACAAGCCGGCACGCCCACCTTCATTATCAGCGCCGGCGGCTGGGACGAGAGCCGGGCGTTGGAAGTGGCAGCGGCGGCTAAGCGGATCGGCCGTCGGGTGGCAGTTATCGCCCCGGCAACAAGCAAAATCGGCCAAACGGCCGACAAAGAGGCCCTTCTACCCATCGCCGGGCCAGTCCGCGAAGCATTTTCGCCCCTGCTGGCCTGTTTACCCGGCGTTTTATTCGCCGCCTACCGCGCTGAAGCCATCGGCGAACCCTATTTCCGCAACTTTGGCGGCGGCCGCAGCAAAGAAGGCGGCGGCGGCGTCTCGCGCATTCGCACCAGCAAACGCATTAAACATTTGAAGCGTGATGCGTGAAACGTGAAACGTGATGCGTGATGCGTGATGCGTGGTGGTTGACAATTTCACGTTTCACGTTTTACGTTTCATGCCCCTCAATGCTACAATACCGTCATGCGCCAATTAACCCTACCTTTGACAACTCCAACGCTGCCGCGAAATCTGGTTCAAAATTCATTCTCGCACAATAGCGTGTGCGTGGAAACGGCGCGTCTTTACCTGGAACAGCAATACGCTCATTTATTGGAAGAATCAGACCTTTTTAATCGTCAACTGGTCAGCTTTCAGGCAAACAAAACAGAGACGTTGCATAACTGGATAAAGTACCGGGAAGGATTTTCAGCGCAATTGGTAGAACTACTCATCAATGAATTTGACATCCAACCGGGTCAAACGATCCTGGATCCATTTGCCGGATCGGGGACGACATTGTTGCAAGCTAAAATGCTGGGCATCAATGCTGTCGGCATTGAACTATTGCCTCACTGCCATCTTGCATGGCAAACCAAATCGCGCGTTTTTGAGTATGATATTGATGAATTAACGGCCGTGCGCACTCAAGTACAGAAAAAACCGCCACCAACAACAAACAGGCCATTCGACCATCTAACCATTACCCAAAGCGCTTTTCCTACAGAAAATGAACAAGCGCTGATGGATTATGCCAGTTGGTTTGAGCAAATGGCAATAAGCCAGACAACAAAATTGCTTTGCCGGGGCATTTTGATGAGTATTTTGGAAGATGTGAGCTACACACGCAAAGATGGGCAGTACTTACGCTGGGACGGCCGTGCCCCAAAAATCATCCAGCGCAACCAAATCCGTATCGCTCAAGGAAAGAAACCGGTTCAAGGCATTCACAAAGGCCGACTTCCCACTGTCAAAGAAACATTTCTACAAAAATTCAATCAAATCATCAGGGACATATCCCGTCTGCAACAATCCCCTCCCGACACAAGCGAGCAAGAACTCATTGCCGGCAACGCGCTTTACAGTTTGCCGCTCCTTGAATCGAACCGCTTTCATGGCGTCATCACATCGCCCCCCTACGCCAATCGGTACGATTACACCCGAACCTACGCTCTGGAATTAGCCTTCCTAAATGTTGGCGACGATATTTTTCGCTTACGCCAGGAAATGCTGTCTTGCACCGTCGAAAACAAACCCAAACTAGAAACATTACGGCAATTTTATCAATCCATTGATCGTGAACAGGATTTTTCACGCATCGCAGACATCATCTGGCAAAACGAGACGCTTGATGAGATTGAAAAAGCGTTAGCAATCCGCAACCAATTAGGACATATCAACAACAAAGGTGTCCTAAGAATGATTCAGCAATACTTTGCTGAACTCACGTTTATTTTTGCCGAACTACATCGCACCTGTCACAGCAACGCTCATGTTGCCTTTGTCAATGACAATGTGCGCTATGCCGGTGAAGTTATTCCCGTAGATTTGCTAAGTACAAATCTGGCCGAAGCCGTCGGTTTCGTCCCGGTTAAAGTGTTCGTGCTGCCACAGCGCAAGGGTAATAGCAGCCAGCAAATGGGTAAATTCGGCCGTCGCGCCCTGCGAAAAAGTATCACTATCTGGAAAAAACCTTGAGTTCACCGAAAAAAACTACCACGAAGACACAAAAGCACAAAGTATTCTCTGGTAAATTCCTTCGTGACTTCGTGTCTTGGTGTTTTTTTCGGTAGAGTCAACATTAATTCTTTGGAAAATTCCCTCATGCCAGTATCCAGCTATCAGCATCTCAATTCAGCCTCATCTCTGGTAACGCCCTATGAACAAGTACGCGCCGGTTTCGTTGCTTTGGCGCTGGAGAAAAATCGCAAAGCAACGCCTTATGTCGAAGAAGCAAAAGCGTTAAAAGCGCTGGCTTCTCAGGCGCAGCGTCCCGCCGAACTTCTTACTCTCACTGAAATTCGCCCCGCCATCTTAACCGCCGCCGGCGTGTCTGAGAAGGCGGCCGGACATCTAACTGATAAGGATAAAACCAACGCAATTCAAGGACTCATCGAGAATTTTTTAGAACCTGCGGGACAAGATTTTATTGATGAGTTGGTCTATCGTTTTCTGCTCACGCGCGGCGATTCGCTCGGAGGAAAGATGCGGAATGCCGCCGGTTTTTTGGCGGAACGCAAACTCAGCCGAATGCTTATCGCCACTCTTTCCATCGCTGGCAAACCTTTCTCATGGCTTGATTCCAAGTCGCGCCAATGGATTACAGGCGACAAGGATAACGCCGACATTGAGTTTCGCTTTCGTGGGCTTCATTGGACAAGTGCACGAGGCAGTCGTTTGTTGATCTACAATTTAACTGTGCCCATTGTCCAAAAGAATGTGGACTTATGCCTATTTGACGCCGCGCCAAAAGATTTACAATTAGGACGAAACGAATCATCCTGTCATTACCGACCTGAGAAATACGTGGCTCTGGGCGAATTGAAGGGCGGGATTGATCCGGCGGGGGCCGATGAGCATTGGAAAACGGCTAATTCGGCTCTAGAAAGAATCCGAACGGCTTTTGCGTATGAGGGGTTCAACCCCAAAACATTCTTCATCGGGGCGGCGATTGCCAAATCTATGGCGCAAGAAATTTACAATCAGCTTAAAAAGGGCAGCCTGGCTAATGCTGCCAATCTAACCGATGAGGCCCAATTGATTGCCGTTTGTCAATGGCTCACCGAATTATAATGGCGCAATTCGTTACCGGCGGCGGCCTACGCATTGATTATCTCATCACGCATGACGGACAGGCGCGTGTAGACCAGATTGGCGGGAATGCGCTGTATGCGGCGGTGGGGGCGGCGCTGTGGTCGGATGAGGTGGGGTTGTGGGCGCGGATGGGGGAAAATTATCCGGCGGCGTGGTTGGCGCAGTTACGGCCGTTCCCCCTCCACACTGACGGCCTTATCCGCATTCCCGGCCGGCAAGACCACCGCACCTTTTTCGCTTACACGCCGGACGGCAGTCGTGACGATACCAATCCCGCCGCTCATTTTGCACGCATTGGACGGCCGTTACCCCCCGCCCTCGCCGATTACATCCACTCCACCCCCGGCCAAGACGACCCGGATGTGTATGAGCCGCTGGCCCTGCGCCCCGCCGATTGGCCGGATGCGTATGATGGGGCAACGGCCGTTCATATCTCCCCCCTTTCCCTGGCTACCCACCGCCACATCCCCGCCATCCTGCGCCAGCGGGGCGTGCGCCAAATCAGCATTGACCCCGGCGAACGGTACATGATTCCCGAACGCGCCGACTACATCCGCCAGATGCTGCCACAGCTCGACGCCTTCCTGCCCAGCGACATGGAAGTACGCTCTCTGTTTGGCTCGGATGTGGATTTATGGGAGGCGGCGGAACAGTTGTGCGATTGGGGCGTGCCGTTGGTAGTGATTAAAAATGGGGCGAATGGCGTACTGGTGATGGAAGGGGGAAACGGCCGTTTCGGCTTGCAACTTCCTGTCGCCGCTCAACGCAGGCGGCGCACCCACCTCCACCCCTATCAGCCCCCTAATGACCCAAGAGTTATTGACGTAACCGGGGCCGGGGACTCCTTCTGCGGCGGCTTCATGGTCGGCCTGGCGCAAACCGGCGATCCGATTCGGGCCGCGAAAATGGGGCTGGTGTCGGCGTCGCTGGTGATTGAGGGATATGGGGCTTTGTATGCGCTGGAACGGGGGAAAGATGAAGCGCACACAAGACTACAAAAATTGGACGCGGATAAACGCGGCTGAACACAGATAAAAATCTGCGTCATCAGCGTTCACCCGCGTCCTTTAATTCTTACTCAGCAACAGGCTGCTTTTCAACGCGCTCTACAACAATCGTGCAGTCCGTCACCAACGCGGCAATCATGGCAATGGCCGCCCAGACGGGCATTAACGCAATACCCACAACGCCCAGCGCCAACGGAAATTCAAAATTGATCCGTTTCGCCTCGTTTCTGATGACGATGCGGCGTACTGTCGTCTCACGGACAAGCTTTTTCACCGCATCTACCAGTTCTGAACCGGCAACCGTGAACTCTTCCGTCCAGCTTTTGCCCTCATTTTCGTTTAATTCTTCCTCTACATCAATTTTTTCGTAGGTGTCTTCACTCATTTTTACATCTCCTAATTCACTAAATTACGTGATTTCTTGTTCAATTCACTTAAAAAGCCATACTCGTTATTACGCATCTTTCCCATGAAAGTTGCAGTAAGCAGCCAACAAAAAGCGCCTGAGTCAATAGACGTCAGGCGCTCATTTTTTGTTCCCCAGGAAGATTCGCTCCTGGAAACTGCACAATGTCTAAATTTTCACTGTTTTAGGATCAATCCCTGCGGCCTTTAACGCTTTTTTATAAGCCGACTTGGCTTTGGCGTTGGCGATGCGCGCCGCCCGTTTTTCTTCTGGCGACATATCATCTGTCAATTCAACCAGGGTTGGCGGCGGAACGCTTGCCTCAGTTGAAGGAGCAGGAACCGCTTCAGCGGGAGAAGAAGCTGCTGGCGCAGTTGCGGCTGCTTTCGGATCAACACCGGCAGCTTTTAACGCCTTCTTGTAAGCTGATTTGGCCTTGGAATTGGCAATACGGGCCTTCCGCTTTGCCTCTGGCGACATGTCATCGGTAATTTCAATCAATTTTGGTTCCGGCACAGTTGGCGCTGCGGCTGGCGCGGCGGCAGCCGGCGCTGCGCTGCTGCCCGATTTAGCTTTGGCGGCTTTCATTGCTGCCGATTTGGCTTTGGCGTTGGCAACGCGCGCTTTGCGCTTGTCAGCCGGGGACATATCGTCTGTAATTTCGATGACGGGATAATCCTTGCCGGGAACCAGGCTGATTTTACCGTCTGCGGCTGGGGCAGGTTTGGCGGCCGGAGCGGGAGCGGGCGCAGTAATGACGGCCCCGGTACGCAGTCCATCCCACCCATGATAGGCGGCAATTTTAACGGCCGTTACCGGATCATGTTCTACTCCCTTCCAGGCTGTCTTCAATTCCTGTGCATGACCCAATCGTCCAATGCCCATATTTGCGCCGCGCGGAAGCGCCGCCGCCCGCTTAGCCGCCGCCTTACGGGCTTCGCTTACCTGCGTTTCATAATCCGCATTAAGCGGGATTTTGAAACCCAACGTCTGCGACACATCATATCCTTCCCCAACAACCATATTGTCAATTGCTTCCCGGTTTTGTTGAACGGCCGTATCCAATCGCGCCGTCCCCTTTGCCATAACAATAGCCGCCACAACAATGACGATAATAACCACAACAGCTATCACATAAATTAGCATATCCCTTTCCTCAGAAAAATGACTCCACCTGAATTGGCAGACATCAGCATGTTTTGAATGCGCCTATTAAATTGTTGACGCATGTAATCAACCGCGCCATTATACATTTTACGCAAGATTACTCAAGCTAAATAATCATCCCTTGTTTACTGCCGTGTTTTGGGAATTTTAATTTCCGAAACACCC
>JANTHP010000196.1 GCA_024762395.1 Anaerolineae bacterium | reverse complement strand
GCAAAATTGCCTCGCTCTAAAATACGACTTACCTGCCGGTATTGTACTTCGATGAGGACGGCCGTTTCCTCCCAGCCCTCATCTAATTGCGACGAGTCGCACAAATACCGCGCTAACGGCGTCAGCGTCTTCGCCTGCATCCACTCCGGGCCATCGGATACGCTTTTCAGTAAGCGCACTGCTTCGCATCCCTGGCCTTGAGCCAGTAAAGCGCGCGCCAAATTCACTGTTGCTGCCGGATGAAACGGGTGTTTGGACAAGATTTCACGAAAAGCGTTTTCGGCTGCCACCCAATGACGGGTTGCCAACAGGCTGTTGGCCTCACTCAAATGCTTATCGGCGGCGCTAGGCGCCACTTTTTGAATGAATTGGCGCACGCGCGGTTCCGGTAAGGCGCCGCTAAACTCGGCTACAACCTGCCCTTCCCGGAACGCCATCACGACCGGAATGCCTTGTACCTGGTAGCGCATGGCAATGTTGGGGTTCTGGTCAACGTTGAGTTTTGCCAGGACGAAAATATGGCCGGGATCGGCTGCCAATTGTTCTAGAATCGGCGTCAGGATTCGGCAGGGCGCGCACCAGGTCGCCCAAAAATCAACAATGACGGGAAGGTCATACGATTGCTGGATGACATCGTATTCAAAATTGGGTTCGGTTACGTCAATGATGTTGCTGTCAGCCATTTTGCACCGCCTTGCAAGAACAAGCTCCACCAATAATTGTATCATGAATGAGCGGGAAGGGGGAAACGGCCGTCTGTCTAGCCTCGATCTCAGTCCGCCATTTTGCCCCTGCCAGTTCAGATTCTCAGAATTGGAATTGCTGTTCCCAAAAGTGCAAACGCGCCCCTTTTCTCCAAACCAAAAACCCCTCACATGCAGGCGTTCAGTTGCATAGAAATCCACAGAGAAAAAAGAGACCCCCTGTTCTCAGCGTGACTCTGTGCATTCTCCGTGTAACGTTGTGTTCTATTAAATGGACACCCTGTATAAATAAAAAATTTACCCTTGAATTAAGATTATTAACATTTACAGCAATTATATTCACAAATTTATTGACAAAATAAACATTTCTGTTTATGATTTACATCATCATTAAAAGACAACCCACGCATCATCGAAAACAATAAGTATCTATACAGCTACCAGAGGTGACAGTCACTTACTAAACATCGTGGCTTTGGCTAATACCTCTGGAAAAAGTGACTGTCACCTGTATAGTTACAACAATAATTATCGGGATATTTTGAAATGATGACAGAACCGTCTCGACAATCTGATACCCAATCCTTAAAGCCCTTCTTCACTTTGTGGACAGGCCAGGCGATCTCGTTGTTAGGCAGTCAATTGGTACAGTTCGCGTTGATTTGGTGGCTGACACAAACAACCGGCTCAGCAACGATATTGGCGATGGCTTCGCTGGCGGGGATGCTGCCGCAAATTGTACTGGGGCCGTTTGTCGGCGTGTTGGTAGACCGTTGGAATCGCCGCCTGACCATGATGGCAGCCGACAGCGTTGTTGCGCTGGCCACGTTGGTATTGGCTTATCTTTTCTGGATTGAAGCCGTTCAGACATGGCATGTATTCGCCATCTTGTTTGTCCGGTCGCTGGGCGGAGGTTTCCACTGGCCGGCGATGCAATCATCTACTTCGCTCATGGTGCCGGAGGCGCAGTTAACACGTATTCAGGGGCTAAACCAGACATTGCAAGGCGGATTAAACATCGCCTCGGCGCCACTGGGCGCGCTCTTACTAGGTATAATGCCTATACAAGGCATTTTGATGATTGATGTGGTGACGGCATTATTTGCCATCGTTCCCCTGTTTTTCATCTTCGTGCCCCAACCGGAACAAGCGGCTGACGACTCGACGGCGAAATCTTCTACCTTTTGGGCGGATATGGAAGCGGGGCTGCGTTACGTGTGGGGTTGGAAGGCGATTCTTATGCTTATGGGCATGGCGACAATCATCAATTTGGTCCTAACACCTGCTTTTTCGCTCATGCCCCTGCTTATCACGAACCATTTTGGCGGAACGGCCTGGCATCTTGGTTGGCTGGAAGCTGTTTTGGGCGGCGGAATTGTGCTGGGCGGCGCGCTTTTGAGCGCCTGGGGCGGCTTTAAGCGCCGCATATTCACATCGCTGCTGGGGTTGTGGGGGATGGGGATAGGCGTGCTGCTTATCGGATTGGCCCCGGCCAATGGTTATTTTCTGGCAGTTGCCGGCGGTTTTGTGATGGGCGGGATGACGCCGTTGACAAATGGGCCAATTCTGGCAATTTTCCAGGCAAATGTGGAGCCGGAAATGCAAGGGCGTGTGTTTACGTTGTTGAGCAGCTTGTCAATGGGGATGTCGCCGTTGGGGTTAATCATTGCCGGGCCGGTTGCAGACGTCTTGGGTGTGCGTTCCTGGTACATTGTCGGCGGCTTTGTGACGGTGTTGATGGCTGTTGTCGGTTCGCTTTCGCCGGCGTTGCTGCGTATTGAAAACGGCCGTTCCCATTCCACACTAGCGGCCGCAGAAGGAACCGTTCAACCGTAACCGGTCACAAGCGCATTTCCAGTTTAATTTCGTCGCGCCGTTTGCTATCATACTATCATGACCACTCCACCATTATCGCCAAAATTAACCAAACTCGTTCTGGCCCGTCTGAATGTGCCGGCAACTTTTCCGACTCTAGCGCTGCTTGAAGCGCTGGTCAATGCCTACATCCGCACCGTTCCCTGGGAATCGGCGTTTCGTATTGTGAAGCGCGCCAGGACAGCGGATACGGCCGTTTGCCCCCGTTGGCCCGACGAATTTTGGCGCGATAACCTGGAACGCGGCGGCGGCGGAACCTGTTTCGAGAGCAATTACGCCTTTTTCAGCCTGCTGCGCGCGCTGGGCTACGATGGCTACCTCACCATCAACAACATGGGCGATACAATTGGCTGCCACACGGCCATCATTTTAGTTGTAGATAGAATGAAATGGCTGGTAGACGCTGGCTACCCCTTGCACGCGCCGCTGCCTGTCAGCGCGCGCGGCGTCATGTACCGGGCGACGACTTTTATGCGCTATACGGTCATCCCCGATGGACAAGGTGTGTACCAGGTAAACCAGCATCCGCACCCTAACCCCAACGCCTTCACCCTGATTGACACCCCTGTCGCCGACGCCGATTACCGGGTGGCCGCAACGGCCGATTACGGTCCCGATGGATTTTTCCTGGATCATATTGTCATCAACAAAATTGTGGCGGAAACGATGTGGCGGTTCAACTCAAGCGAGGAACCCTGGCGGCTGAATCGGTTTCAAAATGGGCAGCGGTTTGATGTGGAACTAAATGGGGATGTGGCAACGGCCGTTGCCCGTCATTTTGGTATGGATGAAGCAGTTATGCAAGCCGCTTTTTCAATTGTAACTACTAAGTCTTAGAGGTGACAGTCACTTAATATAGCGATTTGTCATGATCATTGCCTCTGGAGAAAGTGACTGTCACCTTGTAGTTACTATCAATTTTACAATCACGCTCCCACAGCAATGGCGCGTAAAGCCACGCCAAACAAAAACAACGTCGCAAACGCCAGTACCCACTGCGCCTGCGGCGAATCATCCTCCCCCTTCAGCCACACAAAATAGACAAACGGCAGAAAAACAACCGCAAACGCCCCGTACAACACATGCATCGTCGGCCGTCCGGTGTTGGGCAGCAAGCCATTCAACCACAAAATCCCACCCAAAGCGCCCTGAACAAGGTACAAAACCTGCCCAATAACCAACGCCCCCAGATAGCTGCCATCCACAGCCTGCCCGCGCATGGCGCGGAAAATGCCCCAAAGGCCCAGCGCTAAGAAAAACAACCAGACCGTATTGGATAAGGTCGAATGAATGACGATTACGGCGTTCATGAACATCTCCTAAAATCAAATTGGCTTTTTGTAAGAAGATTTGTCAAATTCAGCCAAATTTGACAAATTCAAAAAGCTTTTATAGTCGCCAGTGTAGCTATTGGCCGTAAGCTTGTCAACGAATCGGCGTCTCATTTCCTGTTGAGGGTAGCGACGTCTCGTCGGAGTCGAGGTTTCAGCCGGCCTTTGCTAAAGCCCCGACTCCGTTCATCCCGACGAATTGACGCTTCCCTGTTTCCCTGTTGCAGGGATTTACCATAAAATGCTACCATATATAGACATATGCGTGTGAATTCCATATCATCAATGTAGGTTGTCTTGTGACTTTATTGGGCTGCCGCCGTCTAAGAGGCGGAGATGTAAGATGTATACGGACACAAACAATACCATGATTGGCTCACCTCAATCACAAACAAAATCATTTTCTTATCATAATCCTGCTCTGCGTTTGCTGCATGAAACGAATCAAATTTTGTTGTCCACACGCAGTATCCAGCCGGTTTTAACTTATTTGGCGCAGGAAATGACAAAAACATTGAACGTGGAAGGCTGTCTTATATGGCTCCAGGACAGGGATGCGCCTGAGAGTTTGGTTTGCAGGTCTGCTTTTCATATTTGGTTAGATTGTTTCCAGGATAATCAACGGCTTCACCCTGGGGAAGGGGCTGCCAGTCTGGTTACACAAACGGGGAGCAGCCTTATGCTCTCCGAAATACCTGGGGATTTCCGGACTGCGCCGGACATTAATGCGTTGGGAAGCGGTACGGTGCGTACCTTGTTAATTGTTCCTCTTCTATCCGATGATTCTCCAATCGGGGTTCTGGAATTCGTCAATAAAACCGGCCGGCCTTTTCATACTGGCGACCAGGAGTTAGCCGAGTCGCTGGCTGAATCGGCGGCCGTGACGATTGGTCATGCGCTTCTGATTGAATCTATGGAGTGTCAAATAGATGACTTGCAAAGGCGCAACGAAGATTTGGATGCGTTTGCTCATTCTGTGGCCCATGATTTGCAAAATCCTTTGTCTCAGGTTGTCGGTTTTGCTGAACTGTTGCAATTTAAGCTGGAGGCTTTGTCCGTTGATGAGCGCAAATATGTCGCGGATGCGCTTGTCTCCAGCGCCACGAAAATGAGTAATATCATTCAGGAATTGCTGCTGCTAGCCAGCGTTCGCAAGGCTGAGGTGACGGTGGAGCCATTAGTTATGCAAGATATTGTGGCAGGTGCTTTGCGGCGTTTGAACCACATGATTACTGATTCTAAAGCAGAAATCATTTTGCCGGAAACGTGGCCAATGGTGTATGGCTATGCCCCCTGGGTGGAGGAGATTTGGGAAAATTACTTGAGTAATGCGCTTAAATATGGCGGTTCGCCGCCCTGTATCCAATTGGGGAGTCAGGAACGGCCGTATGGCATGGTTCAATTCTATGTGCGCGATAATGGGGAAGGGTTCAACCCCGATGTAGAGGAACAGTTGTTTGCACCTTTTGCCCAACTGCGCCAAAAAACTTCACATCACAGCGGCGGACATGGGTTGGGGCTTTCGATTGTACGCCGAATTGTAGAAAAATTAGGCGGCACGGTTGCCGCTGAGTGCATCCAGGGACAAGGGAGCGTTTTTAGTTTTACGCTGCCAAGAATTAAAGAGGCTGGAGATTAGAGATTGGAGACTGGAGATTAGAGATTAGTCCAGTCTCCAATCTCTAATCTCCAGTCTCAGTTCCGTAGGTTATTTAATTTCCATTCTCAGTCTCCAGTTCCGGTTATCGAGTTACGGCCGTTTCCCCACCAACCGCCCCGCTAACAATACAATCACCGCCAGACCCAGCACAAAACTCACCCCAAACAGCGCCCAATTAAACGACGCTTCCGGGTTGTTTGCCGGGAGAGTGGCCGCCCCTGGTTTTGTAGGCTCCGGCCCTGTGGGGGCAACGGCCGTTTCCTTGCCAATCAGCGTTGTCTCATCCGATTCGCTGATTTGTGTTGGCTCAGGCAGCGTAACGGCCGTATCCCCCTCGCCAGGCACAACCTGGTATACCTGATCGGCATAGACCACCAACAGTTGTTCGCCCAGCGCAAAGTATTGACCCAGGTCGGGCATGGCCGTTAACAAATCAAAATAAGCGTCCGAAGCAAACCCGACCTTCTGCGGCGTCTGCGTATCCGCGTCAAACGCCGTATCCATCCACACCCCATCACGCAAGACAAACGTCTTGCTGCCTGCCAATCGCACCAGTTCGCCTACCGCTTTCTCCTCGGATGGCGCACCGGCAGCGGCCGTATTGCCGACCGCAGCCGTGGGGAACGCCATCGGCGCTTCCGCCGCCGCCATATCGGCCGAGGCCGCCGCTTCCGCAACCGCCGCTTCCGCTGCCGGCGCTTCGATCATCCTTTCCGCTTCTTCCATCACATCGTCCACAATCGTATTGCGTCCGGTCTGGCTAAAAATGTCATTTTCCTCGATGAGGTAGCTGGTATACGGCGTAATAATGCCGTAGCGGATGCTGAGATTGACGACGCTTTGTACCAGTTCCGGCTCCTCGCCGCGCAGCCGAATTTCAGTCAGCAGGTGGCCGATGGCCCGCGTCGCCCACAGGCGGGGGATAAACTCATCGCCGCCGTTGTTGCGGAAGTTGTTGTCGGGATAGGTGAAAGTCTGGGGACGGCCGTTCACCTCGCCCGTCAGCGTAATCGTCGCCGGGCCGCCCTCGCGGTAACGCCCCGTCAACACCAACTGCGTCCCGGCAAACAGGTCGGGCAGCTCTTGCGGATACAGTTGCTCCACCACAATCCCATCAAAGTCCAAACTGATGTCGGCCAGCACCGGCGAGCTGACTTTGGCGTAAAAACCGCTTACTTCTTCTTCGATGCTCTCGAACGGCCGTACATACGTCGTCGTGCCGCGATGATTTTTGGCCAGGCTATCCAGCAAAACCGGGTCCACGTCATCGCCCACGCCAAAGGCAAACAGACGCACGTTATGCGGCGCTGCCTGCTTTACCGCATCCAACAGCAAATCAGTCTCCGTGATGCCCTCCGTTGCCAGGCCGTCGGTGAGGAAGATGAGCGTCGTCGGCCGTTCCGAGTCAGCCTGGCCAGCCGCTTCCAGCAGCGCCATGCTGATGTTTGTGCCGCCAACCGCTTCCAGGCTGTTGATAAAAACGGCGTAATCCCCGGCGTCGTCGGCGCGGACGAGATTAGGGGCGTAACTGCGAACGCCGGTACTGAAACTGACAATGTTGAACCGGTCTTCAGGATTGAGATGGTCAACGACGTACAACGCCGCCTGCTTCGCCTGGGCCATCTTTTCCCCTTCCATGCTGCCGGAAGTGTCCATGACCAAAATCACATCTTTGGCGACCACCTCCTCCGCCTCGACACTGGGCGCGACCAGCAGCAGGAAGAAACCATCCTGCCCCGATTCGCGGTAGCTGAGCAAATTGAGGCCGATGTCCTCTGGGGAGACGGTGTAGTACAGCTCGAAATCTTTATCGGCCGTCACATTGACGTCTTCATAGCCGGCCACAGCGCGAAAATCGCCGTCCCGGCTGATGGCAACGGGGTGGCTGGGTGAATAAATGGCTCGAATGGCTTCATTGGAGCGCACCTCGACGCGGATCGCTTGCTCATCCAGCGGCGTGTTGGTGTACAAATCGGTGGATTGGGGATAGACGTAATGAATCAACCCATTTTCGGCGGGCAGGATTTGGGTGTATTCGATTTCGATGCGGCGTTTATCGCGCGGCGGGATGGGGAAGACGTTGGCCTGGATGGCCTGCGTCCCCACGTATTCCAGCAGCGCCGGATCGCGCAGTTGGCGCACGATTTCGTCGTAAATTTGCCGCGCCTCGCCTTGCTCTAAAATTTTGGCTTCGATGGGTTGGCCGTCCACCCACATGGTTAGCTGGGAAACGGCCGCTCCCTCCGGCAAAGGAAACAGGTATGTCCCTTCCAGCATCCAATCGTTGTCGTTGACAAACAACTGCTCAATGTGGGTCGTCGCCACCTGGTCTTCAATGGCGACGTTGACGCGCTGGTATTCGATGGTTAAGCCTTCGAAGTTCCAGATGGGCGGCATGGGCGGCTCAATTGGGGCCGGGATGGGTGTGCCGACTAAATCTTGGGCAACGGCCGTTTCCGTTCCCATCCCCATCAAAACGATAATCAGTACCAAAACTGCTGCAAAAGCGATACTTACATTCTTTGTCATGGCTGCATCCTCCGTAAAAGGTGTTGTTACCTGGTAAGACGCCCGTGAAGGGTGAAAAGTTCCACGCTTTGCGCTGGTATGCCCCCCTGTTATAATCTCTCGTTTGAAAAGACATAAAATTAACGTGATAATTACAAATTAACGCCTAAATTGGCGTAGTAATGCGACAAACAAGTTTTGCCGAGTCTTCGTAGAACGATTTGGTAAATCGTTCTGCGCGATTTACCAAATCGCGCTACGATATATCCGCTAAAACGAGTTGGTTAAATTAGTAGGATCGATTATGAAAAAACCGCTTAGTTTTCAAGAAATTATTTTGCGCTTGCTAGATTATTGGCAAGAACATGGCTGCCTGGTGCAGCAGCCGTACAATGTGCAGGTTGGCGCGGGAACGATGAACCCGGCGACGGCGCTGCGCGTGCTGGGACCGGAACCCTGGAATGTGGTCTATGTGGAACCCAGCGTGCGCCCGGATGACGGCCGTTTCGGCGATAACCCCAACCGGATGCAAATGCACCATCAACTGCAAGTCATCCTCAAACCAGACCCCGGCAACCCGCAAGAACTGTACCTCAAGAGCCTGGAAGCGATTGGCATTGACCCGCGCCGCCACGACATTCGTTTTGTGGAAGATAACTGGGAAAGCCCGGCGTTGGGCGCGTGGGGCCTGGGCTGGGAAGTATGGCTGGACGGGCAGGAAATCACCCAATT
>JANTHP010000195.1 GCA_024762395.1 Anaerolineae bacterium | reverse complement strand
CGCCCGGCTGCGGAATAGACTCTTCTGTCAACCGGTTCACCAGTAAAAAGAGGCCGAAATTCACATCATACCGGGCCGCAACGGCCGATAGGGAATCTCCCGTTTTGATTTCATACCGTTCGCAGTCAGTCGGATCGGCAATGACTGTTTCGCCATTGATGAGCGTAGCTACCGGAACCAGCGGCGGCGTTGGCGTCGGCCAGGGGATTAACAAGGCTTGATCGGCCAATAAAGGCGAATCGGGCGACATGCCGTTAAGCGCGGCAATGCTTTCAACGGAAACCCGGTAACGCAGCGCCAGCCCAATCAAAGTTTCGCCGCTGCTGACGGTGTGGGGCTGGGGCGGCTGGAGTGTGGGGGTGGCTGAGGGTACGGCCGTTGCCGCTGGCGTCGCCGTTGCCGGCAGCGCATGGGTCGGCAGCGGCGTCCAGGTAGGCGTCCAGGTAGGCGTAGGCGGGATGGGGGTGATGGTGGGAGCCGGAACGGCCGTCATGCCAGCTCCTTGGGAACGCAGAACCAACGCGCCCAGAACGATGATGATGGCAACGAGAACGGCCGTCAACCCAAAAGGAGCCGGTGCGGCCCGTTTGTGCGTAACCTCCTCGAACACATCCTGGATTTCTGCCGGGGATGGCGTTGGCAGCTTGGAAGCAGAGGCCGGTTCGATTGGAGGGGGGGATACGGCCGTTTCTTCCGACGCGGTCTTCTCCGGCAGCCGTTTACCGCACATAAGACAGCGGTCAGCGCCCGCCTCTACAACACTGTCACAATAAGGGCAGCGTGTTTGTCCCTCATCCAATTCAACCGGCTCGTCTGCCGGTTTTTCCGAAAAATCACTCATTCGTAAGAAAAATTCCACTCAAATAACGGAACTTGGTGTATCATTTGTGGAACAGCTAGCCCAGTGTAACCAAAAAGGTACAATTACTATCCAATAAATGGTACGGGGAAGATTTCAGCCCCCGAACCAACGGACGAAAGAACAATACGCATAAAAATCGCCCAAAACGGGGCATTATACCAAATGCAATGAGCATCATACAACCGAAACTCAGCCTCGTCCAAGAAAACGAGGAGACAACCCAAAAGCATTGGTGGCAAAAAGATAACGCCAATGATACATGCGCTGTTGCACTTAAACCGGGCGACGCCTGCCCCAACTGCATTGTGGGAACGCTGGATTACGATGGTCTGTTCCTTCTTACATGCAATCAGTGCGGCAAGGTGGCCGAAGGCGGCGTATTCACTTGATAGGTTCCCCAAGAAAGGCGTGACCTTTCCAAACGATTAACAAGACAAGGAGACTTTTTTATGGATGCAACAATGAAATGGAACGGCCGTATGCACTTCACAGCCACATCAGACAGCGGACACGACGTCATTTTAGACGCCGATCCTTCCGTAGGCGGCGACGACCAGGGTTCGCGCCCAATGGAACTCATTCTAGAAGGATTGATCGGCTGCACAGCAATGGACGTCATCTCCATCATGCGCAAAAAACGACAAAACGTCACCGGCTTTGAAGTTACCGCCCACGCCGAGCGTGCCGAAAAACACCCCAAAGTATTCACATCCATCGCCATAAAATACACCTTTTGGGGCAAAGAGATTGACCCGAAAGCCGTTGAACGCTCTATCGAACTGTCAGAAAAAATCTACTGCCCGGCTCAAGCCATGCTGGCCCCAATCATACCCATCAGCCTGACCTACGAAATCATCGAAGCATAGCCGTCGGCGGGCGAAGGTGTGGGCATCATTTAACGTATGCCCACACCCTCGCCCGTCCCCCGCCCTCACATTTCCGCCCCTGTTTTTTGTGCCATTTCCGCCCAAAATTCATGACATTTGTCACTACCCCCACCTCTTTAATTAACACATAATACGAGCAAAGTTGTTATTCAAAACAATTAACGATGATTTAGCTAATTTTCAACACTATTTCAACGAATTGTTACCAACTCTACTTACATACAAGCGGTACATTAACAACAAGGAACAGCGGGCTATCCGGTGTTCCTTGTTTGCTTAACTGTCATGACTAAGAATTTAATAACATACTAGAGACTAGAGACTAAAGACTAGAGACTAATCTCAGAAAGGAGTGACGTATGGCAAAAGGACGTGTAGTAATTGACGTGGAGCGGTGCAAAGGGTGCGAGTTGTGCATCAACGCCTGCCCGCAAGATGTTTTGGCCTTGTCTGATGAGTTTAACAGCAAAGGGTATCGCCCCGTTTTTCTGATGGAGCATGACAACGAATGTACAGGCTGCGCCTTATGCGCTGTGGCATGCCCCGATGCGTGTATCACAGTCTACCGTGAACTGCCGCAAAAAAAGCCGCGCCCCGCGCGAACGGCCGTTACCCCCGCTTAACATTTAAGAACATCGTAACTCCAAAGGTGACAGTCACTTTCCCAAAGGTTCTCACCACAGCGCGATGCGTTTTAAGTGACTGTCACCTCTGGAGCTTAACAGTTGTAGAATATCTACCCCACTGAACGAAGATTGGAGATTAGACAGCAACTCTGTATCCAACATCTGCTCTCCAACCTCTAATAACGGAGAAACCCAAATGGCAAAAGAACTACTAAAAGGAAATGTGGCGATTGCCGAAGCCGCCATTCGCGCCGGCTGTCAGGCGTATTTCGGCTACCCAATCACGCCGCAAACAGAATTGTTAGAACACATGTCAAAACGAATGCCGGAACTGGGGCGCACATTCCTCCAGGCCGAAAGCGAAGTCGCCGCCGTGAACATGGTGTACGGAGCCGCGTCGGCCGGCGTCCGCGTAATGACGTCCTCCAGCAGCCCCGGCATCAGCCTAATGCAAGAAGGGTTAAGCTACATCGCCGGTTCTGAAGTGCCCGCCGTTTTTGTAGACGTGATGCGCGGCGGGCCGGGACTGGGCAATATCCAACCCTCGCAATCTGACTATAACCAGGTCACTAAAACGGCCGGACACGGCGACTACCGCCCCATCGTCCTGGCCCCCTCCACCATTCAAGAAGCGATTGATTTGATGGTCTTATCATTCGATTTGGCCGAGAAGTACCGCACAATTGTGTTTATGGTGCTGGATGGCGCAATTGGGCAAATGATGGAACCGGCAGAGCTACCTCCCATGCGCGAACTGCCAACGGAACGGCCGTCATGGGCGCTGACGGGCAAAGGCAATCGAGACAAAAACATCGTCACCTCCATTCGTCTGGGCGCACAGCCATTGGCCGATTTCAACGACATTCTGCAAGAAAAACTGGCTGTCATTGAGAAAAACGAACTGCGGTACGACGAACTCTACACTGACGACGCCGAATTGGTCATTGTGGCCTATGGTACGGCAGCGCGGGTGGCGCATACGGCCGTCAAACATCTACGCGAAGAAAACATTCCCGTCGGCCTCTTCCGCCCCATCACCCTGTGGCCCTTCCCCTACCAACAATTGGGCGAACTGGCCGACCGCGTTTCCACCTTCCTCAGCGTGGAGATGAACGCCGGGCAAATGATTCACGATGTACGCGAATCGGTTGGCCGCCAGGCGGAAATTGAGTTCCTGGGCCGTCCGGGCGGCATCATCCCCCTGCCCGAAGAGATTGAAGAAAAAGTACGCGATATGTGGCGGCAAAAGAATCTGGCCGCACAAATTAATTAGGAGGACGCTCATGGCAACTCTAGCATTCCAACAATCTGAGGAAAAAGTCCTCAAACCAACGGAAAAACTCATGTACGAACGTCCGCATTCGCTGGACGAAACGCACACCCATTACTGCCCCGGCTGCACGCATGGCATTGCTCACCGGCTGGTGGCCGAAGTTTTGGACGAATTGGGCGTGCAAGATAAGACTATTTTAGTGGCCCCGGTAGGCTGTTCGGTGTTGGCTTATAACTATTTTGATGTAGACGGGGCAGAAGCGGCGCACGGCCGTGCGCCGGCCATGGCTACCGGTCTCAAGCGCGTCAACCCCGACAGCGTCGTCTTCACCTACCAGGGCGATGGCGACCTGGCGTCTATCGGCATCGCCGAAGTCATTCATGCCGCCGTCCGCGGCGAGAAAATCACCGTTATCTTCATCAACAACGCCATTTACGGCATGACCGGCGGCCAGATGGCGCCCACAACCATTGAAGGGCAAGTCACCACGTCCTCGCCAAATGGCCGCAATGTAGCCACCACGGGGTATCCCATGCACATCGCTGAGCTGCTTTCCGGGCTGCCGGGGACGGCATACAGTGTACGCCGCAGCTTACATGATACGCGCCACATTATCCAGGCCAAAAAAGCAATCAAAACCGCTTTTGAGGCGCAAATCAAGGGGTTGGGCTTCAGCATCGTGGAACTGCTATCCTCGTGCCCGACCAATTGGGGTATGACGCCCATTGATGCGCTTGCCTGGGTACGGGACAGTATGGTTCCGCAATATCCCTTGGGCGATTACAAGGTGGCTGATGAGTTGCAGAAGAAGCGGGGGCAGAGGTGACGGGGTGAAGAGGTGAGCGGGTGAGAACCCGCATACTTGCACACTTGCAGACCCACAAGGAGACAACCATGACAACCCCCTGGAAACATCGGTATGCTCAACGTATGCAAGGGATGAGCAGTTCGGTCATTCGTGAGCTGCTCAAGCTGACGCAGAAGCCGGATATTATCTCGTTTGCGGGAGGCCTGCCGGCTCCGGAGATATTCCCCATTCAGGAATTTGAAACGGCCGTCGTCCGCCTATTGGAAACAAAAGGTGCCCAGGCGCTGCAATACAGTCCAACAGAAGGATACCCGCCGCTGCGCCAATTCATCGCCGACAAAATGTCCCGCTACGGCATCGAAGCCACAGCCGATAACATTCTCATCACCAGCGGCGCGCAGCAGGCGCTCGACCTCATTGGCCGGATTATGATTGATCCCGGCGATGTGATTTTAACCGAAAACCCGACGTACCTGGGCGCGCTGCAAGCCTGGAAAGCGTACCAGGCCGACTATATCTCTGTTCCCGTTGACGCTGACGGCATATGTGTGGATGAACGGCTGGAAGAAGCGCTGCGTGCCGGGCCGAAGTTTATGTACATCCTACCCAACTTTCAAAATCCGGCAGGGGTCACATTGTCTTTGGAGCGCCGGCACGCTTTGATAAAAATTGCCGATCAGTACGGCATTCCCATCATTGAAGATGATCCCTATGGCGATTTACGCTTTGAAAGCGAACATTTGCCGCCGCTGGTGGCGTTGGACGCTGAATTGCAAGCCAGCCGCCCCAAAAAAACCAATGAAAATGGGTTTTATCGCGGCGATGTTATTTATTTGGGCACGTTCTCCAAAACGCTGGCGCCGGGGTTACGCCTGGGCTGGATGTTTGCGCCGCGCGATGTCCTTAAAAGCTGCATCACGGCTAAACAAGGGGCCGATTTGCACACCAGTTCGCTGACGCAGATGTTAGCTTATGAAGTGGTAAAAGACGGGTTCCTGGATGAGCATAAACAGGTTATTCGCCGCGTTTACCGTGAACGGCGCGATGTGATGCTGGCGGCGATGAAGAAATATTTTCCGCCGTCGGTGACGTGGACGCATCCCCAAGGCGGCCTGTTTTTGTGGGTGACGATGCCTAAGGAATTGGATGCAACGGCCGTACTGGAAAAAGCTATCGCTAATAAGGTGGCCTTCGTACCCGGAACCGCGTTCCATCCCGATGGCGGCGGACGCAACACCGGCCGTTTCAACTTCTCCAACGCTAAACCGGAGGAAATTGAAACCGGAATTATGCGGCTGGGTCAGGTTTTGCAAGAAGAAATTGAGAAGCTGGACAATCAGCCGACATTGGAAACAGCGTAGAATGTGAAGCGTGAATATGAAATAGGCGCTTCATGCTAAGTTTGAAAAGGATTATAACTATGGAAACCTCAATCATTATTGCCGGTTTTGGCGGTCAGGGCGTTCTTTTTGCCGGGCAGTTGTTAACGTATGCCGGCATGGATCAAGGACAGCATGTGACCTGGATTCCCTCTTACGGCCCGGAAATGCGCGGCGGGACGGCTAATTGCACGGTCATCATCAGCGATGAGGAAATTGGCGCGCCGACGGTCGCCCGCCCGGATGTAGCCATTGTCCTCAATCTGCCCTCTTTTGAGAAATATGAGCCGTTGGTCAAGCCGGGCGGCGTTCTCATCGTGAATACATCCCTCGTTTCTGAACAATCGGAACGGACGGATATTACTATTGTGGAGGTGCCGGCCAACCAGATCGCTAAGGATTTTGGCTCGGCAAAGATGGCGAATATGGCAGCATTGGGGGCGTTGTTGGCAAAACGGCCGTTATTCTCCCTCGACGATTTGCTGCAAACGCTGCACGATCATTTACCCAAGCGCAAACACCATCTACTGGAAGCAAATAAGTTGGTTTTGCAACATGGGTATGAGGTAGGGATGGGAACGGCCGTACCTGCATAAATACACCAAATTCCCAGCAAAACAGTGTAGGGGCGACTGTAGTCGTCCCTATTTTTATTTTTAATAACATCCGCTTATAATTCACCTATTCCAAAGTAAACCGTAACTACCAAGGTGACAGTCACTTTCTCCATAAAATAGTCGAGAAATACCTGAATAGTTACAACTAATCTTTACTATCAACATGACTACAATCCTACTGTCTGCAAAGTTCTGTAACGGAAAATGTAATGGTTGTGGGTTACAATAAACGCCACAACATTACAGCTACCAGAGGTAACAGTCGCTTATAAACATCGTGGCCCCGGCTAACTCCGCTGGAGAAAGTGACTGTCGCCGGGACTGAAAAGCTACTAATTTTCTAAGGACGTTATGAATTTCTCATTGGCAAAAGATGACACCCCAAGCAAGCAAATAGCAAGCGACGAAATGACATCGCTGCTCAAAAAATTTAGGGGAAACCCGGAAGCCAAGAGTACATTGCTAAACACATTTGCTAAAGTGGAACGGGCCAAACAGGAATGGGAATCTACTGTAGATGCTCTGCCTGAATTGATTTGCGTGGTGGATGAAAACGGCCGTGTTATCCGCGCCAATCGTACCATTGAAACATGGGGACTGGGATCGGTAACGCATGTGAAAGGGAAAGATTTTCACACGCTGGTTCACCCGGTCTGCGCTAAACCTTGCCCGCTTGAATCATTTCTACAACAAACCAAACAAAAAACGGCAAATGACGACATCATCGAAGCCGAAACTTACGACACCTTACTGCAGCGACACATCCAAATGAGAGGGAAGCCAGTTTTGATGAAAAACAAAACCGACGAGGTGAATTGGGTCATCATTCTTCATGATATTTCTCAACGCAAGGAGATGGAAAAAGCGCTGTATGAGCAAAACGGCCGTTTAACCGCCATCAACGCCATCAACCAAACCATCCTAGCCACCCACTCTCCAGAAGAAATGGCCCAGGCAACCTTGACCCATCTCCAGTCCCTAACCGCCTTCCAACAAGCGCACATTTTACTAAATGTACCGCAAACGCAAAAACTGCGCGTACTGGCAACAGCAAATAACGGAATACGCCACTTTTTACAACCAGGGCAAGAATTCCCATATACTGAATTCGTTGGACAAAACAATCATGCGCTAAACCATTTCTTTTTGATTGAGCAATTAAATGAACTGCCCAATCTAACCCCAGTGGAACGGCGCTGGCAGCAGCAAAACATCCAATCCTATATAAACTTGCCATTGGTCATGGGGTCAACGCTAGTTGGAATACTCCAATTGGCCACAGATGATCCCCCCACCTTCATACCAGAACATATCATTATTCTCCGCGAAGTCGCCGAAACCCTCACCATCGCCATCAACCAATCTCAGCTTCACCAAAAATTGGAGCACAGCAACGAAGAACTGCAAGATTTACTGCGCGCCAAACATGAAATGATAGAAAACGTGTCCCACGATCTGCGCTCTCCGCTGGCACTCATCAAAGGATATACAGAGCTGCTGCAAGACGGGCTGTTTGGCGAGTTAACAGAGGAACAACACGACGCGCTCACAATTCTGGAAACAAAAGGCGATCAGATGTTCTTCCTCATCAACCGCCTCTTCAATTTACAAACTATTGACAAACATGCTCTCAAACTGGAAGAAATCAATCCGCAGAGCTTCCTGGCAGAAGCCGCAAAGGCCTGGCAAGTTTTAACAACGAACAAATCAGTGCAGCTTTTGTTAGACATTCCAATCAGCTTACCATATCTGATGGGCGATTTGAATATGTTGAATCAGGTGCTTTCTAATCTCCTGGATAATGCGTTGAAATTCAGCCCCGAAGGCAGTGCAATCACACTGCGCGCCCAAGCGCAAAGCAACTACATTATTTTCACAGTAAGGGATGAGGGAAAAGGGATTCCACCAGATAAGATAGAGCGGATATTTGAGCGGTTTTATCAGGTGGACAAAGGATCAGCGTCGGCCCGTAAAGGAGCAGGAATCGGGCTGGCTTTGTGCAAAAGAATTGTGGAAGCACATGACGGCCGTATCTGGGCCGAAAGCGCCGGTGAAGGGCAGGGCAGCACATTCTTTGTCAGCCTACCCACAAACAACACCCCATAAAAAAGAGATAGAAGGACAAATCCTCTATCCCTCTACCTCTCTATCTCTCTGCCCCTGCCTCCATCTTTTCATCTACATGTAGCCTAGATTTTTCGCTGCCTGCGTCAACTCATCGCGGAATTTCGGATGAGCAATGTTGATCAGCTCCTTCGTGCGTTGACGCACCGTTTTACCATACAATGAAGCCACACCAAACTCCGTCACAACGTAATGAACATCATTGCGCGTGGTTACAACCCCCGCTCCATCCTTTAACGTAGGCACAATGCGGCTCAACTGGCCTCCTTTTGCTGTCGCCGGAAAAGCAATGATCGGC
>JANTHP010000194.1 GCA_024762395.1 Anaerolineae bacterium | reverse complement strand
GTTCGTCACCCCAATTTCGGAATAATACATCGGCGTCAGGTAAACGGCGCGTTCTTCGCGGACGGCGGCTGGTTGCTGGTTGCTGGCAGTCGGCGACTCGCCACTTGCCACTTGCCACTCGCCGCCTTTTCCGCCTTCATCCTTCATCCTTCCAATTTTGTATGTGATGGTTTCGCGCTTGATGAAGTCGCTGTTTTCCAGAGAATCAATAACGGCCGTTACCTTTTCCGTCTCCACCCCCAAAATTTCCGACGCTTCCGGCTCCAAATCCTCCTGCGGCATGTAGACGTGCCCTTCCTCGGCCATGCGATTGAGCGTGTAGGCGACGCCCGCCTCAATGCGGCCCGGATCATCTTTGGCTAAACCGAGCGCCTGGGCGATTTTATCGGCCGTCTTAAACCCAATGCCGTACACATCCTGCACCAGCCGGTACGGGGTGTTTTGCACGATGGCCAGCGAGTCATCCTTGTACTTTTTGTAGATTTTGACGGCCAAACTGGTAGAAACGCCGTGCGATTGCAAAAACAGCATCACATCTTTGATAGCCCGCTGCTCCACCCATGCCTTTTTGATTTGCCCCACTCGTTTTTTGCCGATGCCCAGCACCTCAAGCAGACGATCCGGCTCATGGTCAATGACTGCCAGCGTCTCTTCGCCGAAGCGGTTGACGATGCGTTCGGCCATCACCGGGCCAATGCCGCGAATGAGGCTGGAGCCGAGATACCGTTTAATGCCTTCGGAGGTGGCGGGGCGGGATTGCTCGCATAGTTCGGCCTGGAATTGACGGCCGTGTTTGCTGTGCGATGTCCATTTGCCGGTGAGTTTGAGGTGTTCGCCGGGGTTCAGCTCCGGCAGATTGCCGACGACGGTGATGAGGGCGTCACGGCCAGAGGCGTATTTGAAGGGCAGCATCCCCCGCGTATCCGGCTTGAGCCGCAAGACGGTGTACCCATTTTCCTCATTGTAGAAGGTGATACGCTCGACTGAGCCGGCGATTTGGTCACGGCCGTTCATGGGCGCAATTGTACATGATTGAAAGGTGCGACGCACCTGCGGTTGCTTGACAGTGTAAGTTCCAAAATGATACACTGAGTCCATATTGTCTAAATCGTCTAATTTGTCTATTAAGGACTAAATATGACCGCAACAATTTCCTTATCCCAGCTTAAACAACGCACCGGAGCCATCCTGAATCAAGTTGTCACCCAACGGCAAGACGTCATGATTGAGCGGTACGGTCAAGAGTATGCCATCATCATGAGCGTTGAACGATATCAAAGCCTGGTAGATGCCGCTCAGGCACGGGTGCGCGAACGATTTTTGAAAGCGCAGCAAGAGGTGTACCAAGCTACAAGTGATATTGCCGCATCAGAAATTGACGCGCTCATTGCTGAAAGCATCCAGGAATCGCGTCAACAACGGGCTGGGCTGACTGATGCGAATAATTCTTGATACCAGCGTTATTGTTAGCGGCCTTATTTCGCCGCATGGCTCGCCAGCCCAAATAATCGCCCATTGGCGGGATGGCGCGTTCACGTTGTTGTACACGCCCGCTATACTGGCCGAATTGGAGGATGTTCTTAATCGCGCCTGGCTTAAAGAGCGGTTGATTTATGTTCCCAACCGCATTCCAGAGTTTTTAGAAGCTGTCGTCGTGTTGGGCGAAAGAGTAGAGGGGTATGTAAATGTGATGGGAATGGTACGAGACCCATTTGATGAGATGTTTCTGATTGGGGCTAAATTGGGGCGGGCTGATTACCTGGTTAGTGTAGACAAAGATTTGCTGGTACTGGGGGCGTTCGAAGATACGCAAATTGTGACGCCAGCCCAATTTTTAACGAAGCTATCGGATTTGGGATTGTCGTCTGATTGATACACGGCCGTTCATGGGCGTAATTGTACATGATTGGGAATAAGGAGACACACAGGGACGTTATTCTGTTCTGACTGTCCCGTTGCGTTTGCTAATGGTAACGAGGATGACGCCCAGAATAACGGCCGTTCCTCCCAACAACCCTTGCGGCGACGGCCACACGCCAAACAACGCCAGCGACCACAAAATTGTCACCACCGGGCTGAGCGTTAACAAAATGGTAAAAATACTCAACTGGAACCGGCGTAAAACGATGTAATACAACGACCGGCTAAGCGTTACGTTAATTGTGCCCGCCAGCAGCAGAATCCACCATACGTTCCAGCCTGTCGGCCATACCATCTCGCTGCGCCCAACCGCGAAAATCAGCAAAAAGAAAATGGATGTCATCATGCGGAATAGGAAAAAATTGAGGAATTCAATTTCCTCGCCGTACCGCTTGACAATGGCGGCGTGCAGCGCATAAGTAAAGTTAGCCGTCAGTACCAATACCGTTCCCAGCCATACGTGCCCTTCTGCTCCGCCAGGCTGAAAACTAATGATGAATACGCCAATGATGGCGACCACGGCGCCCATTTTCTCGCCGGGCGACAACCGTTCCTTGAGCCAGAAAAGACCAAACCCCAAAGCAAAAATCGTATTCATCCGCGCTACCAGAGAGGCTGTTCCCGGATCAATATAAGCGACAGAGGCGAAACTGACTGCGGTGGCGGCGGCAATTAAAAAGCCAATAATGAGAAAAAAACGGGCGTTTTCCCGGAAAATTTGCCATCGAATCTGGCGTCGAACGGCCGCATACGCAAAAATTTGCATCGTTGCCACCGTCATGTAATAAAAAGATGAGGTTGTCGGCGGCAGATAAGGCAGTAACAGCCGGGCAAAAACAAAGTGCAGGCTGTCTACCAGCAGCAGTACAATCAAAATAAGCGGCACATTGTTCAATGATTTATTCGGCTTTGTCGTATCGCTTGCCAGATGGGTCATGGGGCTGCTCCAGTTTTAGTTTGGGAGGTGAAGTCTAATCAACAAATGAACGGCCGTCAATCGGTTGCGCCAATTTGAATCCTTTCCCATACTCTTTCGTTATCTTTCATAGACGTCTTCATAAGGAATGAGAATTTAATAATGTACAGGAGATTGGGGACTGGAGATTAGAGATTAGAGATTAGTCCAGTCTCTAGTCTCCAATCTCCAATCTCAGTTCCGCAGGTTATTTAATTTCCGTTCCTAAAAAGGATGCTGCGTGGCAACAGTAGATGATACACAACTAGTCGAACGCGCCCAGAGGGGCGACATGGACGCCATTGGTCAATTATACGACGCACACCATCAATCCATATTTCGGTTTGTGTGGTCGCGCGCCCGCGACCAACAGGTGGCTGAGGATTTAACCGGTGAGATTTTTACGCGCATGGTGGCGAATTTATCCAACTACCAACCAACAAATGTCCCATTTCGCGCCTGGTTGTATCGCATCGCGCGTAATTTGATTGTGGACTATCGCCGCTCGGAAAACGGCCGTTTCCCAGCCCCTCTGGAACAAGCCGAAAATCTTAGCGGCGATGGCAGCGAGCCAGGCCCTATTGTTGAACAGCGGTTAACTTTGGAACAAGTCCAGGCCGCGCTGGCGCGTATTGATCCGATTCAACAAGAAGTGGTCGTCCTCCGTTTTGTGGCCGGACTTTCCCTGTCCGATGTGGCCCACACGTTGGATAAAACGGTTCCGGCCGTCAAATCATTACAGCATCGCGGCTTAACTGCACTGCGCGCGGCGCTGAAAGAGGTGTAAAGGTATGAATGAATCAGAAGAACGCTTACAGGAACTATTGGAACGATTAGAAGCGGGCGAACCGCTGGAAAACATCCCCGCCCAGGAAGCCGAACTGCTGGCGATGGCGACCGCGCTGCAACATGTTGATTACCCGGAACTCGATGAGGAAACGGCCGTTGTCCAGCGCGCCAACCTGCAGCGGCTCATCCAGCAATACCCGCAGAAGCGCACGGCTTCTACCGGAATTATCGCCCGTCTTTTGCATTGGTGGCAGATGCAAACAACCGCCCGCCGCAGCGTTGTCGTTGCTTTGTCAGCCGCGATGCTCGTTTTACTGGCTTGGGGATTGAGCGGCTTGTTTAACCCGGCGGAGACGCCTGCCCCTGCCGTCATTGAGGCGGGAAACAGCGATGGACAGCCTGTTGCCCAAATCTCTGAAGAAGACGCCGGCCTTCCCGCCGACACTGAATCCGACACGGCAGCGGCCGTTGATGAACCGGATAACGCCATTTACATTCCCATATTGTCAACCTCTCTCGATTTCAGACCGGAAACGGCCGTTCTCGACGACATTCGCGGGTTTGTGGAAATACAGACAGAGGGCGGAGAATGGACGGCCGTTACCCGCGCTGCCACCCTATCCGCCGGAGAACAAATCAGAACCGGCGCCTTATCCCAGGCCAGCCTTACTTTTTACGACGGCAGCCAGGCCACCCTCGGCCCCAACACCGAACTTTCGCTGGACAGCCTCGACGCGCAAAAACCGGATGACGGCTTCCGCACCATCGTTATGACACAACGACTGGGCAGCAGCGAACATCATGTCCAATTCCGTCACGATGGCGGCTCCCGTTACGAAGTTATGTCCCCCAACGGAACCGGCATCGCTCGCGGCACCATCTTCCAGGTACAAGTTACAGAAGAAGGATACGCGCAGTACGCCGTCAGTGAAGGCCGCGTAGACGTTACCGGCGCCGACACGACCGTTTCCGTTGCGCCCGGACAAGTCAGCGCCATTCCTGCCGGCGAAGCGCCCAGCCAACCCACATTTCGCATCCTGGGCCGAGGCCGCGTCACGCAAATCGGCCCGGAATGGGTCATTGGCGGGCAAACCTTCCAAACAGATGAAAACACAATCATCGTTGGCGACCCGCAGTTGGGTGATTGGGTGCGCGTAGAAGGTCATCTGCTGCCTGATGGCGGGCGTTTGGCCGACCGCATCACGCTGCTGCGTCGTGATAACACAAACCGCTTCACCCTCACCGGCGAAGTTGAGGCCATTGGCGACGATAGTTGGGTTATTGCCGGGCAAACTATTGCCATTGACGAGGAAACGCACATTGAAGAAGGTATTGTTGTGGGCAGCCGCGTGCGTGTGCGCGGCCTCATTCAGGATGATGGCGTTTTGCTGGCAAAACGCATTCGCCTGCTGGATGAACAGCCCGGTATGCCCTTTGAATTTATTGGCGTTGTGGAAACGATTGGCGAACCCTGGCTTATCTCCGGCGTGGCCATCGCCACTGATGCCGACACCGAAATCGAAGAAGGCATTGTTGTCGGCGATTTGGTGAAGGTAGAAGGCTGGATTTTGGAGGGCGGCTCCTGGCTGGCCGATGAAATCAAGCTGGCCGAGGTGGATGAAAATCGGTTCGAGTTTACCGGCGCCGTGGAAAGTATTGACCCCTGGCTTGTGGCCGGCATCCCCTTTGAGACCAATGAATGGACGGAAATTGAGGATGGCATTGCGATTGGCGACATGGTGAAGGTGGAAGGCGTCATCCTGGAAGACGGTTCATGGGTTGCTGAGGAAATCAAGCTGCTGGATGAGGCTGATCATCTAACGTTTGAATTCTACGGCGTGGTTGATGACATTGATCCCTGGATTGTTAGCGGGATTCCGTTGAGTGTGACGGCGGTAACGGAGATTGACGAGGGTATTGACGTTGGCGACCTGGTTAAAGTGACTATCACCATCTTGCCGGATGGCTCTTGGGTGGTGGAACAAATCGCGCTTATCAATGATGGTGGCGAGGGAGAAGGTTGCTTTAGCGTAACGGCCGTTGTCATCAGCTTCAGCGACGATCAATTGGAGGTGGGCGGTTGGCCTATCTTCCAACTTGGCGAGGATGTGACGATTGAAGGCGAAATTACAGAAGGCAGCGTTATTGTCATTTACGCCTGTATCGGCGAAGACGGTCAGCTTACCGTGCTGGGCATTATCGTTCTGACCAATCCGCCGGCCATTCCGCCAACGCCGCCGCCCGCGCCGCCGCCGGGAGAAGACGCAGGTAAAGTCACCCTTTGCCACAACCGCGATCATAATCCGCATACCATCACGGTAGCTCAATCGGCCGTACCCGCCCATCTAAATCATGGCGATACGCTTGGGCCTTGTCCATAATGTATTGGAAGTAAATAAATTAGGTGTATAGGTAGGAATGGGCATGGCAAAAACCCGAAGGGTCTTGGAGACCTTTCGGGTTTCTTTTATCAGATGATTTTGTCGTCTGTTCCTGCCAATTGGCGCAAGATTTCTAGCTGACCGACGTGGTAGGTTTCGTGCCAATGCAGGAATTCCAGCCGGTCGCCGACGGTGAATTGATGCTTTTCGTTGTAGATGACGGCCGTATCTGCGTCCGTCATATTTTCTAATGCGGCAACGATGCGTTCTTGCGCGTCGTCAATGGCCGCCAGGAGCGCGGCCAACGGCACAGCGTCCTCCGCGCTGGTAACAGGTTCTGATTCCCGCGCATACCGGCTGGCTAACGCGGCGTCCAGGGCGGGCGGTTCGCCAAAGGTCTTTAAGATTCCATTCCGATTGTCGGCGATGTGGCCCAGTACCCAATTCATCGTATTGGCCCGGAATGGCAGCGTTAACAGTGTGTCGGCATGGGTCAGTCCTTTGGTTTGTTCTTTAATGATCCAGTGGGTGCGCTGGAAGTGGGAAATGAGTTTTTGCGGATCAGTCATTTTTTCTCCTTAATTCTGTAAAACGATTTGGTATGAACGCAATAATACCAGATTGATGAGAAATACGGCCGTTCTCCCCGCCTCTACCCGACAAAAGTCGTAGCCAGACCGACTCGGCGGTGTTATGCTGGGTAGATTACCATTGCAATAATCACAAGTACAACAGGAACACCTTAATGATCCCGTATATGATAATGACATTTTTATATTTTCTCGTGGCTGTCATCGCTGCGTTGGCCGCATCCTTCGCCAGTTGGCAAATAATGCCCTGGTTTAATGGCATGGTGTGGCTGCGCGTCCATTTCATCACGCTGGGCATTCTCACCCAACTTGTTTTTGGGGTGATGCCGATCCTGTCCGCCAAACATTATGGTCTGCCGCGCCCCAAAATGCGTTGGGATATTTGGCTGTCGCTGAATGCGGGGATTGCCTTGCTGCTAATCGGCATTCCTTTGGTCAGCAGCGTCCCCATCATCACTGGCGGGACGTTGGTGTTCATTGCCACGGCGCTGCTGCTGGTGCAAATGGCAGGGATTCGGGCACAATCGGAAAAAGTATCGGCGATTACGAACGGCCGTAAATTCTACATCGCCGGTCTGTCCTATTTTTTGGTAGGTATCCTTGTCGGTACAGGATTGTTCACGAACTGGTCGGGGCCGTTGGGCATTGTGGGCGATGCCGGGGAAGTACATATTCACGCTAATAACTGGGGCTTCATGTCACTGGTTTTTATCGGGTTTTTCGTTGATTTATATCCGAAGTGGGCCAAACGGCCGTTATCCAATCCCAAAGCTATCACGCCCATTTTCTGGATGATGACGACGGGCGCGTTGGCTCTCATTCTCAGCCCCTGGTTTGCCAATACGACCCTGGCCGCCATCGGCGCCCTTTTGCATACATCGGCCAACATTTGGCTGCTGGTCATCGCCATCAAACCATTGCGCGGCGATAAACCGGCCTGGACGCCGGGGATGGCTCAAATGCTAATCTCCTATCTCTGGCTGTTTGCGCCTTTGTCAATGGCGCCTTTTGTCATTTTTGGCATTGAAAGCGTCTTGCCGGCCAAATTGTTGGAAGCAACTACGCCGCAAGCGCTCATTTATGGCTGGCTGCTGCAATTCGGTTACGCCATCGTGCCTTATTTTTTCCATCGCTTTTTCTTTGATGAGGAGACGGCCGAATTGGGCGGCTCCTGGCTTAGTTTTTGGCTGGTGAATGTGGGCGCGGTTTTCTTGTGGGCCAGTATTCTCATCCAGCCTGTGCGCGGGCTGCTGCATGGCGGCGCTTACATGCTGTGGGTCGCCTCGTTTATTCCGGTGGGGATTGATTTATGGAAGATGGTGCAGAAGGGGATGGCGAAGGCGGAAACGGCCGTTGCCCGCCCTGCATAAGCGTGGGACAAAGGGGACAATAACCAAAAACAAAACGCCGCGTAGAAATTTACGCGGCGTTTTGCTTTTCATAGATTGGCGCAGTCTAGGATCGGCCAAACGTCATTATTCATCATCTATTCTGGCATGTTTTTCTGTAATGATTCAATCGTCGTTGTCAAAATCCCACACCCTTTAACACCAACAAAATAGAATATTCTCAGGAATACTTTAGCCAGTTGATGGGTGGGCGAGCCGCCGGTTTGCCGTTAAACTTAGCGGCGATAATTTTTGTGAGATGTGAACTATGAGAAAACTATTTTACCTATTGATTGGACTGCTGTTATTGGCCGCCTGCGGCGGCGCGGGCGATCCGGCGCCGATGGTGGAAAATTATTTACGCGCCAAAGTGGCGGGCGACGCCGACACAGTGCGCGCCCTGCTCTGTTCAGCCAAAGAAGCCGATTTGGAAGCCGAACTGCGGACGTATGCCATCGCCGAAGGGGTGAAGATTGAGGAGATGGCCTGCCAGCGTGTGGGGGAGAGTGATGTGGTGCAGTGTAACGGCCGTGTCGTCGCCCTCTACGGTACAGAAGAAAACATCTTCCCACTCGCCTCCTACCGCGTCGTTCAGGAAGATGGGGAGTGGAAGTATTGCGGCGAGGGATGAGGGCGGAAGGATAAAGGCGGAAGGATGAAGGCGGAAGGATGAAGAAGTTGTTTTCACGGGAAAACGGGGTGGCGCTGGCGTTGTGTTTGCTGGTGATTTTGTTGATTATCGTCACCAGCGACAGTGCGCCGCAGTGGATTTATCAAGGATTTTGAATGATCAATTGTTAATTGTCAATTGTTAATTGTCAACGAGCGTTCATTGACAATTGACCGTTGACAATTGACCATTGACAAT
>JANTHP010000193.1 GCA_024762395.1 Anaerolineae bacterium | reverse complement strand
TGCTTTTGGCTGGCCGGTCGCGCCATCCAGATTATGGATTGGGACCGCACCCACCAATTTTGCGGCAAATGCGGCCAACCAACAGCCACCCAAACCCGCGAACGGGCCAAGAAATGCCCCCACTGCGGCCACACCAGCTACCCGCGACTCAACCCGGCCATGATTGTCCGCGTCACCCGCACAGGGGAAAACGGCCGTGAAATCCTCCTCTCACGCGGTCATCATTTCCCGCCCGGCCGTTACAGCGTCCAGGCCGGATTCGTCGAACCGGGCGAAACCTTAGAAGAATGCGTCCAGCGCGAAGTAGGCGAAGAACTCAGCATCAAAGTCAAAAACATCCGCTATTTTGGCAGCCAACCCTGGCCCTTCCCCAACGCCCTCATGCTCGCCTTCACCGCCGAATACGAAAGCGGCGACATCGTTTTAGAAGAAGCGGAAGTGGCTGACGCCGGCTGGTACACGGCTGATAATTTACCCGAAATCCCCCCCCGCATCAGCATCGCCAACCGCCTCATCAACGACTATTTAGACCAGGTCAGGCAAGACGCCTGAAATGGCCGCCGTTGGTAAATCGCACTGGTAACGTCATTGGCGGGGCTAACAACATCCATTAAAATCTACTTAAACCGGTTTGACAAAGGGTGTGTCTCAAATGAGTTGAGAGGAAACGTGTATCGGGAATTGGAATTCCCGATACATTGAGCCAGGCAGGTACCGGGAATTCCAATTCCCGATACATCAACTGAGATGAAATGCTCCCCTTGACAAATCGTTCTACAAAATTTACTGGGAGAAACGCTGTTATGAAAAACATCCTCGTGACAGGCGGGGCCGGATTCATTGGCTCCAACTTCGTCATTTACATGCTCGATAAGTACGCCGATTACAACATCGTCGTCTACGATAAACTTACCTACGCCGGCAATTTGGATAATTTGTTGCAGGTAAAAGACGATCCCCGTTACAGCTTTGTTAAAGGGGACATTTGCGACGCCCAAGCGGTAACGGCCGTACTCAAAGAGCACAACATTGACACCATCGTTAACTTTGCCGCCGAAACGCATGTGGATCGCTCCATCATGGACCCGGATGCGTTTGTGAAGACGAGCGTCTACGGCACTTACGTCCTGCTGGAAGCGGCAAAGGCGTTGGGATTAGAACGGTATCACCAAATTTCGACGGATGAGGTATACGGCCACATCCCGGCAGGATACTCCAGCAAGGAAGACGACCCGCTGAAACCGCGCAGCCCCTATGCCGCCAGCAAAGCCAGCGCCGATTTGATGGTAAACGCTTATTTTGTCACCTACGGCTTGCCGGTGACAATTACGCGCGGCTCGAACAATATCGGCCCGTACCAATACCCGGAGAAGGTAGTGCCGCTGTTCTCAACGAATGCGATTGACGAGGAACCGCTGCCTGTGTATGGCGACGGCCGTCAAATGCGCGAATACCAATATGTCGTTGACCACTGCGAAGCGATTGACCTGGTTCTGCACCGGGGCAAACTGGGCGAAGCGTACAACATCGGCACGGGCGAAGAGATGGAAAATATGCGCATGGTGGAGATTTTGCTGGACACGCTGAAAATGCCGCGCTCCCTCATCCGCCACGTGGCCGACCGGCCAGGGCACGACCGCCGCTACAGCCTGGATATTGGCAAAATCAAGGCGCTGGGCTGGCAGCCGCGCCATACAGCCGAGGAAGCCATCGCCAAAACAGCCCGCTGGTACAAAGATAATGAATGGTGGTGGCGCAAAATCAAGAGCGGCGAGTTTAAGGCGTACTATCAGGCGCAGTATGGAAAACGGTTGGCGGAAGCGGAATAGTTGATAGTTGAGAGTTGATAGTTGATAGTTAGTACTTCCTGAGACTGGAGACTGAAGATTAGCGACTACCAATCTCCAGTTCACCAGTCTCCAATCTAAAAAAGGGAAGTAATTTATAGACGTTCACTTAGTAGTTGGCGGTTGGGTTGGAGGATATGATGAAACGATTTTTTATTTTGTTGATTGTTTTGATAACAGCTTTGGCGGCTTGCAAGGGGGATGGCATTGTAGTCACGCCGCCGGTGGCGCCAACCCGGCCGCCAAATACGCCAACAGCGATGCCAACGTTGGCGGCAACGGCGGCCATTCCCGACACACCCACACCGCTCCCTACCGACCATCCCACCCCCGTTCCCACTGACACGCCAGTTCCAACGGACACGCCTGTACCAACAAACACGCCCATTCCGGAAACGGCCGTCACCCACATCAGCTTTGAATTCATCGCCAACGGCCTTACCAACCCCGTTTCCCTCACCCATGCCGGAGACGGCCGTCTCTTCGTCGTGGAGCAGGAAGGGCGCATCCGCATCATTCAAGATGGCGCGGTACTGCCCCAGCCATTTTTAGACATCGTCTCACTAGTTGGCTCCGATGCCAGCGAACGGGGCCTGCTGAGCGTCGCTTTTCATCCGAATTATGGGGAAAACGGCCGTTTCTTCGTCTACTACACCGACAAGCGCGGCGACACAACCATCGCCCGCTACCAAGTCAGCGCCAACGACCCCAACCAGGCCGATCCCAACAGCGGCCTGGTCATCTTCACCCTGCCCCAGCCCGAATGGAACCACAACGGCGGCCTCCTCAAATTCGGGCCGGACGGCTACCTCTACGTCGGTCTGGGCGATGGCGGCGGCGCTAATGACCCGCGCCGAAACGGGCAAGACGCATCCACCTTGTTGGGAACTTTACTGCGCCTGGACGTTGATTTTAACGACAGCGGCTACGCCGTCCCCGCCGATAACCCCTTCATCAACGACGACGCCAAACGGAACGAAATCTGGGCATACGGGCTGCGAAATCCCTGGCAGTTCAGCTTCGACCGGCTCACCGGCGACCTGTACATTGCCGATGTCGGCCAAAATCTGTGGGAAGAGATTAATTTTCAACCCGCCAACAGCGCTGGCGGCGAAAATTACGGCTGGAACATCATGGAAGGCTCCCACTGCTTCGAGACTGAAACGTGCGACCAAACCGGCCTGAAACTCCCCATCTTTGATTATCCGCATGGCGGCGGGAGCTGCTCCGTCACCGGCGGCTACGTTTATCGCGGCCAACAGTTCCCGGCACTGTACGGCAATTATTTCCTGGCCGATTATTGCAGCGGCATTTTCTGGAGCCTGTTCCGCGAAGCGGATGGTTCCTGGACGGCAACGGAGCTGGACGACACCCCTCACTTTGTCTCCGCCTTTGGCGAGGATGTGAACGGGGAGTTGTATTTTCTCAGTTATGGCGAAGGGGCGGTTTATCAGATACGGCCGTAACTCTGGAGACCTGCGAGGTTTTGGGGGAATCATCTGATTATCCGCTTCCGGCAGAAAACCTCGCAGGTCTGGCTGCGTACAGCCGACTACGGCTCAGGTTCAGCCATCAACTGCCGAATCAACAATTCCGTCTCATCATACGCCCCTTCACCAATGTGCTTGAAGCGAATGTGGCCGCGCTTATCAATCAAATAGCGTGTCGGCCAATATCTTTGCCGATAGGCTCCCCAGGTAAGCCGGTCATTGTCAATGGCAATGGGGTAGTCCACGTTCAATCGCTCGGCGGCGGCGACCACATTATCATATTCTCGTTCGTGCCTGAATTCCGGGTAATGGACGCTTATCACGGTAAAATCGTCCCCCTCGTAGGTTTCATACATTTCCCTGACCCAGGGAATGACGCGCTGGCAGTTAATTCAACCGAACGTCCAGAACTCCAGCAAAACAACCTTACCTCGTGAAGCCGCCAATGTCACCGGCGCTTCGGTATTGATCCAAACCTCATTGAGGATTTCGGGCGCCTGGCCTAAATCGGGTAAATCGGCCATGAGCGGCTGCTCCGTCGGTTGGTTTTCAGGGGCTGTTGTGGGCGGGATGGTTGGTTGGGCGATGGGTTGGGAAACGGCCGTACACGCCGCCAATACAATCGTTACCCCGGCAAAAACGGCCGTCATCGCTCGTACTTTCGTCAGTTTCATCGTTTGCCACCTCCAATAACAAACGATAAACCGCCCCGCTTACGATGGGATTGTCCAATCATTACAAAACGGTTACGAAAAAACGCCGCACACAATCACGTTTCACGTTTCACGCTTCACGCTTCACGCTTCACGCTTCACGCTCCCACAGTCACATCCAGCAGCAGCCCCAACTGCGCCGTCGCCGAGCGTAATTTCGGCCAATCCTTAGCTTTGACCGAGGCGGCCAAATCGCCCAGGCTCTCGCCGATGTAGGCGCGGGTTTTGGCATTTTGGCGCAAGGTTTGCAGGATGGCAGCATCACGCACACGCAGGATGACGGCCGTTTCCAATCTCGCCTCCACCCCACTCTCACGCCAGCGCAGGATGGCCCGTTTAACACTGGCGGGTAACGGCCGTTCCCCCGCATCCGTTAAAAATTGCAAAATCCGCTCAGGGGCAATGCCCTGTTCCTGCGCCTGTGCCAGCGACTCAGGCGTCAACCGGTACTGGTATGGCTTCCCCGGCTGCAGCGGATCAGCCTCGCACACCCGCGCCGCCTGGAACCGTTCGTACCGTCCCGCATTATGCGGCGCCAGCACGCTGGCATCGGCGCGAACAACCAACGGAACCCGCACCTCATCCGGCGACGGCGGCACATCGGCCAGCCAATCCAGCGCGCGCTGCGTTAAGCGAAAACAATCATTGCCAACTTCGGCCAATCCCAGCCAACATAACGGGCCGCGCACCAAAAATGGCAGCAGCCGCCCCTCCACCCTGTCCCACTCATCAAAACCGGTGATGTAGGCGGCGGCGTCTGTCTCGCGGATGTACCAGGTGTCATAATTGCCGTCCGGCCGTTGAAAATCAGGGTCATTTTGCTTGATGTATGCCGTCACATCGTCCAGCCGGAACCAGTCATCGGTACGCGGCAGGGCGTCCAGCAAGGCTGTGCGGGCCAAAATGGGGTCATTGTGCCATCCTTCCCCCTCGCACACCAGCCCCGGCGTGTGGCATAAATCGTTCCAGGCGCTGGCGCTCCAGGCGTCGGCCAGATCGCGCAGTTGGGACTCGCGGCTTTTTTTCAGCCAGGAAACGGCCGTTCGCGTGGGCCGCAGTCCGCCATCTGTCTGCCGCAAAAAGCCCATCTCCCGCGCCAATGTCAGCAGCAGGGAACGCCGGTCGGTATCGGCATTCATCAAGCGCCGGGACCAATCCAGCCCGCCGGTTTGAAAATGGGTTTGTTGGGCCAGTGCCAGGATGGTGGTCAGGTCGTCAACAGCATCGGTAACGGCCGTTTCCCACATTTCAGGCTGGTCAGTTGGCTGCAGGATGGAGACGGCCGTTTCCTTCACAACCGGCCGCGCTGCTTCCTGCGGAAATTGGGCCAGCAGTTCATTGGGCAAATAGTAAAACTCAATCACCCCTTCGGCCGTCTCATCAAAGCCGCGATACAAAAAACCGCGATACCAGAGCGCTTCGGCCGGGCTGATTGGGTCAAACCAGGGTTCCTCCCGTTCCAGACGGCCCGGCCCCATCATGCGCACCTCGCCATGGGCGCGGCTGAAGGTAGAAACGGGGATACGGCCGTTTTGCGCCGCCAAATCCAGCATCGCATCCGCCTCCTCCGGCGGGAGATGAACCAGCTCCTGCTGCATATTGAGCTTCGCCAGCGCGTCGGCTAACGCCTTCACGCAATCCGGCTTGTCCACCCCCATCAAATCCAATTCCCACCATTCGCCAATCACCCGCAGTACAACCAGCTCATGGTCTTGTAACGCTTGAATTAATGAACGCATAGCAACTCCAGTTTGCGCGTGGCGAGTATGCGAACGGCGAGTATTGTCTTTACCACTCGCGTACTCGCGGACTCGCCACTCACCTCACACAATCACCCGCAGCGCGCCCGGCACACTCGTCACCGTCACCTGCCGCACATTGTCATGCGGGTAAGCGAACATCTCGCCATCTATGTGAATGGCGACGGGAATGTCTGATTTGAGCGTAATGCGCCGATTTTGCCGCATGGTCACATATTTTGAGGTGACATGCCGCCCTTTGAGTGATTTGACAAGTAAATAAATCATGTGCAGACGACTGATAGGGCTAACGGTACAGCTTTGGATGAGATCGTCATCCTGCACTGCATCGGGCGTGAGAAAAAAGCCGCCGCCGCCGCGCGGCCCGATGCCCATCGCTACCAGCAGCGTCTCCTGAGACACTTTTTCATCGTCAAACCGGGCGTCTACCCGCATCCTCTGGTAATAGAGGGCGATGGTCTGAAACACAGCGACCAGGTACATGAAGAACCCATACACCCGGTTAATGCTTTCGGTGCGGACGACGACCATGGCATCCATGCCCATGCCGAAATTGTTGTCGAAATAGCGAAAACGGCCGTTTCCATCCTCCACCCGCCCCAAATCCACCCGCCGTTCCCGGCCGGTATACAATCGCTCAATCGCCCCTTCGATTTCCAACGGAATGCCCAAACCAAAGGCAAAATCATTGCCCGAACCAATGGGAATAACCCCCATTGCCGTATCCGATTGGCCGCCGCGCACCAACCCGTTTACCACCTCGTGGACCGTGCCGTCGCCGCCGGCAGCCACGACTAAATCATAACCGTCGTCGGCCGCCTGCCGCGCCAATTTAACAGCGTGTTCCGGCCGTTCGGTCAAGACAATATCTGCGCCGCCATAGCGCCGGGTCAATGTTTCGATCTGCGCCAGCCGCCGCCCGGCCCGCCGTTGATCAGACCAGGGATTCATGATGATTTTTACACGCATAAACGCTCCTTAAAATGATGAATGCGAAATGATAAATGATGAACGGATCGCCCGTTGCTCGTTGCTTGATTCATGCCCATTATACGTCACGCTTGCAGGGGTACAAACGGCCGTTTTCCCCCCTTTTTCGCCGCTTTACACTCATTCGTAAACGTGCTATACTCCGCCTATAACATTATGTTACGTCAACTTAACTTGTATTGTGACTACTCAGGCAACATCATTTTAAGTGACTGTCACCTCTGAAGTTGAGTAGTTACCTTGTATTGGCAAAAGGTGTCGGGCGGTCCCTGAAAATCATCCGAATTCATGACGTGCTGCAGAAACGCCCCAAACGGATTTGTGCATGACACAGATTTCACCTGAACAAAACAGATTCCTCGATCAAATTAGCGACCTCATCTGTCGCTATGGGCTGCGCCTTCCCGCACTCATCGCCCTGGAAAGCGGCCGTCCGCTGGCATTTCTGGGCGGGCAGGCGCTTTGGGTGGCTCAACCGGCGCTTTCGCTTTTTGTATCCGGGCAAACGCTGCGGCAAATGGCCGGTTTATTGGAAAGTTCAGACGCTGTCGCCGCGCTGGCAGCGCGATTGGAAGCTAGAGAGGTTTAGATGTACGCAGTGTTAATTCTAAGCGGTATTGTCGTGACGGCATTGCTGCTTTTGTACTTCACACGCCGGCAGCAGCGCTTGCAGGAAGACGGCCGTTTCACCCCATTACGGCCGTTACCCGCCTACGCCGACCTCTCCACCCAACTAGGCGAAGCCATCGAAGCCGGCAAACCATTACACATCAGCCTGGGACAAGCCGGTTTAGCCGGAGCCGCCGCCCCCACCAGCGTCGCCGCCGTGCACGTGTTAGACAGGTTGGCGCAAGAAGGCTGCGCCAGCGGCTCCCCACCCCTTACCACCGTCGGCGAAGGCACACTGCTGCCCATCGCCCAAGACAGCTTGCGCCGCGCCTATGCTGACACAGGCCGGCTATCCGATTACAAACCAACCATGTCCCAATTTGTGGCCGCCGATACAGACCGGTATGTCTTTGCCGGGGGCGTGGGCAGTGTCATTCAACAAAACAAAGCAGGCGGCAATGTGATGGTCGGCCGTTACGGCCCTGAAATCGTCATCGCCGCCGAGGCTGCCTCCCGGCAAAAGATTAACCAGGTCATCGGTACGGATGATCCATCGGCATTGGCAGCGGCAACGGCCGTTACCGACAAACTCCTGGTCGGCGAAGAGCTGTTTGCCGCCGGGGCTTATCTGGAAGGCAGCCCCAGCCAAATCGCCGGCTTGCAAGTGCAAGACATTTTACGCGCCGTCATCGCCGTTGCCATCCTTCTCCTGGCAATTATTCAATTCCTGACGGGATGATGGCGCTTCCGATAAGATTATGATTAAGCGTAGATTACCGCTCGCCATTGCCATAGCCTTCGGGCTGCTCACGTTAATCGGGCTGCTGTTTGTGCCTGAACTCAGCCATTTGATTTTGGGCTGGGCCGGGTTCCTGGCCGCCGTGGCGCTGCTTTTGGGCGTTTTGAATTTGCTGCTTGTTCACGTAACGCGGTTGGTAAACGGCCGTAACCTCTACAGCGGCATTCTCGTCCTGGGCATGTTAGGCGTCTTTGGCTTAGCCATCGCCGATGCCCGCGCCATCACCGAAAACGGCGTCGCCACTGCCTTTAACTGGGTACAGGCGCCCCTGGAAGCAGCGCTGGCCTCATTGTTGGCCTTTTTCCTGCTGATTGCCGGATTCCAACTGTTAAAGCGGCAGCGTAGTTGGGGAGCAATATTATTTTTGGTAACGGCCGTCTTGATATTGCTCAGTCAGGCCCTCATTGCTACTGCCATCCTGCCTGAATCCATACGCGCCATGCTGCAACAAATCCAAAACGGCATCCAAAACGTCATTGCGGTGGCCGGTATGCGCGGGCTGCTCATTGGCATCGCCCTCGGCACAATCATGGTCAGTCTGCGATTATTATCAGGTTTAGATCAACCCTACAACAAATGAGCAAAGAAATCATTTGCCGCGAATGTCATACGCCTAATAAACCCGGCAGCAAATTCTGCAATAACTGCGGCCATCGCCTGCCGCCAACCACCAGCCTAATCTGCCCCAACTGCGAAACGCCCAATCCCAGAGACCGGCTGTACTGCGATGAATGCGGCGCAAAACTAATACCAGACAC
>JANTHP010000192.1 GCA_024762395.1 Anaerolineae bacterium | reverse complement strand
AAATCGCAATGCCCAAACCAACCAGCGTAACAATCACACCCAACCCCAACCACAACCAGGGAACCGGTTCTTTTTCGCTTCTTTTCTTCTCTTTCGATACGCGCGGATCGGATGGGGCTTTGTATTGAGCCATTCAGTCTTTATCTCCAGTCTCTTATTTTCTCACTTCAACTGCAAGTAAGGTCAAATCGTCGAAAGGGGGCGCGCCCTGGCAAAATGCAGCCACATCCTGAGCAATATAGGTGACTAAATCGGCCGCCGGCAGCCGCCCACCTCTCGCTAAGGATTCCGCTAACCGTTGGCTGCCATATTGTTCTTCACTTAGGCTGGCAGCATCGGTAACGCCATCGCTGTACAAAAGTAAGCGATCGCCGGGTTGAAGTTGAATAGTGTGCTCGTCCAGGGAGATTTCGGGTAACATGCCCAGGAAACGGCCGTCGCCCGCCAACATCTTCACGCCGCGCCCCGGACGGTACAACAAAGGCCGATCATGCCCCGCCCGCACATACGTCAAACGGCCGCTGGGCCTATGCAGCACGCCATAAAACGCCGTCACAAACACATCGGCCGTGTCAGCGACATCCAACATGCCCTGGTGAACGGCAACGGCCGTTTCTGCCGGCGATAACGACCGCTTTCCCGCTTGCATAAACAAAGTCCGCGTCACCGCCATAAACAGAGCCGCATGAAACCCCTTATCCGCCACATCCGCAATCAGCAAGCCCACATGCTCATCATCCAATCGAATCACATCATAAAAATCGCCGCCAACCTGACGCGCCGGTTCCAAATAAGCAGAAAAGGCATAATCAGGAAACTGCGGCAAATCCCCCGGCAGCAAATTACGCTGCACCGCCGCCGCCAACTCCAACTCCCGCTCTAGCCGTTCCTTCTCCACCACCTCGGCTTGGGCCGCCTTTAACGCCTCGTAAGCCTGCGTCAAGGCCTCATTTTTCCCCTGTAAATCCTCAATCGCCCGGCTGTCATTTTCCCGCGCCGTCAACAAAATACGACGCATCATCGTATACGCAACCACCGGATTCGTCTCGACCAGGCGATCAAAAACCGTCTCCGTAATCTCCAAAACGGTTGTCGGTTCCAAAGTCGTGCAAGTTGCCATACGCGGCGAATTATCAATCAACGCCATCTCACCAAAAGATTGCGCCGGCCCAAGCACTGCCAGCAGCCGTTCCTCGCCATCCTCCAACCGCTGCGAGACGACGACACGGCCGTCAACAATAATAAAAAGGGATTTCCCCGCCTCTCCCTGACGGCACAAAACAGTGTTTGCCGGATACGTTTGCCGCTCCGCAACCTCACGCATCGAATCCAACGCGCGTTCATCTAACCCTACAAACGTCCGTTTCAAAATAAGCGTAGCGCCAGATTGCTTCATCAAATAACCTGCCTTCTCATAAATTCAGGGCTTTCAAATTTAATGGGATCAACACCTGCAAACTCACCACTCGCCACTCGCAACCCTGTAATTTACCACACCATCTGATTATACCCGGAAACAAAAAACATAAAATCATTGTCACCGGCCATAACCCATGCTACCATTATGTTACGTTTTAAGGCACGTCGCAGTCAGCGTCGCACCGATTTTTTGTTCTATAATCACAAAGGAGAAGAAGATGAAGAACAAATCGTATTTACTCTTATTGTTAATGCTTGTTCTTGGCATGGCCCTGGTTGCCTGTGGTAGTAACACAGAACCGGCTGCCGAGGAACCGGCTGCCGAAGAGCCGGCCGCTGAGGAACCGGCCGCCGAAGAACCGGCTGCCGAAGAACCAGCCGCCGAAGAGGCCATGGGCGAAAAAATCCCCCTCACCCTCTATTACATGCCCGTAACCCGTTTCTACTATCCCAGCCCCAAAGAAATCGCTGAAGCAATGGCCGCCGACCTGGCGAAAGCCGGCTTCAACGTACAGCTAGAGCTGGCCGGTGACTGGCCGACTTACCTCGGTCTCCGCCGCGAAGGTAAACTGGACGGCCTGTACATGCTCGGTTGGGGCGGCGACAACGGCGACCCCGACAACTTCCTCAACTACTTCTTCGGCTTTGCGTCTGATGATAAAGTTGGAGACGATCCCTCAGCATGGGTAAAAAGCCCAGAAGCCCGCGAAGGCTGGTACGCCAATACGGATGTAGCATACTTGCTATACCAGGCTGCCGTCAATCCCAATCAGTCCGAACGTCAAGCGATGTACGAGCAGGTTGAACAAATGCTGCACGACGATGTGGCCCGCATCTGGGTCGCCCACAACAACACTCCGCTGGTTTTCTCCAGCGCTGTTGATGGGTACGTACCCCAACCCGTTGGCGCCGATCGTTTCGAAGGCGTCACCGTTGACGGCTCAGACACCTTCATCTTTGGTCGCGGCGGTGATTCTGTCCAATTGGATCCCTCAGTCGTTACCGATGGCGAGAGCTTCCGTGTAACCGGCCAGGTTTTGGAAGCACTGTACCAATATGAACCCGGTGGAACCAAACCGGTTCCCGACTTGGCTGAAGAATGTGTGGCTAATGAAGCGGCTACCGAATGGACTTGCACGCTGCGCCAAGGCGTCAAATTCCATGATGGCACCGATTTCAACGCCGACGCTGTTATCTTCAACTACAATCGCTGGAAAAACACCAACGACCCGTATCACTTCGACAGCCAGGTATTTGAATACTATGAATACATGTGGGGCGGTTTTGATGACACGAGCATCATTACGGCCGTTGAGAAAATTGACGACTACACCGTTAAATTCATCCTCAGCGATTCCCTCGCTCCCTTCCTGGCTAACCTGGCCATGGATATGTTCGCCATCTCCAGCCCCACTGCCGTCGAAGCCGCCGGTGAAGACTACGGTCTGCCCGGACACGGCCCCGTCGGCACCGGCCCCTTCAAATTCGTCGAATGGGTTGAAGGCGACCACATCACTATAGAAGCCAACGAAGATTACTGGGACGGCGCGCCATCCATCAACCAGGTCATCTTCCGCGTCATCGCCGATGATTCCGCCCGCTTCCTGGCCCTCCAGGCTGGCGACATCCAGGGCTTGGAGCAAGCTGTGGTCGAAGATTTGACCGCTGCTGAAGCCGCCGACGACCTGTACGTTATGACCCGCCCGGCGTTGAACACCGGCTACCTCGCTTTCAGCTACCGCATCAAAGAATTCCAGGACCCGCGCGTCCGCGAAGCCGTAGCCCACGCCATCAACCGTCAAGGTCTCGTCGAGAACTTCTACGGCGCTTATGGCGAAGTTGCCACCAACTTCCTGCCGCCGCTGATTTGGGGTCACAACGATGCCATAGAAGATTGGACATACGATCCTGATTTGTCCCGTCAACTGTTAGCCGAAGCCGGCTTCCCCGATGGCTTGAGCGAAGTCACCCTCGATCCGAACATCACGCCCGCTGAGTAATATTTGGAACGTGAAACGTAATGCGTGATGGGTAACCAACCAATTCACGCATTACGCATTTCGCGCCATAAATCCATACGGGTCGGGAATCCCCGGAGTCGGAATCCCGACCCATTGCAAAAAATGAGGGGCGGAGCTTTCCGCCCCTTTCTTCAATGTAGTAAAGGAGAATGCCTTTGTCCAACTACATTATTCGTCGCATCATTTCAGTCCTTCCCACGCTCATTGGCGTTACCTTCGTCATCTTCATGTTCCAACGCCTCATCCCCGGCGACCCGGCAGTGGCTATGCTGGGCGAACACGCTACTGAGGAAAGCATCGAACGATTGCGGGAACAATTCGGCCTCAATCGCCCTCTCTTTTTGGATCGGGAAGCATTAGCCGACGGCGACTTGGCCGGTTTTTTTGACAGCCAATATGTACGCTACATGAAACGTCTTTTTTCATTGGATATGGGGGAATCCATCCACCGTCGCATCCCTGTTGCCGAAACGCTGGCTATTCGCTTTCCCGCGACCATTGAATTAGCGCTTCTGTCCATGTTCATCGCAATTATAATCGGAATCCCGGTGGGAATCATATCGGCGGCCAAACGTAATTCGGCCATTGACAGCATCAGTATGGTGGGGTCATTGGTCGGCGTCTCCATGCCTATTTTCTGGCTGGGTTTGATGGAAATTATGCTTTTTGCCGTGTTAATGCAATGGCTGCCTGCCGGGGGACGCCTCGGTACTGGTATTGAAATTAAACCCATCACCAATCTTTATTTGGTTGACAGTTTGCTCATGGGCAATTTTCAGGCTTTCAAAGATGTCTTTGCCCATATCATCATGCCCGCCATTGCCCTGGCAACGATCCCGATGGGGATTATCGCCCGCATGACGCGGTCGAGTATGCTGGATGTACTGCAAGAGGATTATGTTCGCACAGCGCGAGCCAAAGGTCTGGGGCGCGGTTTGGTGCTGTTTCGCCACGCGCTCAAGAATGCTTCGCTGCCGGTAGTGACGATTATTGGCTTGCAAATGGGTACGCTGCTGGCTGGCGCAGTGCTGACGGAGACGATTTTTTCCTGGCCGGGAATCGGCCGTTGGGTGTATGACGGTATTTTGGGCCGGGATTATCCCATTGTTCAGGGCGGCACGCTGGTTATTGCCCTTGTCTTTGTCGGCGTGAACTTTTTTGTTGATATTATGTACGCGCTGCTGGATCCGCGTATTCGGTATGATTAAGGATTTTTTATGGCAAACATCACGCCTGAAGAAGTTATCGTAACTGATTTTGCTGTACGGGAACATCGCTCGTTGTGGATAGATGCGTGGCGGCGGTTGATTTCTAGTAATACGGCCCGGTTGGGTATGTTCATTGTGGCCCTTTTTGTGTTGTCAGCCATTCTGGCGCATTATTTTTGGGAATATGATCCGAAGGTTGATTTGGATTATACATTGAAATTAAAGCCGCCGACGTTAGTTGCCAATGAGGATGTGCCATCAGTTCATTTGTTTGGTACGGATAAGCTGGGACGCGATATTTTCCGCCGCGTGGTGCATGGCGGCTGGAATTCGCTGCGCGTGGGTATTGTGGCGGTGGGTATTTCACTGACGGTGGGCGGCTTGATTGGCCTATTCGCCGGTTTTTATGAAAATATCAATATGACGTCATTGGAACGGATTTTCTTGTTTGGATTTACAGGGCTAATTATGGGAATTTTGCCGGCCTGGGCGGCGGCGCAGCCGCTTCAGGCGGTTTTGATGGCCGGGCTGGGCGTGGCGGCAGCTTATTTTCCTAATTTTCATAAGGATAGTATTAATCGATTATGGATTTTTGCAGCGGCGGGGGGGGTGGTTACGGCCGTTCCCTCTCTCTTCGCCGGTAGTTTGGTGACATTGGTCTGCGGGGTTTGGGGGATTTTGACGGGAGCGCTGTTGTCACGGCCGTTAGAAGGCAAGTTCTTCTCCAACGTCATGATGCGCCTCATGGATATCGTTCTCTCCTTCCCCGGCTATTTGCTGGCTATCGCCATCGTCGCCTTCTTAGGGCCAGGCCTGGAAAAGGGCATGATTGCTATCGGTATTGTCAGTATCCCGGTTTATGCCCGGCTGACCCGTTCGGCCGTACTGGCGGTAATTCAAAAAGAGTACATTTTGGCGGCGCAAGCGGTGGGAGAAAAACACGGCCGTATCATCTTCCGCCACCTCACCCCCAATATCCTCTCCCCCATCATCGTCCAAACCACCATGGGGCTGGCAAACGCCATCCTATCCGCCGCTGCCCTCGGCTTTTTAGGCCTAGGCGCAATTCCACCCGAACCCGAATGGGGCGCCATGCTCGGCGACAGCTACCGTTACCTCACCAGCGGCGCCTGGTGGGCCGTACTCTTTCCCGGTCTGGCCATCATGCTCAGCGTCCTCGGCTTTAACCTGCTCGGCGACGGCCTGCGCGACGCGCTAGACCCCAAACTACGCACGTGATGCGTGAAGCGTGAAACGTAAAATGTGATGTGCGCTATTTCACGTTTCACGCTTCACGTTTCACACACAAGATTACGAAATCATGACTTCTCTACTCGAAATCAAAAACCTCAAAACCCGCTTCTTCACCGCCGACGGCGTGGTTAAAGCCGTCAACGACGTCTCCTACAGCATGGAAAGCGGCGAAATCCTGGGCATCGTGGGCGAGAGCGGCTGCGGCAAAAGCGTCCACGCCCTCTCCATCATGCAGCTCATCCCCGATCCGCCCGGTAAAATCACCAACGGCGAAGTTCTATTCGAGGGAAGAAACCTGCTCGACCTTGACGAACGGGACATGCGAAAAGTACGCGGACGCGACATCGCCATGATCTTTCAAGACCCGATGACTTCCCTTAACCCCGTCTTCACCGTTGGCTACCAAATCGTCGAAGCCCTGCGCCTGCACAACGACATGACCAAAAAAGAGGCTCGCAAACGAGCCGGGGAGTTGTTAACTCTCGTTGGCATCCCCGGCGCCGAAACGCGGCTCGATGACTATCCCCACCAATTTTCCGGTGGGATGCGCCAACGCGCCATGATAGCAATGGGGCTTTCTTGCGAACCTAAGCTGCTCATCGCCGACGAGCCAACAACCGCTCTTGATGTCACTATTCAGGCCCAAATCGTGGATTTGGTCAAAAAACTCCAGCAAGAATTAGGCATGGCCATCATGTGGATCACGCACGACTTGGGCGTCGTTGCCGAAATGGCGGAACGCATCAACGTCATGTACGCCGGTTCCATCATCGAACGAGGCAAAGTCCGCAACATTTATAAAAAAACACGCCATCCCTACACGATGGGATTACTCGGCTCATTGCCGCGGCTGGATGATTCGCCGGGAACCAAACTGGCCTCCGTCCCCGGCTTACCGCCGGACTTGCTGGCCTTACCCGAAGGCTGCGCCTTTGCCGCACGCTGCGCTTATCGTAACGACCATTGCCTGGCCGAAAAACCGCCGTTGGTCGAAATTGACGGGCCTGATCACATCGTCGCTTGCTGGCGATGGGAAGAAATCGCAGGGATAAATAAAAATGAATGAAAAACAGACGCCTCTAGTTGAAGTACGCCACCTAAAAAAATACTTTCCCATTACCGGCGGTTTTCTCCAACGCAAAGTAGGTGAAGTGAAAGCAGTGGACGATGTAAGCTTTCAAGTATTTCATGGCGAAACGCTGGGGCTTGTGGGCGAGACCGGCTGCGGCAAAACCACCGTCGGGCGCACCATGCTGCGCCTTTATGAACCCACCGACGGCAAAATCATCTTTGACGGCACGGATTTAACCTCGCTGGGCGAAGAAGCGCTGCGCAACAATCGCAAGCGAATGCAGATGATTTTCCAAGACCCTTACGCCTCACTCAACCCGCGCATGACGGTTGGCTCGATTGTCGGCGCGCCGCTGGATGTGCATACCAGGATGAGCGGCAAGGAAAAGTATGATCGCATTCAGGATTTGCTAGACATCGTGGGGCTGAACCCGGATTTTGTCAATCGCTACCCACATGAATTTTCCGGCGGGCAGCGGCAGCGTATCGGCATCGCCCGCGCCTTAGCCTTGGAACCGGACTTAATCGTCTGCGATGAGCCAATTTCTTCATTGGATGTCTCCATTCAAGCGCAAGTTGTCAATTTGCTAGAGGAGCTGCAAAAAAAGATTGGGCTGACTTATGTATTTATCGCTCATGATTTGAGTATGGTGCGCCATATTAGCAACCGTATTGCGGTGATGTACCTGGGCAAGATAATGGAGCTGGCAGATCGGGATGAAATTTATTTGAATTCTTTGCATCCGTACACGCAGGCTCTGATGTCGGCTGTGCCAATTCCCGATCCTGATTTAGCGCTAGAACGGCATCGTATCATCCTCGACGGCGACATTCCCAGCCCCAAAAACCCGCCTAAGGGCTGCAACTTCAACACGCGCTGCCCTATTGCTAAGGAGCGCTGCTTTGTTGAGGAACCGGCGTATCGTGAAGTTAAGGAAAATCACTGGGCAGCCTGCCACTTTGTAGAATAGTTTCTGAACCGGCAGGGTTTTGGGCACCCCGCCGGTTCTCTCAAAAGCAAACCACATAAAAACATAACGGACATAACATAATACTTGACTTGATCTTAAGTAAAGTTATAATGAGAATTATGTCTCCTTCACTCAAGGCGATCTTAATGCCCGAATGGCTGCGTGGCTGGTTGCGTTACCAACTCATACCAGCATTGGGGCTGAGTACCGAACAAGTCGCTTTAGGAGTTTTAAGAGGCATATATGATACATTATTATTAATTTTGCTGGGAACTGGTTTTTTGGTAGGCGGTCGGTTTTATATGAATAAACAGTATGCCTTACCCCGTTCAACGCAAGCTACAGCGATTAAGTGGGCGCCGATTAGCGACCAAATCGCTCGCAAAGTTGATATTCCCCGCGAAGTTCCGTTGGTGTTGTGGTTTAAAGAGAACAGTATGCAAGCAGTTAATCCGGATTTATGCACCGGCATCATTGGCGCATATGATTTAGTGCGGTCAGGTGAACATGCTTGCTTTACGCCAGGCCCAATTTCCAATTTAGAAGTAAGCGAGCAGTTGACAATCGCGGCGATGGAGTTTAAGAAGCGATGTCCAGAAGTGACTTACTTTACGCAGAACCCGGATACGATTAAGCGTTGTTATCTGGCTTATAACGCCGGTACGGGCGCCGCTGGACGGCTGGACCCGGATGAGTCGGCTTATGTGATGAATGGGTATGACGAAGCGCACTCAAATATGGTCTATTCGGATGTGGAGCTGGGAACGGTACAGGTTACGGCGCTAGGGGCGTGGCCGGCGCATCTGGCTATTCAGAGTGTGATTTTGTCGCAGTGGGATGAGGCAGAACGGCCGTTATCCATCACCCTCCTCGATATCAGCACCCGTGTATACGATTGGGCCAGCTATGGCATCGCTTCCCTGCGAGAAAAGACATTCACAAATAGCACACACATGCCCTTTCCCGAGGAAAGGAATTTGCATGATACAAGCTGTCTGAATGAGCCGCATTTGTTGGGACGGC
>JANTHP010000191.1 GCA_024762395.1 Anaerolineae bacterium | reverse complement strand
CCAACTGCCCGATTTGCGGCGGCACGGCCGTTAACTGGTTGTCGCTCAGGTAAAGCGTCGTCAGGCTGGACAACTGCCCGATTTGCGGCGGCACGGCCGTTAACTGGTTTTCGCGCAGGTCAAGTCTCGTCAGGCTGGCCAACTGCCCGATTTGCGGCGGCAGTTCGGTTAATCCCCTGCGGCGCAAATCCAGTTTCGTCCAGTTCTCAACGGCCGCTTTTTCAATCAGTTCCAGTAGTTTTTGTTTGTTCATATTCCCGCTCCCGGCGGTTGGCTGTCAAGTGATGCTGCCGGTATGGATACCGCATGTTATTTATAGCAAAACGGCGCAATTCCGCCACCAGCGCCGCCAGGGCGATGCCCGCCGATGAATCCGCAATTCCAATTCTGGGATCGGTTGTAGGGGCGGGATGGGCGGGAAAACATCTTGCTTTTACCAAATGGCCTTGTCTCCCGCCCATCTCGCCCCGATTTTGGTCGTATACGGGGCGAGATGGCGCGGAATAACGTTGTTTTGTTGGCCTAAATCCATACCGCGCCATCCCGCCCCTACCAGACATCGTTTAGAATTGGAATTGCTGCCGATGAATTCCATTCATCGGCTGAGACAAGAAACATGCTCAAGCATGTTAAAGTGGGTCAATTTTGCAAAATTGACCTACATGATGCGGCGGCCGTAAATAGCATTGGAACGCATTACGCATTACGCCTCACGCATTACGCATTACGCATCACGCATCACGTTTCACGCATCACGCATCACGCCTCACGGGCCGCAGCAGCCCCCAGGCAGTCCCCACCCCCAGCGCCAGAGCGCGGACGGCCAGCATGACGGGCGAGATGAGGGCGATGCGGCGGTCTTTGCGCCACGCTTTGGCGGTGAAGGGGATGGCGGTAAGGAGGAAGACGAGGGCGAGGAGGCCGGTCAGGGCGAGGCAGGGCGCAGTCCGATTTGGTAAACCGGTCAGCAAGAGGGTGAGCGCCGCCGCTCCCGCCAGCCCCATCGCTCCCATCAGCCCGATTTGCGCCTTTTGTGCCTGCGGCGTGTATGTGTCATCCTTCATCCGGGCCGGAAAATAGCGGACGCTTTGCATTGTCCAGTAGCCGTTCAGTGTCTTTTTGCGCACGTAGCCCCAAAAATCGGCCGTGTGGTAATGGCAGACGAGGGCGGACGGCCGAAAAACCATCTTGTAACCGCGCGCCGCCAGCCGGTAGGAGAGGTCGCGGTCTTCTGTGTTGGCGGCGGTGAACCGTTCGTCAAAGCCGCCCATCTCCAGCAGGACGGAACGGCGGCAGGCGGCGGAGTAAAAATCCATGAAGGCGATGGATGTGTGCCGCCGCAGGACGTCGTATTTGTCTTCGTATTCGATTTGGACGAAGCGGGCGACGGGTTCGGTCTGGCGGCAGCAGTAGGCGCCTTTGGCGGCGGCGATGCCGGGGTCGGCCAGCAGGGGGGCGGTGATTTCGCGCAGCCAGTCGGGGGCGGGCTGGCAGTCGGCGTCGGTGAAGCAGAGGATGTCGCCGCGGGCGGCGCGGATGCCGGCGTTGCGGGCGCTGGCGGGGCCTTGCTGCGGCTGGCGGATGAGGGTGACGCCGAATTCTGCGGCCAGTTGGGCGGTGTTGTCGGTTGACCCGTCGTCTATGACGATGATTTCGGCGGCGGGGGATGTTTGCCGCTGCAGCGCTGCCAGGCATTCGCCAATGGCGGCGGCGGCGTTGTGGGCGGGGATGATGACGGAAATCATGAGGCGGTTGATTGCGCGGCGGCCGGCTGCCAGCGCCAACGGGTGCGCGAGGCGGCGACGGCGCCGAATATGAGCTGCGGCAGGAGGATGATAAGGTGGAAGATGAGGGCGTAGCTGAGGGCGACTGCTTCGTTGTCCAGGCCGAAGTGGGTGAGCATGAAGATGACGGCCGTTTCAAAAAGTCCGATTTTGCCGGGTGTGGAGATGGGCAGAATCCCGGCGAGGGATGTGCCCGCGTGCAGCAGGGCCGCCTCTGCCAATCCAAAGGGGAGGTTGAAGGCGGGGAACAGGGTTAGCGAGGTGACGATGGAGAGCAGGGCGATGAGAAGGGAGGCGCTGAGCGCTTCTAAAACGGCGCGGCGGCTGCGCAGGGCGGCCAATCCGTCCAATCCCAGGCGCGTCCATCGAGCCAGCCGGTCGATCAGGGGGGTGTTGTACCGGTCGGCGGCGGTTTGGATGAGCCGGATGATGCGGCGGGATTGGTAGGCGATGATGAAGAGGAGGAGGAGGGCGGTAACGGCCGTTATCCCCATCAGCGCGCCCCGTTCAGTTATAGACTCAGGCACGATGGCAAATGGGAGCGCCGCCGCCAATGTTAGCAGCAGCATGATGATGTCCAGGTTTTTCTCCAGAACCAGCGTGCCCAGCGCCCGCATTTGGCTAATGCCGGTTTGTTGGCGCAGCGCGTACACGCGGGCAATCTCGCCCAGCCGCATGAAGGAAACGGCCGAATTGACAAACTGGCCCAGCATCACGGCCCAAAACGAGGCGGCGAAGGTGTGATTTGGCTCGCGGGGGTAAAAAAGTAACTGCCAGCGCCGGCTTTTGGCGGCTAATGTGAGCAAAACAAGGCCCTGCGCCGCCAAAACGAACTGGATTTTCGTCAGTCGCAGCGCCTGCCCCACGTCGGCGGCTGTGACGCTGCGGGTGAGGTACCACAGGCCCCAGCCCAACAAGAGGATGCCGGCCCCGATTTTTAGGAAGGCGTTGGGAGCAGGGATGAGAGGGGAAGGTTTTTTTTTCTTCATTAATTGTCAATTGTTAATTGTCAATTGTTAATTGTCAATAAGACGTTTAGGCTTTGTTTTGGCGAGGGTTGTTGAATGCTATTCGATTGTGACTATGCAGCGCGGCCGAGAAGATTTGTCAAATTTTTTAACATAACCAGGCGTTTACCAGACTAAATTTGACAAATCTAAGGGTGCACCTGAATAGATCCATTCGATTTGTGGTTTACGGGCGCACGATGAGGGCGCTGGGGTCGCCGAGCAGCCCAAATGTGTCGCTGATTTCGCGCAGGCCGTTTGAGTTTTCGATGTCGAGCGATTGTTTGGCTTGTTGGAGGGCGTCGCCGATGCGCGTGTTGGCGGGGTCTTGCAGCGCTTGCAGTAAATTTCGGGCGAATGGCTCCTGATAGCCGGACAATGTGAGGCTGGCAGCGGCGATGATGAGGACGGGGCCTTGTTGGTGCAGCAGCATGGTTTCGGAGAGCGAGGTTAGTTGGGGATGGGCGAAGAGGCCGGTGAGGCAGGTTAGCTGCAGGACGATGGGCGGTTCGGCGGCGGTCAGGCCGGCGACGGCTTCGGGGTAGAAGATGTCTTCTTTGCCCCAACGCTCGACGCTGCCGTGTCCGATGTAGGCTGCCAGCCAGGCGCCTTTGTTCCAGGCGGCGGCGACTTCGTCGGCTTGCGCGCCGGTGAGGAGCTGGTTGTTGGCGGCGGGCAGGCCGCTTTGGTCTACCAGCCGGTTGGCGATGACGGCGAATTGGTTTTCTGTGTTGTCGGCGGCGAAAAGGGTGCGGTTGACGGCCGTTCCTCTCTCATACGCTAATGTCCGCTCTACCAAGCTTGCCACCTCTTCTACGGTAGAAACGGGCCAGCGCCCGACGGCTGCATCCGGTTTCATGTCGCCGTCTACATCGGCCAGACGGGCGTCGCTGACTGTTTCGCCGCTGAATTCGACGGGAACCATGAGCGATGGCAGGGGGTTGGGCGGGGCTGTGCCCAGGTAATTGCGGTAGTCGGTGGTGGCGTCGCCGACGAGGAGGAGATAGCGGGGGCGCGGCTCCTGCCAGTTTTGGTAGGCGTAGGCGACGAAGGTTTGGATGGCTGTGGGTGTGGCTGCGCCGTAGGCGAATTCGTCGTAAATTTCGGCGATGGGGATGGCGGCAGCGGTTAGCCCTTGTTCCTGGCGGGCGGCGACGAGGGGGGCGAGGGCGGGAATGAATTCGTCGGCGGCGAGGATGATGAGGTCGGCCTGGTTGTCGGGGTTATGCCAGTCGCTTTGGCGCATGGGGACGATGCGGGGGCTGAGGTAGCCGCGCGGCCCGATGGCGGTGATGGTTGTCTCCGGGGCGACGGTTAGTTGGATTTGGCCGTCGTCCGGCGCGGCGGTGAGGCGTTGGGGCGCGGCGGGGTCGCTGATGTCGAACAGGAGGGGCGGCCCGCTGAAGCCGTTGAGGGTGACGCCGCCGTCGGTCTGGCTGAATTGGAGGCGGTCGTTGACGGCCGTTGCCGGCGCGATGTAGTCCAGTTCTACCCAGTTCAGGTCCATGATGTCGAGGGGGGAGGCGCCTTCGACTTCGTTGTCGAGGATGAGTTCGTTGGGGCCGGTTTGGAGCAGGTTGGCGGGAACGGCCGTTTCGCTGGTGTGCAGGGTTTCGCCGTCCCAACGGATGGTGTCTATTTTTTGCCCGTTAAGGATCAGGTCGAAATCGTGGTCGGGTTCGACGGCGGGGTTGTTGGTTGTACCGCGCAGATGAAGGCGCAGGACGGCCGGTTGGGGGCTGACGGCGGCCAAATCAATGGTCAGGACGATTTTTTGGGCCTGGCCCAGCGATTGCCAGTACCAGACGTCGCTTTGTGCGTCTTGGCGGGCCTGGGGGAGGTAGCGATGGTTTTCTTCCAGGTGGAGGGTTTGGGGGAGTTGGCTGACGGTGACTGACGGGGAGGAGACGGCCGTTTCTGCCATTATCACTCCCCCATCTCCCAATGCCAAAATGTAGGGGCGAACGGCCGTGTAGCGGCTGGTTGGGGCCTGCCCGTAGAAGATGAGGTCGTCGTTGTGGATGGTGAAGGGAATGGGGTGGCCTGCCTGACTTAAAGCCAGCGATGCGCTGTCCGGATTGTCTATTGCCAGTCCTGCGGCTTGCAAATCGGCCAGCGAAACCCGGTACATGCCGTCTTGGGCGACTTCCAGTTTTATCTGGTTGTCGGAAATGCTGCCGACGATGGGGGCCGGCGTTTTATTGGTGCGGCAGGCGGCGAGTGAGATGATGATGAGCAGGAACAGCGCCGCCCGTTTGTTTGCCCGGTAATTTGCCACGCGCTAGGCTCCGCTTCGTTGGTAGAGGATGATGGAGCCAATGACGCCGGTGGCAAAGATGAGCAGGGCGATGATGAAGCCAACCCATAAGAATAATCGTCCCTGAACGGCTTGGCTTGATGCGGATGGCGGCGGTTCGGGCGTTGGCGTGATTTCTATGCCATAGCCGATGACGGCGACGGTGGGGGCGGTGTTTATATTGGTTGTGACGGGATAGGGGGTCGGTTCGTCCAGCGCCGGCGCGGCGGCCTGTGGCTGTGGCTGTCCGCCGGGATCGGATTCGTTGGCGCGGTCGGGTTGTTGGATGGTTGTGGTTGGCGCGGGGTAGGGGGTGGCGTCTGGTTCTTGTGCCGAAACGGATTGTACGCCGGGGACGATGCCGGAGAATGGGCTGTCGGGTGCGCTGTGGGTGGCGGTGGGTTGGAGCGGGATGTCGGTTGGCGTTGGCTGCGGGGTGTGAGTGGCTGTTGGCGGGTTGGCGATGGGGGGAACGGCCGTTTCTTCTGCTGTAGCGGTGGGTTGAGGCGTGGAGGTGGGAACGGCCGTTTGCGTAACCGTCGGCAGCGGATCGTCGTCGTCAATGACAATCGGCGTGGCCGTTGGCGGGATGTAAAACGTGACGACAACTGTTTCCAGGTCTGATTCTTGTAGATTGGGCAGTACCTCAACTAATTTGTACGTGTACGTTTCGTTGTAAACGGCGCTGTTGTCCAGTTCGCTGTAAGTGGCCCCTGTTGCTGCGTCGCCTTCGCTGTCAATAAATCCAATGTTATCCAGCCGCACAAAATCATCGCTGGTTCCAGGACTGCGGTAGAGGTAGAAGCCAAGCATTTCTGATTCTGTGGCTGTTTCCCAATCCAGTTGAATCCCATCTTCCACAGGCGTTGCCGAAAAATCAAGCAGTCCAACATTGATTGGCCCCTGCGCTTGTGCCCGGCCAATAATCAGGGTGATGAGAATCGCGGCGCTAAAAAAGAGGAATCGGTAAAAAAATCGCGTTTTTTGCATAGCGGTGTGTTTGTTTTGCATTGTCGCCTTTCTGGAGACTTACGAGGTTTTCAAAAACCTTGCAGGTCTTGATTAGGACAAATTAGTCGCTTACAATGGCCGGCAGGAAATTGAACTGCCGCGTAACCAGTATCTGCATGGCCGGATCGCCTTGCAGCATGAAACTGTACATTTCAGAATCGTGATACCCTTCTTGATTGTAAATCAATTTGGCGTGATTGACAGCATCGCCAATGGTTAAATAGCCAAAATCGAAGAGACCGGCATAAAAGTTCTGGTGCAGGACGCTGTGTTCATCGGTGTAACCAAGCCCTGTAGATGACCAGTGAGCGGCCGTGCCCACCGGTTGGCCGCTGTTTTGTAGGGTGAGGAATGTTTTGCTTAAAGCGGGAATGCCCGGAAACGCGAAATTCCCATCTAAACAATCGGCGCTTAAAATGACGGTTGGTTTTAATGTGGTCGTCCAAAAATCGGTGCTGGTAGTGGATAAGATGCTTGGGGAGGCCCAGGTTGTAGGCCCGCCGTGCCCGCGGTAGTTTACAATGGCCGCGCCGTCGCCGTTGATATCAACGCTTATGGCGGCGCGAAGCGCATCCGTTTCTGCCTGAGAATTTGTTTCCAGCCAACGTTGGGTAACTGAAAACGGGCCGGGTATGAACTGGTCGGCGATGAGTTCGTTTTCATCATGGAAATTGCCGCCGTCGTCGGCGTTGTCGGCTACGAAAAGCAAGCGCTGCTGCCAGGGAGCGCTCAGGCTTTGTTCGTACAGGATGATTTTGGAGACGGCTGCTTCTGCTTCGATGGCGGAATCGGCCGTAATACGGCCAATGGCGATGTCCGGCAGCAAATCGTCGCCGCTTAGCAGGGTCATGGTGTGGTCGGAGGGGATGAGACCTTGAAACCGGTCTTTGTAAACCAGGTCTGTGACGAGATAAGTCGGCTGGTCTTTGTCCCATGTGTAATCGCCAACTTCCGGGCAGGTTGAATGTTGGCAGTCGAGATTGCGCGGATTTAGTGTGGCTGAACCGAACAGGACGGCGTAATTGGGGCTGATGGGCCAACTGCTTTGGGCGTAGGCCAGGTAATCGCGGATGGCTGAGGGCAGCGGTAGTCCGTATCCAAATTGGTTGACGACGTCTTCGTAGTCTACAACCCAGGTTTGCAGGCCGCTAAAATCGGCGCGATGGGCGGCCAGTATGTTGGCCTGGGTAAGGAAATCTACGTGGCTGATGGCGATCCAGTCGGCTCCGCCGGGCGCGTCCAGGTTTTCTGGTATGTATTGGCTGATGGCGGCGGGGTTGAGGATGTTAGCGGTTGTGGAGGCGATGAATTTGCCGCCTGTAGGGCTGCCGACGGTGTAGGTGAAGCTGCCGCTGCCGCTGATGTCGCTGTCTGTGATGGTGATTTGTGCCGGTGTGTGGGGGTCGGTGATGTCCCAAATCAGGGTGTTGGCGGCTGTGCCTTCGGTGAATCCGCCGATTTGGAATTCGCGCAGCCCGCCGGTTTGGTCGGTGAAGGTGAGTTGGTTGTTGTCGGCGATGAGTCGGCGGGTGTAGGTGACGGTAATTCGGTTGAGGAGGATTTCGGCTAAATCGCTGCTGGAGTCGAAGATGAGATGGATGTCGTTTTCCTGGGCGGTTAGTTCGGTCATTGGCGCGGCGTTGGTGATGTTGACGCTTTTTTCTTGTGTCCAGACTGCTTCGGCGAAGTTGTTGTCGTTGTTGATGCCGGCGCGGACGGTGTAGGTGATGCCGGTTGGGTCAACGGATTTTTCGCGGGAGAGGAGTTCGACGGTGTAGAGGGCGTTCGGCCCGGCGGCGGCTGGGTGGGGCAGGGTGATTTGGTATGTTTGTGTGGGTGTTGATAGGGCGTTTTGTTTGATGTAGTCCCAGTACCAATCGTCCGGCTGGTTGGGGAAGGTATCCCATTGGTCGGTGTAGGTGCTGGAGAAGATGGTTTCGGGTTCGGCGGTAACGGCCGTTACAAAATCCGTCACTACAGAGCCGCCGGTCTGGTTTGTGGTTGTTATGATGCGGGCGGGGCTGTCTCCTGCCCACAGCCAGAACACGTTGTTGACGATGAAATGTTTTTCTGTGCGCGGGCCGTCAAACGCCCAGCCGTAAAAACGTACGATTTCCGTCGGGTCTAGCTGGTTGTCGCCGTTGTCGTTGATGATTTGGAGGGCGACGGGTTCGCCGCGCACCATCATTTGCAGATTGGCCGGGTCTACGCTGCTGATGTTCATGCCGGCGGCGGCCAGGTCGGCGCCGCTGATGTCGTAGATGCCGTCTTGGTTGAGTTCGATTTTGTACAGTTCGCCGACGTCGGGGAAGGCGGCGGTTGACGCGGGTGATTTGGCGGGGAAACTGCGCCAGTTGAGGGCTTGTTCGTAGTTGAGTGCGGTGGTGGAGAGGGAGCGTAGATAGGGCGGATTGGTTGTTGGCGCGCTGTTTCGGACGGGCTGTGTGTTGTGGAAGATGATGTTTACGTCTAGCTGGGTTTGCTGCAGTTGCCGGGCGGCGGGGTTGTAGCGGACGGGGTAGAGTTGTAGTTTTACCAGGCGCACATCGTGGTAATACATTGGTTCGGAGATGGTGTAGGCGACGGCGGGGTAGAGGGTGTTTTGTTGGTAGATGGCGGGGTCTGGCGCGTTGACGAGGGCGGGGGGACGGCCGTTTATGGCGTCGCTGTCGTCTATTGAATTGGTTGTGGGAACGGCCGTTATCCTATCATTGGGGCGCGGTACGGATAAAACGTCATTGACCTGGCTGGTTTTCATGTCGAATGCCCGGATTTGGGCGGAGACGGCCGCTTCCGGCGGCAGGATGATGTAGGTGACGTAATAGGGCAGCGCCGGCGCGCCCGGTTCCTGTACCTGGGCGTTTAATCCGGCAATGTGAACGGCCGTT
>JANTHP010000190.1 GCA_024762395.1 Anaerolineae bacterium | reverse complement strand
CTTTCCATTTAGCGCGGTCTTGTAAACGGCCGTAACCAACCGCCAAACCACACCGCATCAGTTATCCCCCAAATTTTGAGATATGTTTGTGTAACGGCCGTTTCTCCCCATCTAGTACTCAGTCACATGTACTTTGAGTGAAAACATCGTCCCGAATTTTTGTAAAGGCGACGGATGCCGGGATTTATCACGGCAGCGTCACGGCCGAAATGAATTTCGGCATCCGATCTCGACGAATGGCATTATCCATCATTTGATGTGTGACTGAGTACTAGCGCCGTTTTCTTGAACGGCCGTAACCCCCTCCAATCGTTCATACAACGGCCGTACCTTCCCACAAAAAATAAAGGAGACCGCCAACTCACGCTGACGGTCTCCTTTTTAGCCATCATTTAACTATCATTGGCAGATAAATGGCATATACCTCCGTTGCCGTCACCGTAATGTACACGCCGTCCGCTTCATACGCCGTCGCCCAAGCTTTGTCCGGCAACTGCGGCAAATTCAGCGTCGTGAACGCGCCGCTATGGTTTGTATAGCTCATCACCTTGAACGTCTCGCCGACGGCCGGTTCATAACCATCTGTGATGACAACCTCCAACGTCCCCGCCAGCGCGGCGTTCCCGTTGACCGTAAACTGATCAGCCTCCGGCGGAACCCCATTCAACGCCAACTCAATCTCCAGCGTGCCGGAGAGCGTTTGCGTGTAATTCCCCTGGATGACAATTGTCCCCGGCGATGCGCCGGGCGCGAGCAGCCCGCCGTTTTGCACATCTCCCACAACAGTCCCCTCGCCGCTCAAAACGCCGCCTTGAATATCGAGCAAACCGCCGGTAACCAGTTCGCCATCCAAAACAACATCGTCGCCGGACGGAATGACAAGCGCCAAATACTCATCCGCGCCGATGTCTACCAGCGGCGACACGCCACTGCCGCTATCGGCCGTCGCCGTATCATCCACCCGCCGCGTGTTGACACCACTGTCCAAGGGGATAGATTCTGCAAAATCGCCGTCTCCGTCCAGATCGCCATTGTCGGCGGGCAGCGCGGCGTTGTCTCCGGCGTCAATTGCAGGCGATGATGGCTGGATGCGGAGATCATCATCCAGCGTGCCGTAGATGTCGTCGGCGCCGTCGGCATCCACAAACAGGGGATCGCTGTCCAGATTGCCGTCGCCGACGTAGCCGCCCTCAACGATGCTGTAGGTGACAGAGATGGTTGACTGGTATAGATAAATCGGAGTGGGATTGTTCCATAAAATCGTATTGTAAACGTTGGCGTGACTGCTATACAGGTTGACAATCCCTCCCTTGTTACCGCTGTTTCCCACAAAGGTGCTGTTGACGATAGTCGGGTCGGCGCCGTTCAGGTTCATGACGGAGCCATTGAAGGAGTTGTTGCCGCTGAATTGGCAGTTGATAATGAGCGGATTGGCGCCGGTATAAACATTGGCTATCGCGCCGCCGTGATTCTCGGCGTAGTTGCTGATGAAGCGGATATTGGCTAAGGTGGGAGAGCCGTACATGTTGTAAAGGCCGCCCCCTTTTTCGCGGGGGTCGGCGCCATTGGCGTACCCGCCGCTGATGACGACGCCGTCTAACACGGCCGTTTCCCCCACACTATCCGCCGTCACCACATGGTAAGAATTATCGGTCGCCGTCCCCGCCACGCCAATATCGCCGCTGAGGATGGTCAAATTGTGCGCGTAATCCCGCTGCCGCCGCGCGGTCTCATCGCCGGTAAAGCCGCCGTACACCGCCACCCCGTCAACAAGGGAGAAGGCGTCGTCGCGGGTGGCGCCGGGATAATATGTTCCTGCCGCCACCCAAATTTCTTGATTTGGAACGGCCGTTGCCAACGCATCGTTCAGGTCAGTATAAGCATCCTCCCACGAGTCGCCCGTATTCGCGCCCGTCGCCGCTGCATCCACGTAAATGATACCGCCCAGTTCAAAATCGAGGGTCATTGTATCGGTGAGAAGGGTGATCGGATCGGGCACGCCGTCGCCGTTGGGATCGTAATAGGCTATGGTTTCGCCGGGATCGGGCGCGCCGGAAGAGTTGTTGAAATCAGCCCAGACGCCGGCGTAATAAGTGCCGGGGGCGGCGGAGAGCATGTACGCGCCGCCGGGCGCAGCCAGATGCACGGTGCGCTCCGGCTCTTGGTTGATTACCGTTTGCAGAAAGACCTCAAGTGGAAAATCGCCGGAAACGCCGCCGCGGTAAACGGCCGTTCCCTGCAAAAATGTATCGTATATCGTCAAATCAATTCCCGTCAACGAGTTATCGGTAATCGTAACCAGATCGGGAACCCCGTCGCCATCGCCGTCATACGCGCCCATTGGCTCGTCGGCATCAGGCTTGCCACCGCCGCCATTGCGATCCAGATAGGCAAGGATGTAATAAGAGCCGTTGGCAACAGACAGCGTGTAGGCGCTGCTCGGCCCCATCACTTGCGTAACAGCCTGCGGCTCATCGTTCAAATTAAGGTGTGCCGAGACATAAATATCCTGCGTGTCAGTGATAGTTCCCACATACGCTACCATTCCGCTGACATCACCCGACTGCGGCTGCGATGGCGCCGCTTGCAGCAGCGAAACAACGCCGCCCGCCAAAAACAATCCCAACAACCAGGCAACAATAATGCTAATCTTATTCTCTTTCATCATTCAGCTCCTTTTTGTTCGCGAGAGAAAGTACATGCGCTTCGATGAAGGGGGCAATGTCGTCAAGTGCGTGGAAATAGGCGAGCCTTCCGCTGTCAGGCGACAAAATCTCGCCGCGCCAGATGGGCGGTTCCTGCTCCAAGTATTCGCCCCACACCCGTATGATCACAATTGCCGTCCGACGATGGAGAAGTTGACGCATTACACTCTCCCTACTCCAGTAAAAACAATTTAGATTCTTTGATTTTGTATGGGGTTTCGTAGGGGCGGCCCTTGTGGTCGCCAAAATTGGCGGTCGCCCAAATTGGGCGGGCGCAAGGCCACGCCCCTACCCTACAATTCATCAAAGAGCCATTATTTGAAAACAAGGTAGCAAGATGGCCTTACAATTCACTTACAACGGAAGTAGGGGATGGGGATTCGGTTGAAATCAAGGCTTTTCCCCCCCTCGTTCCACGCTCCGCGCGGAATGCGCCCACCAGACGCTCCGCGTCGAGCGGGCGTGGAGCGTCCGGGCGGACATTCCCACATAGAACGTGGGAACGAGACGGAGGGGAAAAACCTCAACTCCGGTCAAAAAGAGAATGTTTAACGCTTTACGAGGGTTGCAAGAGCAAGCTCCAGCTCTTTGGCGAGATGCGTTTGCCCCATTTTTTGGCGGAGGGCAAGGGCTTGTTCATAGGATTGAACAGCAACGGCCGTTTCCCCCACCATCGCCGCCACATGCCCCAAAATCGTCAACGCCAACGCCCGCGTTTGCAAATCATCGCCGCTTTGATCGAGCGCTTGACGGCCGTATTCCCCCGCCTGCTCATAATCCCCCCGCAAATAATAGAGCCGCCCCAGATGGGCTAACTCTCGGCAAACGTCAGGCGATTCGGCGGCGCGTATCAGTTCAAGAGCCTGCATAAAATACGCTTCCGCCGCCTCATAATCGCCTAAATCGAGTTGGAGCAGCCCTAACGTATCCAGCGTATTGCCATATTCACGCGGGTTACATGCTTGCAGCAAGTCGGCAGATTGTTGACATAACGACTTTGCTTCATCACGCCTTCCTTCCTGCCGCGCGACCTCGCCCAGCAAGCGCAGCGTGCAGCCGACCCCCTCCACATCCTGCACTTCGCGGCGGATGGTAAGCCCCGTTTCTCCATAATGCCGCGCCATATCAAAATTGCCTAAACTGAGATGGAGAGCCGCCACATTGCTCGACAAAACCCCCTCGCCCAAGCGGTCGCCAATTTTCTGGGCGGCGGTCAATGCGTTTTCATAATCGGCAACGGCCGTTGTCAACTCCCCCTGCAAATGCGCCAGATACCCCAAATTGTTCAACGCCGACACCTCCCCCCGCCGGTCGCCGACCTCTTGGTGGATGGCAAGCGCATCAGCAAAATAGCGTTTGCTCGCCGCATAATTCCCCTGCCAATAGCAAGAATTGCCCAAACAGCGCACAATCGTCCCCTCCATGCCGCGCAAATGCGCCTCCTGCGCCAATCGCCGCGCCTTCCGCAGCGTCACCTGCGCCGCCGCCTGATCGCTCTCAATCTTGCCCCACAGCAGATACGCCGCCGCTTCAATCTTCGTCGCATCGCTACGATGGGCTGCGCCGCATTGCTGCGCCAATCGCGCCGCCTTTTGGGCAATGGCGATAGTTTGCGGGAAATCGCTTTGCGCCCAGGCAAACGTCGCTTGCCGCAATGAAAGCTCCGCTTGCCGGATGACGCTCAATTCTGCCGCCAACGCCGCCATCGCCGCCAAATCCTGCCGCTGCGCCTCTCGATCCCCCATCAAATCCAACACCTTTTCCCGCGCCAACAACAAATCGAACCGCCCTGCCGCCTCTTCTATCGGCGTTAGCTCCAACGCGCGGCTCAAATGGGCAACGGCCTCCTCATTGGCAAATTGCGCCGCCGCCTGCTCGCCCGCCAATCGCGCATAATGCCGCTCCCGCTCCGGCTGCTGCGCCTGATGAAAATGGCGTTCCAACTCGGTGTAGTGGGGGGCGAGAGCATCGGCGTACAGCGTTTCAATCGCGTCGCCCGCCCGCCGGTGAAGATGGCGGCGGCGCACAGTCGGCAGCGTGTCGCAGGCGACTTCGGCGTAATAATCATGGGCGATGGCGAACTCTTTACGGCCGTGCACGCGCGGTTCAATCAGCAAATCGGCGTCCAGCAGCCCATCCAACAAATCCAACAACCCCGTTTCCGATTCGCGGCTGACGCTGCGGAGAAGATCAAAATCAAATTCGCCGCCCAACACGGCAGCCATATCAAAAATTTGGCGTTGGGTTCGATTGAGCCGCCGCAGCCGAGCCTCGACGGTTTGGCGAATGGTGGGCGGCAGGGAGATGGCGCGATCTCCCTTTTGGTCGCCTGTTTGCCGCCAACGGCCGTTATCGTCCACATACAACGCCCCCTCCTCAAACATATGTTGCAGCAGCGCAATTACAAACAACGGGTTCCCCTCGCTTTGGGCGACGATGCGATTCGCCAGCGATGGCAGTTCGCTTTGCGCCAACCGGACAAGCAGGTCGGAAACGGCCGTTTGTGGCAATGGCGTTAACGTCAACGTCGCCGTTTTCCCGACAGCGGGGGCGATGCGGCGCAGCGGGTGTCCGCCGTCCGCCTCGCCGCCGCGATACGCCAACAGGATGGTCAGGCGGCTTGTCAATCGCGCCAGCAGTTCCAACGAAGCGGCGCGGGCGCGATGGGCATCATCCACCATCCAGACGCCGCCGTTTGGCAAAGCCAGGGCAACGGCCGTTTCCACCGCTTCCCACAGACGCAATCGCGCCTGCTTCGGCTCCAAATCCGGCGGCGTTACCTCCTCCTGAGCGGCCAAATCAGGCCATAACGCCGCCAACACCCGCCGATCCGCCGTCGTCAACTGCGCCGCTATGGCAGCAGTCAACAACGGTTGCAGCGCGGCGATGATGAGCGCATACGGCCGTTGCTCCTCTTGCGCCAATCGGGAGCGCAGCATGATGCTGTTCTGCGCGGCGGCGTAGTTGGCAAATGCTTGCAGCAGATGGGTTTTGCCGATACCCGCTTCCCCTTCAAGGAAAATGAGCCGGGTTTGCGGCTCTTGCCACTGCTTGACCAGCCACGCATATTCCCGTTTCCGTCCGACTAACGGCGGGTTGCCCAGCGAGTAGGGCGTTTCAAACAGCCGCCCCTGATAGATGGGAGGCGGGTAGCGGGGCGCGTCATCGTCGCGCCATAATGCGCCGTCGCGGATTTGCCGCATCATGCCGCTTGTTTCCGGCAGCGGCTCGACATCCAGTTCCGCCGCCAACAACTGTCGGCATCGTTCGTAAACATCGAGCGATTGCGTTCGTTCACCCGCATAATAATGGTAGAGCATCAGCCGCACATACATCGCCTCACGCACAGGATCGAGCGCCAAGACGCGCTGCCCCAGCGTGATGGCGCGGCGGTATCGGCCTTGCAGGGCGTAACATTCGGCTAGTTCGGTCAGTGTGTTGAGATGCAACTCGCGCAGCCGTTCGCGGGGCGCGGCTGCCCATGATTCGTATAAATCTTCGGCTAAAAATTCTCCTTTGTACAGTTCGCTGGCTTTTTTGTAGGCGGCGATGGCTTTTGTCAGCTCGTTTTTTTCTTGATGGAAACGGCCGTTTTCGACCCATTGTTCAAACGCAGCCACATCCAACCAGCAGTCGCCGTCAATATCAAAGCGATAGCCGCCGTCAACGGTCAGGATAGGGGATGGATGGGGCAGGGCACGGCGCAGATCGCTGATTCGCACATGCAGCCGTCGCCGCGCGACCGGTTCGTCCTCGTCCGGCCAAAGGTAATCAATCAGCCGGTCGGCGGTGACGACGGCGCCCGGTTGTACCAGAAGAATTTTGAGAATGGTACGCGCCTGTCGGCTGCGCCACGCTTTATCGTCAATCGGTTCGCCGTCCCGAAACAGGGTGAAGTTTCCCAGCAGTTGAATTTGCAGCGTCATAATGCCCATTATAATTCGCATTTAGAAAACCAAAAACGCGCTAAGCAATTCTCCGCGTCCCATTTTCAAGAGAACCGGCAAAAATGACGCGGATTCTACCGCGCTGTGCCGGCATTTCTCTGCGATCTCCGCGCTCTTTGCGGTTAGCCTCGGGTCTACGAACAACTTGTCATTGGTTCACCAAAACCGGGGCCTGGGAGGCCCGTCTACGGCGGCGTAGAGGGGCCTCCCAGGCCCGCAAGTGAAATTGACTGACAACTTGTTCGCGCACCCGTTAGCCTCTCCTTGTTGGCCTCTTGTCCCAGACCGGAGGTATAATCTCGCCCAACTGCTAATCAATCCTGGACAGGAGGGCGACAGATGACGGAAAATTTACGCATTAGGCCGTTACACCCCAACGACACCGCCGATTTATACGAAATGATCACCGACCCCCGCGTCGTCGGCACGCTGGTGTTTACGCCCAGCATGGAATACCAGGATGAAGAAAAGTGGGTCAAAGAAAAAAGGCCGGGCAGCCACCGGCTCGTCGCTGAATTGGGCAGTAAAGTCGTCGGCTCAGCCACTATCCGCCAAAATTTACGGGCGCGGACAACCCATTCCGGCAGCGTCGGCCTGCTGGTTCATGCCGATTATTGGGGGCGCGGCATCGGTTCGGCGCTGATGGCGGCCCTGCTGGATTTGGCCGATAACTGGCTGGGGTTGATGCGCGTCGAGTTGGAGGTATTCACGGATAATCCAGCCGCCATTCACATTTACCAAAAGGCTGGTTTTGAGATTGAAGGCACACGGCGGATGGCGATTTTTGGCGGCGACGGCCGTTACCACGATGAACACGTCATGGCCCGGCTGCACAACCCGCCAACAGCCAACAAACCAACCGCCAGCCACCAACCGCCAATCACCAGCCGCCAACAACCAGCCACTCCCATCCTCATCCGCCCCCAGCATCCCGACGATTTCGACAGTCTGAACGCTATTTGGCGGCATCCGCTGGTCGCCCGCACCACGCTGCAAATGCCCAGCCAGGAGCGCCAGGATGTAGCCCGCCGGGAAGAACGGCCAGACAATGGCTACCGGTTCGTGGCTGAGGTAGACGGCCGTGCCGTCGGCAGCGGCAATCTCTTTGTGGATCAACTGGCCCGTTCCCAGCATTGCGCCAGTCTAGGCATGACCGTGCATCCCGACTATTGGGGCATGGGCATCGGCAGCCGCCTCATGGCAAAATTGATGGATATGGCCGACAATTGGCTCAATCTAAAACGAATTGAATTGGAAGTCGCCACCGATAATCCGGCCGCCATTCACCTTTACGAAAAATTCGGCTTTGAAATTGAAGGAACCAAGCGCTTTCAGAATTTGGGCGACGGCCGTTGGACGCACACCCACTTCATGGCCCGTCTCAAACCGTAAAAAAAACGCAAAACGATTTGGTAAAGGGTGCATTTCAAATGAGTTGAGAAAAGTGCGTGTTTCGGGAATTGGAATTCCCGAAACGTAGAGCCAAGTATCGGGAATTCCAATTCCCGATACATCAACTGAGATGAAACACACCCTTTGGTAAATCGTTTCGGTCGATTTACCAAATCAACCTACGATATTCAACACTAAACAAAAGGTAATCACATTCATGAAACAAACAACCAGACTATCAACCCTGATCCTCTCATTACTGACACTACTTTTCCTTGCCGCTTGCCAGAGCAGCCAAGAACCCACCACCCTAAAAATGGCCGTCTTGCCCATCATGGACGCGCTGCCCATGTACGTGGCTCAGGAACAAGGCTACTTCGCCGACGAAAATGTGACGGTGGAATTTGTCCCCGTCACATCAGCGCCCGACCGCGACCAACTCATCAAAGCCGGGCAAGCGGACGGGATGATCAACGAAGTCGTCTCCACCATGTTCTACAACGAAGAGGAAACGGAAGTCGTCATCGTGCGCTTTGCCCGCCGCGCCATGCCCGATTATCCCCATTTTTACATCCTCGCCTCCGCCCAAAGCGGCATTACCAGCCTGGAAGAGCTGAAGGGGCAGGAAATCGGCATCTCGGAAGGAACGGTGATTGAGTACACCACCGACCGGCTGTTGGAACGCTCCGGCTTTGCGCCCGACGAGATTAACACCGTCGCCGTGCCGCGCATTCCCGACCGGCTGGCGCTGCTGGGTTCCGGCGAACTGCCCGCCGCCAATATGCCCGACCCGTTGGCGGCGCTAGTGGTACAGCAGGGGGGACGCATCATCATTGACGATTCCAGCTACCCGGAATACGGTCACAGCGTCATCGCCTTTCGCAAGGAAGTAGTAGACGCCCACCCGGAGGCGATTAGGGGATTTTTGCGGGCGATTGAAACGGCCGTAACCGCCATCAACAGCGACAAATC
>JANTHP010000189.1 GCA_024762395.1 Anaerolineae bacterium | reverse complement strand
CCGGCTCGTCACCAACTTATCAATCGTCCGATCCATATCGAAGCGGGGTTTTTCATCCGGCCGGGTTACCGCCCGGTCGGCAATGCGCGTGGCGTCGGTGTAAATGTCTTCCATCAAATGCTCATGAAAGTCGCGGCCAATTTGCCAACGCAGGGAATCGGCCGTTTTCAAAATGTCGGTGTGGGTCGTCATAAGTTTACCTTTTAGCGTAGCGCGATTTGGTAAATCGCGTAGAACGATTTAGGCCATCGTCAACTGTAATTCTGAGTCTTGTTCCGGCTGAACCGGGGCGTGCGCGTCTAAATCGCCCAATTCGCCATTTTGGATGGCCTCCGCGATGCGCTGATCGCCATCCAGCAGCCGCAGCGCCACCCAGCGGGCGTTAGGCAGATTGGGGAACGCTTCTTCCAACTGCGGCACAAGCTGCGCCAACGCCCGTTTAATCGCCGGCGATTCATTTTTGATGCGGTGCGGTTTGCAGACAAATTGGCCGGTTGCCACGTCGTGAATGGCTTTCAACAATTCTTGCATCCCTTCACCTTGTCGCGCCGCTGTGGGCACAACCGGCACACCTAAATCGCGGGTCAAACGACGCTCGTCTACCTGGATGTCGTGCCGCCGCGCTTCGTCAATCAAATTCAGGCAAATCACAGCCCGGTCGGTGATTTCCAGCACCTGCAAAGCCAGATTTAGATTACGTTCCAATCGCGTGGAATCTACCACGATGACCGTCACATCCGGTTGGCCAAACAAAATAAAATCGCGGGCCACTTCCTCATCCAAACTGGTGGAGAGCAGCGAATAAGTTCCCGGCAAATCTACAATTTTGTACTGTTTGCCGCCATAACTAAAGCCGCCTTCGGCACGGGTGACGGTTTTGCCGGGCCAGTTGCCGGTGTGTTGGCGCAAGCCGGTGAGGGCGTTAAAAACGGTGCTTTTACCGGTGTTGGGATTACCGGCCAGGGCGACGACGTAATCCCAGTTGTCCATGTTGACGCCTAGTTTTAGCAGGTTGCCCGCGTTGTGCGCCGGGCAGGTAGCGCAAGCGGCGGATTGTTTTTTGTTGCTTGTTTTCTGTTGGTTGTTTTGCGTTTTCATCATGTCGTCTCCAGCCGTCTAACTTTAATAAGATTGGCCTGTTCTTTGCGCAGGGCAATGAGCGCGCCGCGAATGATGTAGGCGGTAGGGTCGCCGCCGGGACTGCGCATTTCGGCGGTTATTTTTGTGCCTGGCAGCACGCCCAAATCCATAAAACGCCGCCGTTCGGCCCCCCGGCTGGCGCTGAGGATGCTGACGACTTCGGCCGATTCGCCGGGTTCCAGACAGGTGAGCCGTTCGCAGCCGGTTGTCTCTTCTTCCGCTTCTTCCTCCGGCAAGGGCACAACCGAGATGTTTTCGGCGACGATGGGGGCGACGATATGTTCATCTCCATTGCTCCAGAAGCGTATCCGCGAGGGCACGGCTTCGGTGACGCGGACGACCATGCCGGGGTGGAGTTCTTCGGCGGCTAGCTGGGCGTAGACGACTTCCGGCTCGTCTTCTAAATGGACGATGAGGCCGGGGGTGTCCAGGGGGAGTGTGGTGAGCGGCTGTCCGCCATGTTCTACCAGCTCACCGTCGGCGGTAGGAATGGGGTCGCCGTGCGGATCGTGGGTGGGATTGCCCAATTGCAAGGCGAGGGCGTTTGCCTGCTCCGGGGTCAGGTGGTGTTCGAATGTTTCGGCCTGACCGTGCCATTCGGCCTGGTCGAAGCCGGTTTCTTCGGCCAGGTAGCGTTCCCAGAGCCGGTGGGCGCGGATGATGTGCAGGGCGGCGTCGCGTCCGTTGGGGGTCAGGTGGATTTCGCCGTCTTGCAGGGTAACGAGGTTGTTGGTTTGCATGGCGGCGAGGAGGTTGGCGGTGTCGTCGAGGCTGATGGATAGGGCGCCGGCGATGCTTTCCAGGGTGGGGCGACGGCCGTCTATCTCGAATTTGTGGATGTGCTTGAGGGCATCCTCGCTGCGGACGCGCTCGGTGAGCTGGCTGTTTTGCCGCCAGCGGGCGGCCAGCCCTCGCTCTGGCCAGAAAATGGCGGCGAGGATGAGGATGAGGATGACGGCCGTTGCCAATGCAATCAGCGGATCGACCATGTGGAAACTCCTTAATTTAGGTGCATCAAAATCTTAATTTATATGAACCATATAATAATGCGGCAATGAGTAGATGTCAAGCGTATAAACAAAAAAACCGGGTTTTCCGAGAAACATCGTCTCAAAAACCCGGTTTTCAAATATTCAATTACGTAATTACGTAATTACTCAATCACCCACTGTAGCCCAACAGCCGCATCCCATTCAGCGAGACCAGCACCGTCCCGCCTTCATGGCCGATGACGGCCAGCGGCAGGGCCAGGCTGGCCCCCAAAATGACGCCCAGCATGAGCACAATCATGAACAGCGAAAAGCCCAGATTGACGGCCAATGTGCGCCGCGTTTTGCGACCCAGACCAATCACATAGGGGATATTTTTGAGATCGTCGGACATGAGGACGATATCGGCCGTTTCCAGGGCCACATCCGTCCCCGCCGCGCCCATAGCGATGCCGATAGTCGCCGTTGCCAGCGCCGGGGCGTCGTTGACGCCGTCGCCCACCATCGCTACCGGGCCAAACTGGTCGCGGACTTCTTTGACGGCGCGCACTTTATCTTCGGGCATGAGATTGGCGTACACCTCGTCCACGCCGACTTGTTTGGCTATGTGTTGGGCGACGACGTCATTATCGCCGGTGAGCATGACGACGCGCTCGACGCCTTTTGCTTTCAGATCGCGCACAACTTGCGCCGCATCCTCGCGCACGATGTCGGCGAAGGCCAGGACGCCGATGATGTGCGCCGCGCCTTTAACCATCTCGGCGACGACGACGCTGGTTTTGCCTTCATTTTGCAGGCGTTCCACTTCTTTGGCGGCTGGTTCCAGGCCGATGGCGTGATGTTCGGCAAAGTAGCGGAGGTTGCCAATGCGGAGAGAGCGCTTGTTGACAATGCCCCGCACCCCTTGCCCCGTCGCCGCTTGAAAATCGCTCGCTTCGGGAACAGCCAGTCCGCGTTTCTTGGCTTCACTGACCACCGCCTGCGCCAACGGATGCTCCGATTTGGCCTCAATTGCGGCGGCTAGTTGGAGTAATTTATCCGCAGATGACGCAGATTTTGCAGATTTTTTGATTTTTGCAGAAGATTTGTAATCTGCGTAATCGGCGAAATCTGCGGTTAACGGAATGATGTCCGTTACATTCGGTTCGCCAACGGTGAGGGTGCCGGTTTTGTCGAAGGTGACGACTTTTATCGTGGCTGAATTTTCGACGTGTACGCCGCCCTTGAACAAAATGCCGCGCCGCGCCCCGTTGCCAATCGCCGACAAAACAGTGGCCGGCGTGCTGATGACCAAGGCGCAGGGCGAAGCGGCTACCATGATGGTCATGGCCCGGTAAAATGAATCGGCGAATGCTTCCCAGCCAAAAATTTGGGGCACAACGATGGCTAATGCGGTGAGGGCGATGACGCCCATCGCGTAATACTGTTCGGCTTTGTCAATGAAGCGCTGCGTTTCGGCTTTCTCGCTGTGGGCTTCTTCCACCATTTTGATGAGTTTGGCGATAGTCGAATCTTTCGCCAATCGGGTCACGCCAACTTCCAGATTGCCATTTTTATTGATGGTTCCGGCAAAAACGGTGTCGCCGACTTGCTTGGCGACGGGCATGGATTCGCCGGTGAGGGAGGCTTGATCCACGCTGCTCTCGCCTTCGATGACGACGCCGTCCAGGGCGATGCGTTCGCCCGGTTTGACGATGATGCGGTCGCTGATGTTGATTTTTTCGATGGGCAAATTGACGATTTGGCTGCCGCGCCGCACGTTGGCTGAGTTGGGCCGCAGTTTCATCAACGCTTTGATGGCGTTGCGGGTGCGATCCAGCGCAAAATCCTGCAAGACGTTGGAGAGGGAGAAGAGGAAGAGGAGCATGACGCCTTCAAATGGCTGGCCGACGATAGCGGCGCCTAGAGCGGCCAGAATCATGAGTAAATCCACGTCAATCGTGCGAGCGCGGAGGGATTCGATGCCGCCTTTGAGGCCGAAGGTTCCGCCAGCGATGTAGGCGAGGATGTAGATGAGGGTGATGGCGAGGGGGGCGGCTTCCATGCGTTCGGCGATGAAGCCGGCTGTCATGGCGATGAGGGTGGCGCCGGCGAAGATGGCTTCGATGTTGTCGGTGAGGAAGGCGAAGCGGGCGGGGGATGGTTGGGGGACGGCCGTTACCTCGCTGGCTGATGGGTGAATGACATTGCCCATTTCCTCCACGCGGTGGGCAATTTCCTCTTGGGTGATGACGGCGTTGTCATAGGTAACGCTGAGAACGCCGCCCAAATAGCTGGCGGTGGCCCGACGCACGCCAGGCACTGCGCGCAGCTGCCGTTCCAGCGACAATGCACACGATTCGCAGGCGCGTCCGCCGTGATGGTCAAGGCGCATGGTGCAGGTGTGCCAGCGCTGGTGCAGGGTAGGGGCGACACGCTGGGCGGCGGCGGCGATGTCGGCCTCGCTGACGCGGCTGGGGTCGTAGTCGAAGGCGACGGTTTCGCTTTTGGTGTCTACGCAGACGTTGACGATGCCGTCCTGGTCGGCGACGGTTTCGTTGATGACTTCCAGGCAGCTCAGGTCTTCTTTGTCGTGATGGGGTTGATCGATTGATTCAGTTTTGATATTCATTATTTGTGGTCTCTTTTGTTTGTGATGATTGTAAAATCGCAGCCGCGATTATTAGTTTTAAGTGTATTTTATAATTATAAACGAAATATGATTTAGCTGTGATGTTGACTGCATTTTAACTGAGGTTAAATTTTAGTCTGCCCGAACCAAAATTCAAGTAAGCGGGGATGTTTTTATGTGATTGCTAATCTTGTGGCGCTGGGGTCGGGAACGGCCGTTTCGCCAACAAAAGACTGGCAATTTCTACCAGGTTAACGATGGTTTAGCGATTGGCAGCTAAGTTGTATGCTATAATGATTTTTAAGGCAGTAACTTTTTTTTCTAACAAGCATCGCTGCTATTTCACTGATGAAGCTCTGGGCTAGCACAAGCCGTTTCCTCCTCACACACCAAACTGCTAAATCAAAACGCCGAAGATAATTGCATAAGTAAAAGACATTTCTTTTTCGTGTATTTTCATTGAAAATCACTCGAAGATGGTAGTGAACAGGTCCCTGGAGTTGGCAATGGGAATCAGGGCGGTTGGGGCGGTGCAGCAAAAAGAATATTCACCGGTCATTGAGCGCCAGGAGTGGCAGGCAATTCGAGGTTATTTGAATGAGGCCGATTATGAGCAGGCTGCAGACTGTTTTCATCAACTGCTGTCATCGCTTGAACCGCCAAGCGAATTCATTAATTCGCCCGAATTAATGAATTCGCCCGAATTAATGAATTCGCCCGAATTGACGATTTCGCCGATTTTGATGGCTGCATATCAGTTCTGCTTGATGGGCCATCACTGTCGGGACGAAATTGATCGCCATCAACAGGCTTATGAAGATGCGGTGATGCGTGAGCGTGACATGCGCCGCCAGTTGGGTGTGATTCTCACTCAAATTGAGAAGCATCTGCATTCGGACTTGGACAGCGCTTCTGAGTGGCGAAAGTTAGATGCTGCACGGGGACGGGTGGGAAACGGCCGTTCCCTGTGGCAGCGGGTGCGATCTTTATGGAAACGGACACAGCCTTTAATGAATGATCCAGAACCTGCTGTTTCTGAAGAAGAAAATCATGGGATGGGGGAAACGGCCGTTATCCCTGCTGTTACCGAACCCCACGATCATTCCCATTTTGTCGAAAATTCAAAACCCCAATTAACCGTCTATTGCCTCGGCACATTCCGAGTTTATCTCAATGATCGTTTAATTACAGAATGGAAAGGACTAAAAGGGCAATCAATCTTTAAATATCTCATCACACACGCCCAAAAACCTGTCCACAAAGAGATATTGTTGGAAGAATTCTGGCCTGAATCAGATAGCGAATCCGCTCGGAACAACTTAAACGTCGCCATTTATAATTTACGTAACGCTTTTAGATCCGTGCATCCCGAATTCTTCCACTTACTATTGGAAAACGGTTCCTACCTGCTTAACCCGGCAATGGGCATATGGATAGACCTTGAAGAGTTCATGCAGCATTACAAAACCGGGCAGCGCCTTGAAAAACAAGGCAAAACGCTTGATGCAGTACAACAATATGAAATCGCCGAAAGCCTATATGAAGACGATTTGTTCTCAGGCGACCTCTACGAAGATTGGATCATTCCCCACAGAGAAGGGTTAAAAGATGTTTACCTCATCATCCTGGAGCGATTAAGTCAGTTTTATTTGAGAGAAAAACAATATGCGGCCTGCATTCATTTCTGCCAAAAAATATTGAGTAAAGATGATTGCCGCGAAGACGCCCACCGCCGTTTAATGCGTTGTTACCATTATCAGGGGCAGCGCAACCTTGCTTTACGCCAATATCATCTTTGCCAAAAATCGCTGGAAGATGTATTGGATGTATCACCCATGCCTGAGACAGAAGCTTTATACCACAAGATTCGTAACGGCATCCGCATTCAAAATGACGAGTAAAATAGCCGCTAAAAATCTAAACCAGCCAGAATTTACCGCAAATTAATGCCACATTAAGTCCCCTTTTGTAAGCTGATTTTATTGAAAAACGTTTGTTCCAGATTCAGGGAGAGATTCAGGGTAAGTCAAGCCCATACTCCCCCGACTGTAAATCGCAGTTACATCTGGACCATGCCTTGTCAATGATAAAAGGAAGAAACCCAAGCTTCCATTTGTTGGCAAAGCAAAAGGAGAGTTATTGTGTCAGGACAACCGCAAGACCCGGGAAATTTAGTGTTCAATATTGTTGGCTGTGAAGCTTTGGAGGAAGGGGGCATTGCTCCGAGCATTATTATCAATACGGATAATCGGGTTCAGTTTAAGGTTAAACTTGAACTGCTCGATCAGTACGCCGAATTGATGGATGGTGATGGGTACATGGTCGGTCTGCATTCCGAACGGCTGGAAGATGGCGACCGTAAATTCCTCAATGGAGGCAATTACAATGTGCCGAATAATGTTCCCGGATCCTTCGAAGTAACTACCCCGTACTTCACAACCGGCGCGGCCGGCAGCGGCGCTGATTTCGAAATTCCGGCGGGATTCGCAACGGGAACGTTCGAAATTACGCTCCATGTTCACTTCGAAGGCAACAACCTGGTGGGCGGCTTTCACCAACTGGTGATCATGGTCGCAGGGCCTCCCGAAGATTAGCAGGCAAAAACGCGCCAAGTAGATTGTTGGCCTGGAGAGTGTTTTTCACCAAATACGCTCTCGAGGCCAACTTTTGTTTGAGGCCTAACGTTTGTGGAGGGTAACTATTTAGGGCTCGCTTGTTTTTAACTTTCCTATTTGGATAGCATGTTTCGGGAATTCCAATCCCCGAAACACCAAAGTTATTCACGATTGAACCCTACGGAGGAATGATGACTAAGCAACAAGTAAAAACAAAAAATGTGAAATCACCTAATCCACCAATCAAACCTGCAAAACTCGCATCGGATACGCCGTTGGAGGCGCTGGGGCTGTCCACTCATATAAATTCTCCATTAAAAGAAGCCGGATTGAAGACGGTGCAGGATATTTTGGATAAATTGGCACAGGGTGAAGACGCTTTGACAGCGATTCGGGGGATTAAAGACACGCGCTTGGAGACTATCAAGAAACAGTTATCGGAGAAAGGATTTGTTATTTCTGAACAGACGGGTGCAGTAACAAGCAAATATCAGCCGCCTGGCCTGGATGAAGAATTGAAAAAACCTGATGAACCGGCTTTAGTAACGATTGCAGAAAAACCGCATTCGAAAATACGGGTGGAGAATGGATCAGAGCGGCGATTTTCTTTTATTGTGCGCTTAACAGTAGATGAGCAGGGGAGAGCATTGCGCGGCGAGATTGAACACGGTCAAAGCGGCGCTAGAAACCCATTCTCCAGATTGGATGGACAAAAATTGGCGAATTTCATAGAGTCAACCATTCAATCTTTGATGGTTGAGGAGGGGAAACCTTCTGTAGAAGCGGCTCCCGAAAAGCCCGAAACGCCTAAAGCGGCGCCCACGCCGCCAGCGCCTGACGCTGTTTTGTCTATTTTGAATGTGCGTTTAACTAATTCGGTTGGAGATGAAGCGCCGGGAGGCGTCCTTGCTTCTGGGGCGGATTATTGGATTCAGGTTAACTTCAAGCTGGCGGGGGCAGAGGCGGCTAATCTTGCAGCGCAGGGAACGCCTTGTGAGATAAGAATTTATGCTCGCCCAATGGCAACTGAGTCGGCCAATGTCCCCATCGTGCATCGTTTGATGCTTGAAGAGGGGCGTTTTGATTATTCGCCTAAAATTCGGATGCCCGATTTGGAACCGGGTGTTTATGGCTTTGTTACATTGGCTGCTTTACAAACGCCTGCGCCTATTGGAGGTTTTTTGGAGGGGCCAATTTTTGAAGTTGTGAAAGAGCGGCTGCCAAGCATGGAAGTGATGATTGTGTAAAGTATTAGTCGCCAAAATCTAAATCTTTGAAAAGTGCGTCCAGTGCGTCTCGCAGGTCTTCTGATAGGATTGGTTCGTCATCTTTTTCGGTTGACTGCGGAATGCTTCCGGTTATGCGTAACCCGCCTTTGCTGCCAGCGTGAAAAGCGGTTTGATCGCCTGGTTCAAGTACGAATATATCAAGACGGCCGTTACTCGGATGAACGCGCATGACAAACTGCCTTTCGCAAATTGGGCAGTACCATTCTTCAACCCCAGACTTATAGGATTTCAACAATTCCATCGTATGTTGTTCTATTTGGTGCATAAAAACTCCTTGTAACTAAATTTGTTTTCACTGGCTGCTTAGACGCCATGAAAGTCGAAAAGTTACATTTCTAATGTTTGGCTTATTTGATGACCCCGCATAGTTCATTGTGGCATTTTGG
>JANTHP010000188.1 GCA_024762395.1 Anaerolineae bacterium | reverse complement strand
AAAATGACGCGAATCGGTTCCGGGTAATATTCGTGCATGGCGTGGATTTGGCCGGGGCTGGTGTGGGTGCGCAGGATGACGCCGGGCATGGTGGTGTGGAAGGTGTCCCACATGTCGCGGGCCGGATGGTCTTGAGGGATGTTGAGCAGCTCGAAGTTGTACTCGTCGGTCTCGACGTCGCGGCTGCGGTAGACCTGGAAGCCCATGTCGCCCCAAATGCGGTAGATTTCACGCAAGGTTTGGGTGGCGGGATGCAGCCCGCCGCGCCACTGTTTGCGCCCCGGCAAGGTCACGTCAATGGCGGAGGCGGCCATCTGCGCTTGTAGTTCGACGGCTTTGAGTTCGCCCAGACGCTGTTCGTAGGCGGCTTCCAACTCTTTTTTGACGATGTTGATGCGTTTGCCAAAGGCGGGCCGCTCTTCGGCGCTAAGTTGGCCGATTTGACGGGTCATCAAGGTGATGCTGCCTTTGCGGCCCAGGGTGTCTTTGTACCAGGTGGAGAGAACGGCCGTATTCCCCGCCTCCTTCAGTTTTTCCAGTGATTCAGCATACAGATCTTCTAATTGTGCCAGCATATTTTCACTTCCTCATTCAAAAAAATCCTTGTAACTATACAGCTACCGGAGGTGACAGTCACTTACCAACATCATGGCTTCGGCTGATACTTCTGGAAAAAGTGACTGTCACCTGAATAGTTACAAATCCTTTGCAACAGCCGAGTAGCATATCATACCCAGCGCATCCCGCCAAAAGAAAAAGACGCGGGTTTGAGGCCGCGTCTTTCATGGTTTTTGGTTCACATTTAGCTTTCAGATTTCACCCAAGCAAAACGACCCTCGCCGTTCTCGCGGCATTAAATTTGTCGGCAAAAAAGTTAAAGCTAAAAAATCGTTTCTTCATGACACGCGCATCATATCACCGGGCATAAGCTCTGTCAAGGCAACATTGGGGGCAGACCTGCGAGGTTTTGGAAACCTCGCAGGTCTCGATTTTTGCCACCTGGCGTAGAAATGGACGCTCACCATTATGTTTCAGGTTATAATGGGCGTATGCAACTCATTTTGACCCATGAAAACGCTGATTTTGACGCTGTGGCGGCCCAGTTGGCGGCGCACAAGCTGTACCCGGAGGGGACGCCGCTGCTTTCGCGGCGTATCAATCGGAATGTGCAGCAGTTTTTGACGCTGTATTGGGATGCGCTGCCGTTTATGCGCCCAGAGGATTGGAAGCGGCGCAAAGTGGATGAGATTGTTTTGGTAGATACGCATTCGATGAGCAGTGTGCGGGGGATGGTGCGGTCGCCGCGGGTGCATGTGATTGATCACCATGAAACGCAGGAGCGGCATAAAAACTGGACGTACCAATTGGGAAATGTGGGGGCAACGACGACGTTGTTGGCGGAGATGCTGCAAGCGGCGGGGCGCGGCTTGAGCGCCGAGGAGGCAACACTGCTGCTGCTGGGCGTTTATGAAGATACGGGGTCGTTGACGTATGACACGACGACGGCGCGGGATGTGCGGGCGGCAAGCTGGCTGCTGGAACAAGGGGCGCAGTTGGCGGTGGTGCGCCGGTTTATGAATATCCCGCTGACGCCGGCGCAGTGGCAGTTGTATGAACGGCTGCAAACGGCCGTTTCCTGGATCGAAATTAGCGGTCAATCATTGGCGGTAACGGCCGTTACCGCGCCCGACGATTTTGAAGATGAAATCTCATCCATCGTCCACCGGCTGCGCGAAGCCCTGCTGCCGGTCGGCTTGTTTGTGCTGGTGCAAATGCGGCAGGATGTGCAGTTGGTGGCCCGCAGCAGCCATGACAGCGTGGATGTGTCTGTGGTGGCGCGGGCGTTGGGCGGCGGCGGTCACCGGCGGGCGGCGGCGGCCATCATCATCGGGCAAACATTGGATGACGTGAAGGCCCGGCTGCTAGAACTGCTGCCGCAAGCCGTCAAACCGCTGGCAACGGTGGCCGAAATTATGTCTTACGGCGTCAAAACGCTGCCGCCGACGGCCGTCGTATCGGAAGCGGCGGCGTTGATGCAGCGGGTCGGTTATGAAGGGTATCCGGTGGTTGACTCGGAACGAGGGCAGTTGGTCGGTTTGTTGACGCGGCGGGCGGTGGATCGGGCGATGAGTCATCAGTTGTCGCAAATGCCGGTAAGCCGCATCATGAAAGCTGGCAACTTTACGGTACGGCCGTCTGACTCCATTGAGCGGGTGCAGCAGTTGATGCTGGACGAGGACTGGGGCCAAATTCCGGTCATTGCCGATGACGATGGGGGCGGAACGGCGTCAGGACGGCCGATTGGCATTGTAACGCGGACGGATGTGCTGAATTTTTTGTTTAAGCCGTCGCCGGAAACGGCCGTCTCCAATTTACGGCCGCTCCTCAACCAATCCCTGCCGCCAGCCATGTGGGATATGGTGCTGGCTGTCAGCCAGACGGCCGCTTCTTTGAACATGCCGCTTTATTTTGTGGGCGGTCTGGTGCGCGATTTGTTGTTGGGGAAAACGGCCGTTGACCTGGATATGGTCGTCGAAGGGGATGCCATCCAACTGGTCAAGGCGTTGCAGCGCCAATTTGGCGGCGAAGTCCACACCCACCGCCGTTTTGGCACGGGAAAATGGTTCCTATCGCCAGCAATTTGGCAAGCGGTGGCGAGTGAGCAAGGTGGCAAGGCGGCAAGGTGGCAAGTGGGGGAAGAAACGCGCCACTCGCGTACTCGCAAACTTGCAAACTCGCTTCCCGACACCATTGATTTTGTGACGGCGCGCAGCGAATTTTACACAGAACCATCGGCGCTGCCGCAGGTGACGCGCGGCTCGATTAAGCTGGATTTGCACCGGCGCGATTTCACCATTAACACGCTGGCGGTACGGCTGGACGGGGCGCATCTGGGCGAACTGCTGGACTTTTACAACGGCCGCCGCGACCTGGAACAGGGGTTGATTCGGGTTTTGCACAGCCTGAGTTTTGTGGACGACCCCACGCGGATGCTGCGGGCGGTGCGGCTGGAGCAGCGGCTGAAGTTTCGCATTGAGCCGCGCACGGCGGAGTTGATGATGGAGGCGCTGCCGATGCTGGATCGGGTTACGGGCGACCGGATCCGGCATGAAATTGAGCTGGCGCTGCGGGAACCGGCCCGCATTCAGGTAATGGAACGGCTGGATGAGTTGGGGGTGATGGCCCAGATTCATCCGGCTTTGCATTGGACGGCGGCGATGGCGGCGGCGTTCGCCCGCGTGTCGGCGGCGGTTGACAGCGAGATTTGGGCGGGGGAACGGCCGTCGCGCTGGCTCCAGTTTTTGTATTTTGCCCAATGGGTGATCGGACTGCCGGCGGCGGAGCGAAAGGCGGTTCTGGCCCGGCTGCGGGTGCGCAAGGCGACGCGGGAGGATGTGACGGCCGTTGCCCGCTGCCTGAAACGTATCGCCGCCCTGCCCGCGAACCCGCGCCCCAGCCAGATTGAAAAGGCGTTACGGCCGTTTCAGCCGCGCGTTTTAATGACGGCCTGGATTGCACTGGGGGACAACGTTGGGGCTGATCAGATTGTGTCGTATTATGAAAAATGGCGGGGGGTGAAAACGGCCGTTTCCGGCGACGATTTACGCGCAATGGGCCTCAAACCCGGCCCCGAATACGCTGTTATCCTCGACCGGCTCCTCGCCGCCCGGCTGGACGGCCAAATCAGCAGCGAAGCGGAAGAACGTCATTTGTTAAACAAAATCGTTGATACCGGGTAACTTTAAAACCATAACACAGCTAACGGGTATCTTCTCAATATGTCGGGGCTTGTTGCGGGAATTGGAATTCCCGCAACGTGATACTACACGAGTATCGGGAATTCCAATTCCCGATACACACCCAAGTTCCCCCGGATTTTTGAGAAGATACGCTAACGGGATTTAATGACGTACAGGAGGTTGGAGATTGTAGACTGGAGATTGGAGATTGGAGATTGGTCCGGTCTCAAGTCTCAAGTCTCTAATCTCCAGTCTCAGTTCCGTAGGTTATTTAATTTCCGTTCTAAGCAGCGACGTTAAAATGTCGAAACCGTGCCCTCACCCGCATCAATTCGTTTCCAATTGCCCTGCGCCAGGTAGCCGACGGCTTCGTCGTTGGCGCCGTCCATGAGGATGTTGAGCCGGTAGCTGCCAGGGATGGCAGCGATGTCTATGACTTTGATGTAGTCGCTTAAGGGGGCGTCGTCGGGCAGGAGGTCGGCCAACGTGTTGGGTGAATCGCGGAAGAATGACCAGTTGAAACGGCTGTCATCCGCCCCACCCTCGCCTAAATGTAACGGTAGGGAATGGATGCCCGATTCAACCAAATCCTGAAAAAAGTGGGTTCCGTAAGAGAGTTCCGGCACACGGCCGTTTTGCGTCACTGCCATTTCAACGAGAACGGCCGTGTTAAAAATATCCGCATACGTCACCTTCACCCCCAAATCCAGGTTAGCGCTGCCCCAACGGCCCGGCCCAATCAAAATAAATTTTTCATTTTCCAACCGTTTATTTAATCGGCCAATAACCCGCCCCAACTCCAACTTCGTTACCGGGTCAGGAATGCGATAATACGTGTCAGGATCAACAAAAATGACATAACGCACCCCTTCCGCCTTGCCGTCAGGAATCAGCTTATGCGAGGTGAACAAAATATCCTCCGCCGGAATATCGTGCGGAACAGCAACCCGGTCGGCGTCGGCCCGTGTGCTAAGCGGGCGGCATTGCAGTAAATTCAATTTATAATCCACTCGCGGATAGTTCTGTATGATTTCGGCTGTAAACTCCACATCTACCGGCGTTTCATACACCTGCTCCAACCGCTTTAACGCCGTTCGCATCAAATCTACAAACGCCTTATCCTGCGTTAGCTTGTTAAACGTCAACACCAGCCGATCCGATGGCTTCAACATTGCCGAGCTAAGAATATCTTGCAAATAATCCCGCCTGTCCACAGAAGCCAGCAAACGCAAACTAAATTCATCCCGCTTCAATACATCCCGGAAGGGCAGCGTCTTAAATTCATTCTCGGCCAAATCAATCACGTCAATATATTCTTGCGAATACCGTTTGATGGCGCTGGCAGTCGTTTCAGGGCGCAGTTGAGGGTGGCTCAAAGCAATCATGCGCGGGTAATCCTGATCTACCCGATCTACAGCCCGCGTGCCAATACCGGTTACCAGGCGTAAAAAGCCATCCTCCCGCCGGATTTTCTCATGCCAGCGGAACGGGTTCTGGCTGAAGGCGACGCCGGCTAATATGGGGAAGTAGTAACGGCCGTGTCGCGCCCCCTTCACCTCTTGCAGCAAAACACCCATACGCTCATCATAATCAATCAAACCATGATGCTGCCGGTACAAAATCGCATTCGGATTCAACGAACTGGCATACACCCGCCTGATATTGTCCAATAAATCTTTCAAATTCTCCTTCGGCGTACCTTGATTGGGGCAAAAATAACTATCATACTTCCCGGCAAACGAAAAACCGAAATTATCCTCCAACAAACTGGATGACCGCACAATCAATGGACTGTCCCCCATCGTCTCCAACACTTCACGCAGCCGATCCACAATCTCCTCCGGGAACTGCCCCGCCAGGTGGGCGGCTTCCACGGCCGGAAACTCAGCGCGTATCTCATCCAACGGCCGATATTTCTGGTTCATGACATGATCTAACCCATTTTTCAGCCGAAAATCATAAATCACCTCACTGCCAATAAAATAAGATTCGGGGATATGCACCTGCCGGCTGATGTCCGCGCCGATTTCAGGGTCCATCGTCTGCAAAATCTTCCAGGCCAGCGCCATCCCCGCCGATTTTCCCCCGATTTTGCCGCGTCCAATCCGCCGCCGGTAAATGCGGCGCAAATCAGCAATCTGGAACACTTTTTTGGCGATACCGATAAAAGGCAGTTGATCGCTAATCATCCGCTTAATCAACACAACCTTGATTTCTTCCAGGTGGTGTTTTACTTTCTCCTGTTCTTCGGGCGGCATATTTTCATAAATTTCGCCTTGCCGGAATAACAACCGCCAGGGAGCAATCTCAGGGTTGAAAGTCAGGGAAGTGGATATTGTGGCGCGGGCCTGTGACTGCATGACTTCGTCAATAATTTGTTGTAAACGGGCGCTGCCCGAATTATTGGCAAAATAGGCGTCAGTCTGAAAAGCGCGAATTCGCGCCTTGCGCTGCTGCCAAACATTCGCATCTTCTTCATACAATGGATTTAGCAGCCCTTCCCGCCGCTGTGATTCTTCCGCCTTGGCTTTGACCTCTTTTTCAAAGGCTTCTTTGCTGATGATGCCGCGCCGGAACAGGTCTTGCCGCATACGTTCGCGGATCTGGTCGCTCATGATGGGGTACTGCGCCAATTTGACATAAATATCAATGGTCGGCGTTGGGCTGCGTAATGGTGACTTGGTTTGCATATCATTTTCTCCTGAAGTCTATTATAACTGCGTGTTGGCACGTGACGAGTGGCGTTTGCGTATAAAACCGGTAGTTTATATCATCTGGGCGAGAAGATTTGTCAAATTTTTTAACATGACCAGGCGTTAACCAGGCCAAATTTGACAAATCTCAAGGGATACCTGAATAGTTGCATTAGGTGTAAAGCGGGACGCGGATGAATGAAAATAGCTAGAGGATTGAGCAAGAGCCAGAGAAGAACATCCCTTCTATCTCTACACTCTATCTCTAGCTATTTGCAAGGAGATGTAAATGCCAACTGTTTTTGCTCGAATTATCCGGGGGGAACTGCCGTCGGAGACGGTGTATCAAGATGAATGGGTGACGGCTTTTCGGGATATTGTTCCGGCTGCGCCAACACATATTTTGATTGTGCCCAACAAAGTTATTCCAACGATGAATGATGTGACAGAGGACGATGCGGATTTATTGAGCCGGATGCTGCTTGTGGCTAAAGAGTTGGCAGCGCAGGAAGGGATTGCCGAATCGGGTTATCGTCTCATTATTAATTGCAATAAGGAAGGCGGGCAAGAAGTTTATCATTTACATTTACACTTGATTGGGGGACGGCCGTTAGGCCCGATGATTTCTCGCAGTTGGTGAGATGATTTTTAGGGCACGGCCGTACACGATTCTTCGGGCAAATACCGCCGGCATTCGGCGCCGGTTAACGGCCGTGTCAACCGGGAACGCGCCAACCCCATCAACTCATCAACCGGCAGGACAAAAATCCGCGCCGTCCCGTCGGCGCTGGCGCTGACCAGACGTGTTCCGTCAGGACTAAATTCAACATCCAAAACAACCCTGGTATGGCCGGGCAAGGTGTAAAGCGGCTGCCCGGTTTCCGCATCCCACAGGCGGATCAGGTTGGCGCTGGCACTGGCAATAAGCTCCCCGTCCGGGCTAAAGGCCACCGACTGTACATAGCTGCCGTGACCGGACAGGGTGAGCAAAAGACGTTCTCCCTCCGGCGCGTTCAAATCCCACACCCGCACGGCGCCATCGCTCACGGCCGTAGCCGCTCGACGGCCGTTAGGGCTAAAGGCGACATCTAACCCGCCGTACTCCGACACCTCCTGAGCCAATAGTTGTTCGCCCGTTTGGCTGTCCCAGATGATCATCTTGCCCTCGGAGCCGTAGGTGGCAATGCGCGTTCCGTCGGGGGAAACGGCCGTGCTCAACACATTCCACCACCAAAAATGCCCCTCCAGCGACAGCAGCCGTTCCCCGGTCGCCACATCCCAAACATCCGGCGTCTCATCCAGGCCAACCGTCACCAACTGCCTGCCATCGGGCGTAAAAGCAATGTCAAGCGTGTTGTTCTCCGGGATGGGGTTCAATGTTAAACCCATGTAAGCATCCAAACTGGATAACTCGCGCCCCGTCGCCAAATCCCAAAATTTAACCGTTTTGTCATGGCTGGCCGTTGCCAGGCAAGAGCCGTCAGGACAAAAGGCAGCGGCGCGCACATCGCCATCATGCCCCGCCAGCGTCATCAGCAGCGCGCCGGACGCCGCATCCCACAGCTTGACCGTTTTATCGCTGGAAATCGTCGCTAACTGCGTCCCATCAGGGCTGTAAACCACGCGATTGACCGCACCATCATGACCGGTCAGCGTCAACCATTCCTTTTCGCCCGCCGGGGTGATGTCCCAAATTTGCACCAGGCCGCCGTCGTTGCCCGTTGCCAGGTAACGGCCGTTGGGATCAAACCAAATCCCCCGCGTCAGATTGTTGGACACAAACGTGAGCAGCCCCTCGCCCGTCGCCGTATCCCACACCTTAACCACCCCATCCTGACTAACGACGCCCAACAAGGAACCATCGGCATTAAAAGCAACTTGCCGCACCGGCTCTGTGTGGCCGGTCAGCGGGAAGCGGAACACAGCCACCGGCTCCCCGGCGGCTAGTGAGGCGGATAAATCCCAGATAACGGCCGTAAAATCACCACTCGCCGTCGCTAAATACCGGCTGTCCGCGCTAAACGCCAACGTGACCACCTCGCCGGCATGTTCCAGCGTGAGCAGCGATTGCGCATTTTCAGTTGGATTGGCGCTGCCAGCCGGCATAAGCCACACTTTGGCCGTCCCATCCCGGCTGGCCGTCGCCAGAAATCGGTTATCTGGGCTGAATTCAATAAAATGCACATAATCGCCATGCTCGGTTGAATGTAGTATCTTTTCCCCCGTAGACAGTTGCCAGACGTTGATGCGATTATCCCAATACCGGACAGCGTTATACTGCCAATCACGGCTGAGATCGCCGCCGCTAGACTCCCACAAATCGTCAATGTAGAGCGTGATGGAGTCAACCTTTTTAACGGCGGCAATATCCCACACATCCCAAATCAAATTCAAGTCAGATGTGCGCCAGGTTGTCAAACGCTTGCTGTCCTCACTGAAATACCCGATTGAATCGGGCAGTGTGAACAGTTCTTCTCCCGTCTCTGTGTTCCAAACGGCCGTCATCACCGCCTGATCCGGCAAAAGCGTACTCGCCGCCAACATCGTGCCGTCCGGGCTGTATTGAACATGATTCACCGCCCCGCCCGGATGATGCCAAACGCGCCGCAATCGGGACGCAGCGTTTATGGCATG
>JANTHP010000187.1 GCA_024762395.1 Anaerolineae bacterium | reverse complement strand
TGTCGCTAATCTCGCGTAGTCCGTTGTTTTCGATAGCCAAAGATAATTTGGCTTGCTGAAATGCATCTCCAATGCGGACAACTTCGGGGTTTTGCAGATTATTTAGCAAGCTGATGGCAAATGGCTCTTGATCATTAGACAAAGTCAGACTGGTGGCGGCAAAAATCAACACCGGCCCCTGTTCGTGTAAAAGCATTGTTTCAGATAGGGATGTCAATTGAGGATGGGCAAACAATCCGGTAAGACAGGTAAGCTGAAGCGAGATAGAGGGGGTGTTAATCTGCAAGTCACTGACGGATTCTGGATTGAAAACATCATCCTTGCCCCATAGCTGCACGCTGCCATGCCCGATGTAGGTGTTGAGCCAGGCGCCTTCGTTCCATTGGCGTGCAACCTCGCCGGCTGATGAGCCGTTGAGCAGCTGCGGCTGGCTGGCGGCAAAGCCGCTTTCTGTCCACAAGCGCTCGGCCATTGTAGCGAAGTAGGCTTCAGTAGCGTCGGTGGTGAAAAGAGCGCGGTTGACGGCCGTTCCCTCTTCATAAGCTAGCGTTCGCACCACTAAACTTTCCACCTGACGCGCATCACTCACCGGCCAACGCCCCACCGCCAGGTCGGGCCGCATGTCGCCGTCCACAACAGCTAGACGAGCATCACTGACCGTTTCCCCGCTAAACTGCACCGGAACCATTGGCGCTGGCACGATGTTTTCCGGCGCTAATTCCAGGTAATTGCGGTAATCAGAAGTGGCGTCTCCTACCAGGAAAAGGTATTGGGGGCGTGGTTCTTGCCAGTTCTCATAGGCGTAGGTCACAAAGGCTTCTATGCTTTCCGGGCTATTCTGCCCAAAACCAAATGCATCGTAGATTTCATCAACCGGTACCAGGGCAACACTCAATCCCTCCGCTTCGCGGGCTTCAATCAGGGGAGACAGAGCTGGGCCCAATTCATCGGTGGTGATAATCAGCAAATCCGCCTGATTTTCTGGATTGCGCCAATCGCTTCTGCGCACCGGCTTCATCTCGACTGGCGTAAGATACCCTTTTGGCCCAATGGCGGCGATTCGCATGTCAGGTTGAACGTCCAACTGAACCTGGCCGTCATTGAAAGACCACCCAACTAAACGCTGGGGCGCGTCGGGATTGCTGACATTAAAAAGGATTGGGCGACCCGAAAAGCCGGAAAGCGCTGCAGCGCCTTCGCTATCTCCAAAAAACAGGCGGTCGTTCACAGCCAATGGGGGCGCCATGTAAACCAGTTCCAGCCAGTTCAGTTCCATGATGTCCAGGGAAGAAGCGCCTTCAATCTCATTGTCGAGGACCAACGAGTTTGGCCCCACCTTCAAGCTCCCGTCCGGTAGTTCTGTCTGGCTCGTATAGTTGGTGTTACCATCCCAACGAATGGTCGCCAGGCGTTGTTCGTTCACGATGAGATCAAAGTCATGATCATTTTCCACTTGCGCATTGTGCGTAACGCCCCACAGTTGGAGTCGCAGCGTTGCCGACCCATCGCCAACCGCTGGCAAGTTGGCGCTGAGCGATTGTTTTTGTCCCGGCTGAACGGTATCCCAAAACCAGGGATCGTCGGGGTTGGATTCCAGGGCTTCCGCTTTGTAAGTATTGTTTTCTTCAAGGCGTAACACAAGCGGGATTTGGGTAAGCGCCGGTGAATTGTTTGTGGGAACGGCCGTTTCCATCATTGTCACGCCCGCCCTACCCGCTTCAAGTAGGTAAGGCCGTGTGGCTGTGTAGCGGTTGCTGGGAGACTGGCCGTAAAAAATCAGGCCGTCTCCTTCAATGAAGTAGGGAACGGCCGTGCCCGCATGACTCAGATGGAGGTTGTCTGAAGCTAATGCGTCAACTGCCAGGCCAACATCTTGCAACTCGTCCAGCGTCAACCGGTAAAATCCATTTTCCACCACCTGGATTTTCACCTGATTATGGCTGAGACTACTAGTGGGGATTGCTTCGCCCTGGCTTCGGCAAGCGGTTATAAACATGGACGCGACAAAAAGGAATCCGAACATCAAGCTCCTGGCGCGATGGCGGATGTTGGTATGGGGGTTCGTGGATGACGCCATCGGGGTTGACAAAGTAAGTGGTGGGGGTTGTGTATACGTTGTAACTGAGGCTGGCATCGCCGTTGGTGTCCAGCAAAAAGGGATAGGTCAGGCCATATTGAGCAATGAAGTTCTCAACAGCCTTGTTACTTTCTTGCACGCTCACAGAGAGGACGACAAAGCCGTCATCCTGGTACTTATCGTAGGCTACCCGAAACTCGGGTGCGCTGGCGTTGCAAACCGGTCACCAGGTGTGCATGAAGGTGACAGCGACGGGTCGCCCGCGATAGTCGCTCAATTTTAGCAGTTCGCCATCTTTACTGGGCAGTTCAAAATCAGGGGCCAATGCGCCTACCTCTGGCGCGGTTCGTAAATCGGTGACGGTCGTTTCGCTTCCGGCTCCCTCGCTGCTACCCCCCTGCCCTTGGACAACAACGAAAATAACTGCAATTAAGGCCAGCAGCCCTAACACGCCGCCAACGATGCGTCGTTCCCACCGTTTCCATTGCTTATCCTTCTCGACTGCTTTTTTACGAGCCTTAACAGATGAATTTTTTCGTGCCATTTGAATCTCCTTTGGTTGAATAAGTGACCGATTGAGTCAAGGTAAGCGTAAAAGAGTCGCAACCGGACAAAATGTGTTCCAGCTTACACAGTGACAAAAAACAGGCCATTTGGCGTATGCCCGTGACTTGTAATCCGTGATCCGTAACCAGTAATCGGAACACGGATTACGGAATACCGATCACGGATATTACCCGCCAGTGATAGCATCTAACGCCCATTGGGCCGGGTAAAAGAAACTGTTCAAGTTCAGCGCCTGCTGATACGCTTCAACCGCTCCTGGCCCGTCGCCGGTGAAAGCCAGGGCATGCCCTTTATAAAGGTAGGTCTCTTCAACGTTACGGCCGCCTTGCGAGGACAAGGTCGTATCGGCCAGGGCCAGCATGTCTTCGTAACGGCCAACTTTCATGTAGGCGATGTAGGGCCGGAACTGGTACCAGACGATGCGCGGCGGCACGCCAATAGTTCGCGCCTGGTCAAAGGCGGTAGCCCCATTCTCGTAAAATGCGGCCTCGCCCGTCATCTCGCCCAGGCGAGTGAGGCTGGTTCCCAGGTTGAACCAGGCGAAGGCGTTATCTGGATCGGCGTCAATTTCTGCCTGCGCCCGTTCGGCCGCTTTTTGCCACATAACGGCCGTATCCAACATCTCCGGCCCCAACTTCTCAAAAACCTGTTGTTCCTTCTCCGGCGGGTAGACGAGCCAGAAGGTGTAGTTGAACTGCTGCCAGTAGTAGTTCATCGTCTCGTAAGAATCGACCCGGCCGCTGCCATCCCAGGGGCCGAGATTGGTATCCATGCTCAGGAACTCCTGCTTGTCGTCGTCGTAGCCGAAAATGGTGAGATAATGGCCTAGCCAGCCGTCTTTAGGGCTGGGTTCGTACCCTTTTTCGACGACAATGGGGAAACCGGCGGCGACGAAGCGTTTAATCATTTCCAGGTCGCCGCCGCTGCCGACAAAAGCACGCAAATTAGTCTGCTCGTTCACATAGTCCACGATTTGCCAGGGGCTGACGTTGCGGTCTTCCCGATTAGGTTTCAGGAGGGCGGCGGCTTCGTTCTGGGTGGTGGCGTCGCCGTAAAAATCGAGATTGATGGACAAATTGGCCGGGCCGCAGTTGTTGAAACCTTGCGGGATGATTTTTAACCCGTCAATACGAGCCTGACGTGGTAAAGGAACGGCCGTTGGCGTCATCGTGGGCAGCGGGGTAGCTGTGGGCGGTACGGCCGTTGCCGCTTCATCTATTTCTGATTCAATCGCTTTGGTAGGAACGGCTGTCGGTGAAGCGGTAACAGTAGCCTGCACCGTCGGAATACTGATTTGCGGCCGTTCCGCCAGCCGGGAGGGCGCGGGCAGGGCTGTGGGCAAAGGCGTCACGCCAAACTCCAGCAAGGCATCAACTACCGGCACTTGCGCCAGACGCACGCGGTACTCCCCCGGCAGCGCCCTTACCAACGGCCGCAAGGCCAAAAAACCAATAACCAGCGCCAATTGGACGATGACAATCAATAAGATTCCGTATTTGACTGGTTTACTCATAAATGATTCTCCAACAAGCGCCAGCGGCAAATGGCAGACATTCGCTTCGCCGTCGTTTTCGGGTGTGATTTAGTTGGTTAGTTCGTCTAAGGCTGAGATGGGTGGAAGAAAATTAGGATTGAAGGCGATGGCTTTCTCGAAATTGCCGCGAGCGGCATCGGTTTCGCCCAGAGCGGCCAAAGCCAACCCTTTGTAATAGTAGGCTTCTTCAAAATAGGGGCGGTCTTTCAGCGTGGCGTTGGCCAGGGTGATGATGTCGTCATAACGCCCGACTTGATAATACGCTTCATAAGGGCCAAATTGATACCACAGCATGCGCCAGGGCAGACCGATGGCGCGGGCCTGATCAAAGGCAGTGGCCGCTTTTTCATACTCGCCTAAAGCGTTGTAGATTGTGCCTAAATTGAACCAAAGGAAAGCGTCTTCCGGTTCGCGCGTCAGTTCGGCTTGCGTGCGCGTCAAGGATTTCGGCCACATGACGGCGTCGTCCATATCTTCGCCGATGATGGCGGCTACCTGCGCCGCTTCTTCGGGGCGATATAAGGTAATGTAGTTGCGATTGAACTGCCGCCATTGGAGGTCAGCGTCGGTGTAGTGGAGGATACGGCCGTCCACCGTCGCATTTTCCATGGGCACGTTGCTAGTACCAAACCAGGAATCGTACACCCAGAATTGCTCCAACGCATCGTCATAAGCGACGATGAGCAGATAATGGCCGTACCAGCCCAGCCAGCGATATTCACCCGGCGGTTCGATGCCCAACTCAATGATGGTAGGAAAACCGGCAGCCACCAGCCGCTTCACCGTTTCTAGTGTGCCGTTGGTACGGTCAATGGCGGCGTAAGGGGTATTTTGGTTCACGTAGGCAGCCATCTGGTAAGGGCTGACATTGCGGTCTTCGGGGTCGGGTTTGAGGAAAGCGGCCGTTTCGCTCTGGTCGAGATTGAGGCCGTAGTAGCTGAGGGACATGGCGATGGTTGCCGGGCCTCAGTTGTTCCAGGTCTGGAACTGGTGGCGGAACCCGTCCAAACGCACAGCGGTAGGGATGGGGATGGGCGTGGGTGCAGCGGTGGGCGCTGGGGTTGGGGTGTTGGGCACGGCCGTGGCCGCAGCCAAAGTCGGCGGCGTCGGCGTGGGCGGCTCCATAACCGGAACGGAAGTGGGCAAGGGCGTTGCCCGGAGCAAGGCGGCCACTTCCACCGGTGCGGCGACAGTGGGCAGGATAGCCACGCCGTCACCGCGTTCGCCTAAATCTTGCAAAGGCTGCGGCAGTCGGGCGACGTACCGGCTGGGCATGGCCTTGAGAATAGCCGGGAGCTGCCAGAAGAAGACGGCCGTCATCAATAGTAAGGCCGCAATCAGGTAAAGAACTCGCCGCTTACCCACCATCCCTCCTGGCATTCACTTTTTGTCGCAACTCATCGGGACGGAAGTTTTCTACTGGACGCTCACGCACGACGCCAGCGCGATATACCAGCCCGCCCCTGGCTAAGGCAAAGTCTACTTCTTCCCGTTCGCTCAAAACGGCTGTGTCCGCGTGCAGCGCCACAACTTCGGCAATAAACAGGCTGTGCGACGGCAGTTGCCATGTATGGCGTACCTGGCACTCGATATTGACCGGGCAGTCAGCCAGCAGAGGCGGGCTTACGACAGTAGCGGGCTGGCGCGTCAGGCCGGTTTCTTGCCATTTGTCAGTTTCGCCCGCAGTGGTTGAACCCACAAAATCGCTGACCATTTCCATCTCCGGCCAGGGTATGTTAACGACGAATTCTCCCCATTGTTGGATGAGGTCATGGCTGGCGCGGGACGGCCGTACTGAGATGCTGATCATCGGCGGTTCGGCATTGCAGCTGGCAATGCGGTTCAGGCTGAACACATTGGTTTCATCGCCAGCACCGCAGGTGATTAGAACCACCGGCACAGGGTAGAGCGTTGTGTTGGGCGTGAGTTGGATTTTGGGCATAGGCGTTTTAGTAAACCTGAGACTAGAGATTAGAGACTGGAAATTGGCGATTGAGCCAGAGAGTCTCCAGTCTTTAATCTCCAATCTCCTTTATCCAGAGAAAGCCTCCAGATGCGCGATTGGATCAGAAGTATGCACCCAAACCCACAAATCGTTGGGCGTATCTTCTGACCAGTTGAACGTCCATTCGGCATCGAGGATGGTCATATTAACGCAGCCGTGACTGTGTTTATAACCAAAGCGGTCGTGCCAGTAGGTGCCGTGCAAGGCAATGCCATTGTAGAGGTCGAAGTACATGATGTAGGGAACGTCTTCCAGGAAATAATAATCTTTGCGCCCCTCAGCCCCGGACATTTTGTATTCGCGGAAACGATTTTCATCTGCCACCTGGAACAGCCCTTCACGGGTAGGCCAGCGGTTGAGACCGGAGGAAATGAGTGTGGCGTACACCATGCGGTCGCCTTCATAGGCGGCGAAGGTTTGCTCGTACAGGTCAACTTCGGTCCAGAATTCATCCGGCCCAACCTCTGCCGGGCGGGGATTGACGTCTACGATGCTGAAATATGTCTGGCGTACCCAACGGCCGTCCCCAATGTCATACCAAATCCAATCCTCTTCCCCCTGAACGGCGGCGAAAATTTCCACAAAGGTGTAGCGGGGTAGTTCAGTAAAGGCGGGATTGGGTTCGCCGTCCGGTTCACTGCTAGGCTGAACGTCTTGCACCACCCACCCAAACGGCCGTTCTGGCTGTTGGGCCACTTGCACACCTTGAAATTGGGAAACTTCCTGCAATTCGATATCGTTTTCGTGAACAAATTCGCCGCTGTTGATTTCGTACCACTTTTCCCCGGCGTCGTTGCGGAACCAACGGTTGACAGTGGCAAACAGGTAACCGTCGCCCACGTTGCGGATCGGGGCGGAAGCGCGGGTTGGTTCGGGATAGACATTGGAATAATCAGCCAGGCGCGCATAGTAAATTTGGCCGAATAAGGTATCGTCAAATGCGTCCGGCTGCCTGAAGGTTTCCTCATTGACAGCGGCCGGCACAACCTCGGCATTGCAAACGGCCGTGTCCTCATCAATAAAAATCTCGCAGGGCAGCGCAGCTTTTGCCGGGCTGGTGAGGGTAAAAATCAAAACCAGGATGCCAGAAATGAAGGTTAGACGAAATAGACGCATGATGTCAGTCTCCTTAGCGCAAAGAAGGCAGCGGGCCAGGGCCAAAAATGGTGAACCGAACAGCCGCCGTGATGCCAAACATGACGGCCGTCAACGCCAGCCCCAGAAACAACAGCGGAATCAAATCCATCACAGTTTCGGCCCGCCCGTCCAGGCGGAACAACGCCGCCGCTAAAGTGGTCATCAAGGTGGTTAACAGGATGACTTGACCCGCAATGGCAATAATAGAAATGGGATACAGCAAGAAACTCCAACCGGACAATCCGGCCAGCCAAAAAAGGATGAGGAGGAAAACGGCCGTACCCACCTCAGATAACTTGCTAAATGAAGGCGCAGGGGGAACCAAACACCACATCGTTTGGTTAAACACCGGCCACAAAATGCCCGCTACGCCTAAACCGGCCAGCAGCCCCGTCCCCAGGCGCATCGGCAGGTTGGGCGTGTAAGGCGTGGACAGGTAAAAATCGTAGGCCACCGCGTTCAGGCCGTCTAATCCCATCAGGGCAATGAACCCCACCAGGGGGGCCAAAAGTTTGGTAGATGGCAGTTCGCCCGACTTACCTCGTCCTATGGCAAATAGGTAGGCGACGCCCAGTGCAAACCCGGCAAAGATGCCGCCCTCGCGGGCCTCGATGGGCATTTGCACCCCGCCAAAGAAGAGGCTGTGGGACGGCCGTTGCGGGCAAATGGCAAACGCAATCCCCCACAGTTTGTCATACAACGACCAGGGAGCCAGCAGGAAAACGATTAAAACCAGCCCCAGCGCACCAACAGCCCAATTCCGGCGAGTTAGTAACGTTGATAACGGGAAATGTGGGTGAGACGACCATTTCTTCAGCAAACTCATGGCGTAATCGGCTCCCCGGCAATCAGTTGGCGGCTGAATGTTTCAATTTGTTCATCGCTCATCTGCCCAACTTGCACATGGGCCACTTCGCCTTCTGCCGAAATGAAGATGCTGGTGGGCAATCCGATGACCCGATAAAGCTGGCTGGACATGTCGCCAGCATCGTCGCGGATGTTGGGGAACGTCAATGCCAATTCATTGACAAAATCGCGCGCCGCGGCAACATCGTCCATGTAGGTCTCATTGACGCCCAACACAACCAGCCCATCCTCCTGATTGGCCTCGTAGGCGCGCTGTAAGGCGGGCATTTCTTCGCGGCAGGGAGCGCACCAACTAGCCCAAAAGTTGAGGATAAGGGGACGGCCGTCATAATCTGACCGCCGCCGGATAATTATCTCATCGAACAGGTCGGGCAGGGCAAAATCGGCGGCATTCTTCACAGGAATAGGCGTTGGTGGCGGTTCATAGGTAGGCTGAGACGGATCTAGCGGAAATACGGCCACTGTTTCCACAATGACAATGCCGTTCGATTCGGTCTGGGGGGCGCCACTGGCCTGGGGCAACTGCCACCAACCATTCATAAAACCAGCTGCTACAAAGGCAGCCGCCAGCGTTAGCAGCAATGCGGGTGCACGCCAGGCACGTTTCCGTTTTTGGCGCAGGCTGTAATCAGGCCAATACATGCGCTTCATTCTACAATGAGCGCCGTGGTTACGTTATAGGCCGTTTACGCATGCCGTACCCGCCAAATGGCCTATGAACCTTCACGGCATTCTGCGCTCGTATTGAGCATGGGGAGTCGCTAAACTATAACGGAATGAACGCAGGAGAGGCGCGATGAGTCAACTACTTACGATTGAATATACTTGCGACAAGGCTGTCCGTTGGGCGACGGAATCTTTAGAATCTGCTGGATTGCGGATTGCCAATTCATTTGATTTGCAGTCTGCGCGTGCGGCCCTGTCCCACTGTACCTGCCCCCATCACGGCACGGCCGATTGCGATTGCCAGATGGTGGTCCTATTGGTCTACGGCGCTGATGGCAGTCCGGCCACGCTGGTCGCGCACGGCCACG
>JANTHP010000186.1 GCA_024762395.1 Anaerolineae bacterium | reverse complement strand
ACCCATTCTAACTGCCCAGCGTAAATGTAGCCGACATTGTATTTATCTAAAATGGCAAGGGCTTCGTTGATGTTGACGGTGTTGTACAGGCGGTTCACGTCGTTAATGCGGGAGCTGACCAGCGCTGCCGGTAAAACGGCGCGCTGCTGCCGCTGGTGCCAATCCCAACCGACGATGGCGGGCAGGCCGGTGTACATGGCGACGCGGTTGCCGATGGAGCGGTACGGGTTGTCGCTGTGGGCTTCGGCAATGACGGGCGAACCGGTAATGTTGCGCTGTATCCATCGGATGGCGTCGTAATCGTAGGTCAGGGGGACGGTTTGGCCGCTGTCGCCGTATTCGACGTAGGGCATGAAGGCCATGCCGTCCAGGGTGTGGGGCGCGTCTTTGCTCATGCGGATGTCCCATTTGGCTTTGGTTGCCAGGATGGGGTAGAGGGCGGCGGCGAAGACGAGGAGGCCAAGCGCGATTTGCCAGGCGCGGCGCAGGGTGGGTTTGGTTTGCAGGGATGGGTAGAGGGTGACGGCCGTTACTCCCCCCACCACGCTCAACATCAACCACACCTGCATGTAAAACTTAAACACCGTATTCATCCGGCCAATATCCCCGTCCAGCACAACAAACTCTACAAACAAGGTGAGGAACAGCGACGCCGAAATAAGAATCAGCACAATCCGGCGTTCCGGCTGCAAATTGGCGCGCAGTCCTAACAATCCGGCGCTGATAACCAGCGTCAAGACGATGGGAGCGATGAGATACCCTTTGACAAACAAGACGAGCAGCAAAATAACATAGCCGGTCAGTCCCACGATGAGCCAGGGCGCTATCGTTTCGGTGCGACGCAAATCATCAAAGCTCCAGGTATGTGCCCATTGGCGAAATTCGTAAACCAGGTAGGCGACGATGAAAAACAGGAACAGCCCATAAACGGCCAGATAATTATCTACCTGTGTGTGAGAACCTTCCCATAGTTTGAAAGATGAGTAGCCGGAGCCAAAATTGACCCGGTAAGGCCAGAAGGTGATGATGGATAAGCCGGTTAGCAGGCTGATGCGTAAGACGGCCTGACTGAGCATGGGAATGGAGAATCCGGCATTCTCTCGCCATGTATAAAACAGAATTGCCAGGCTCCCTATCACTAAATAAGTCGGCCAATCCCATGTGTTTGTTGCCCACAAAACACCAACAGCGATACCGCCGGTTAGCCAGAGAGAGAGGGTTTCTAGTCGGGTAGTCTTTAGTCGGGTAGTCTTTAGTCTGGTAGTCTGTAATGCCAATCCTATAGCCCAGCCCAACGCCAGGATTTGGAGCGGCAGGCTGATCATGTGGGCGTGCAGGTCGCCGTAGAGGAAGGTGAAGAAGGGGAATTCGGTGATGGGGCCGACTTCGCCGGGGTTGGCGTTGATGGCGCGGGAGGCGGTCCAGAACCAATCGCCGGGATAAATGGGGGCCGGTTGGCCGCTGAGGGTTTTGATGAAGCCGTCTATGGTTTGCAGAAGGGCGCTGCCGGAGGCGATACCGGCTTTGTGCCAGGCGTTCAGCAGCACGCCTACTTCGGCCAAATTGCCCAGCAAAACGGCCAGCGCGGCGGCGATGAGGCCGGCGATGAAGGATGAGGGATGAGGGATGAGGGATGAGGGGCGAGCGCGTTCCGATCGTAGATTTTTGATTTCCACCAAATTGTAGGCAATGGAGAAGACGCCGAGACCGGTGAAGCTGTAGAGCATGGGGAGGATGAGGTTGTAGGCGACGGCCGGGACGATTTTTAGTAGTTTTGTCAGGGCGCCGACGTAGACGAAGCCGTAGTAGTAGTAGTTGAGGTAGCCGCCGGCGAACCAGGGGTCGTAGGGGGGGAAGGTGGTGGATTTGAGAACGGCCGTAAAATAAGCCAAATCCATCGGTTTTTCGCCGCCCCAGATCACATCCCACACATCCGGGTTGCCCAGCCGGATGCCGATGAGGATGAGGAACAGGACGACGCCCAACAGTTCGGCGACGCCGATGTAGGCCAGATTTTGGCGCACAAAAGCGGCTATTTCATGGCGGCGGCGCATGAGAATCGCCAGACTGAGCAGTTCAAGCAGCGTTACCCCCAAAAGGAGCGTGTTGCGTGAATTGGGCAAGATGTTCAGGCTGGCCATCAGCCAGCCGAAGTAGGAGACGAGGAGGAGAGCCAGGATGCGGGAGAGCGCGTAGCCGCGATCGGGCAGGCCGCGAAAGACGGCGAACGTGAGAGGGAATGCGGCCCATCCCAGCAAAATAACGGCCGTCCACCAGACGACGGCGGCTAATGCTGAATTTTGCGATAAGGCGCCGTCCACGTTGAAAATCTCGCTAAACGTGCCGCCCGCTTGCTGGATTTTCTGCTGTGCGGTGGAAAGCATGAGGCCGTTGGGGGCCTGGGACGCTTCGCCGGGCGTCATCGTTTTGGTCAGGGCAAGGTCAACTGCGCCCAAAACGCGGACGGTGTTTTCGTGGCTGTAGCGGTCGGTTTTGGCAAAAATCCAGACGGGTGGGTGGTCGTAGACGCTGAATGCTTCTTCGGCGGCCAATTCGCGGGGGGGCGGCCAGCCGACGTCGGGCGGCGCGCCCCAGCCCAGTTTGGCGGCGGTGTCGCTGATGGTGAGGGGGCCGATGTGGAAGTCGGCGTGGTTTTGGTGGACGAGTTCAAAGCCGAGGGAGCCGTCGAACAGCCCTTCGTAGTAGCGCATGGTCATGGGGTAGGTGAGGGGCAGGCGGTTGGTGCTCCAGATGAAGCGCTGGCTGCTGATGGGGATGTAGTCGGCTTCGTCGAGCCAGCTAATCATTTGCTCCCGTTTGTCGGGGGTGTCGGGGAAGGAGATGGGGATTTGGTCGCCGGTGACGGCGGCGTAGTAGCTGCCGTAGGCGTTACGGCCGTTATAGGTTACCGGTAGTAAATCGTCCCAGGATTCGTTGATGAGGCGGCTGGTTCCGGCGTGAATGGGCGGGCTGCCGGGGCTGAGTTCGGCGATGAAGGCGGCGCGGGTGTTGGCGGGTACGGCCGTATCTGCCAAATCAATCATCACGGCCTGCCGCTCGCCATCCAAATTGGCTGTGGCTGTGGCAAAATTAACGCCATCCAGACTGACTCGCAGCGTTGTTTCGGCCGGTTGGTTGTCCAGGGTGGTGAGGTAGTTGAAGCGAACGGCCGTGACTGTGCCGCCTTCCGGCAGCGTAAAGGTAAGATGCAGCGGGCTGCCCTCATAAAAATCATAGCTTTTGAGGGGGAGTTGGAGCTGGCGGGAGCCGTCAGCTTCATAAAACAGCGTCGCGCCGGTGGGAATGTTGTCGTAAATCCATTCTGAAGCGGCCAGCCGGGTGAACGGTTCTTGGTAGGTTTTGATGAAGGTGTTGGCCCACAACGCGCCGGGCAGCGCGACGATTACAAGGAGAGCGGCGGCGCCTAACTGTTTGAGACGGTTTGTTTCGGCGCGGCGGCACAATTCAAACACCGCCCAGGCGGCCAGTAAAAACAAGGTGGGGTAAATGGGCAGGAAGTAGCGTACTGATTTGACCCAGCGTGTGCCCATGAACAGAAAGTACAACAAGCTCCAGGAAACGGGGATGGCGTGCGCCGTCCAGTCGGGGCGGACGGCCGCGATGCGCCACAGCGCCCACAGCAGCCCCAGCCAGGCGGCGATGCCGGCGGTCAGGCCCATGCCGTACAAGACCATGTTGGTCAGTGGGAAGAGGATGGGGGCGCGGTCTGTCCATTGCAGGGCGGGGGGGAAGCTGGCGTCGGGCTGCTGCAGCCGTTGAATTTCTTCCATGTTGCCCAGCCACTGTGGGTTGAAGCCGATGAGGGAGCGTAGGGCGAGGCTTAATGTGCCTGGTTCCTGGCCGGTTTGGGCGACAACATCTTCGTAGGCGATTTGGGAATCGGCGAAGGCGTAGGGTTGGGCGACGCGGAAGGTGACGAGGGAGACGACGGCGGCGAGGGCGAGGGCGACGATGACTTGTTGTATCGCCAGCTTGCGCAGGTTTCTCAAATCGGCGAGGGTGACGCCGTTTTTTGCCAGCCAGATAACGGCCGTTACCGGCGCAACCACAGCCAGCGGAGCCATGTTGATGCGGGACGCGGTTGCTAATCCTAATGCCACGCCAAACAAGGCCCACCAGCGCATCTGCCAACGGGGACGCTGCCCATGTCCTTGTTGGTCGCCAAAACCGGCGGCGCGAACGGCCGTGTAAATGGCGATGGTCGTCAGGGCGGCGGCCCAGTTGTCCATGGTGTAAAAGTGGGACTGCTGGATGGGCATGACGGCCGTTGCCTGCAAAAAAGCCGCCAAAATACCCACTCGCCAATCGTACAACCGCCGCCCAATCAAAAACAAGAACAAAACCGATAACAAATCTACTAATCCCGACAATGCGCGGCCTAAAATATGAACCCCGTCATAAGCCAGAAAATTGTAGGCGCAAACCGGTTCATCCCGGTTTTCAGCCAGCAGCGCGCAGGCGTTGGATACCCATTCAGCCGCGTAGCGCGTTGCCGTCATGGGGAAATTGCCGTAAACGTAAAAGCCTTGCCCTACATTATACGGATTTAATGTGGATTCTGAGGTGCGGAGGTAGCTGATGGGGTCGGAAACGGATTGGAGTTGGGCGGTGACGCCTGTCAAGAATCGCTCGTCCGGGTGCAAATGCGTGCCGTGATCCCAATCCAGACCGGTGAAACGAAAATACGTTCCGATCAACAAAACAAACAGGATAAGCGCTAACGACAATAAATCCTGGCCCAATGGGTTGCGCGTGGGCGGTGCAGCGATTAGTTCTTCTGCTTTGGGGGCTGCAGTTAGTGAATTATTAGCATTTGTACTATCGGTTGCCTGGTTTTCAACTGTCATAGGCTGTAAATTGTTTGGGGTTCAATCGTAAATAACTTTGGTGGTTCAGGAATTGTAACTCCCGAACCATGCCGTCCAAACAGGAAAGTTAAAAATGAGCGAACCCTTGGGGTAGTTTGTCGTTGTTCTTACTTTTATACACGGAATAGCCCAAGATTCCGTAAATGCGAAATCAAGCCGTGTCTGGCTTGTATCGGGGGCAAATTTTAGCCGAGGCAAGGAGGAATGTCCCAAAAAAAGCGAGAACCGTAGTTCCCGCAATAAATGATTTTTTGGTAAGCGTTTAGTCAGACAGAGATTCACAGAGAAATCACGGAGATTCACAGAGAAAAAAGAGAAAAACCTCGCAGGTTTCCGGAGAGGCTGAGCAGTTTGACAATATTAAATTGGCTACCTCTGGTCACCGCCGAATGAAATTCGACGGCTGATATAAGAAACGCGCTGAAAGCGCGTTCGGAGGACGTCTCTCAGTACGTTTCAGCGTACTTCTTGTCTCAGCCTGTGAATTCCATTCACAGGCGATTTAAGCAAACTTTTTGATTTTAGATGACATGTTTCGGGAATTCCAATTCCCGAAACAACAAAGTTATTTACGATTGAACCTTTAGATGTTAATAAACTGCGCCGCCGGAGATTTGAATCAAGTGTTGTAATGCTTCTGGATTGAGGATGGTGAATTTGCGGCCTTTGGCTTGCACCCATTGTTCCCGACGGAAGCGGCCTAAGGCTTTGTTGATGCTGACGCGCGTAGCGCCGGTCATTTCGGCCAGATCGGTCTGGGTGAGGGAGATGTCTATGATGATGCCATCAACGGTGACACGGCCGTGCTGCTCGGCCAGGTTTAGCAGGGTTCGGGCCAATCGCGCCGGTAAATCCAGGAAGAAGACATCGCTTAGCTGGTTGTTTAGCCGCCGGATGTTGCGGGCCAACGCTTGCAAAACATGCTGTGAAAAGTTTGGATTATTCCGCAGATAGCGGATGAATTCGTCCCGGTGCAGGGTGAGTGTTTTGGTTGGCTGGATGGCCTCGGCTGTGGCGGAGCGGGGTGAATCGTCCAGCAGCGCCAATTCGCCGAAGAAATCATCTTCTCCCAGGATGGCGAGCAGCGCTTCCTGGCCTTCTGGTGTGGAGTAAGCGATCTTGACTTTACCGCTCAAAATTATGTAGAGTAAGCCGCCTGGATCGCCATGATGAAAGATAATTTGTCCGGGGCCGAAATGACGGATAACCAGGCGTTTGGCCAGGTTTTCGGCTTCGGTTTCATCCATGTTGGAGAAGAAAGGTACCGACTGGAGCGCCTTTAAGTTTGTACGCAATTCCATTTTCTCTATTCCCTAATTCCCTGAAATTGTCTCACGAGGCAACTGCTGCGGGCGCAGCGGGGCTGCCGATGAGGTCTTGCTTGGCCGGAATGATTGGTGTGACGATAACGGAATTAATTGTACCGCAAGGTTATGGATGATCCCAGTTTATTTTTTGAGTTGTTGATGTAGCTGTTTTTCTGTGTTCTGGATGGCCTGGTTGAGACGGCCGTTTTCCACTTTGGGGCCGCCGCCTTGAGCAGAAACGGCCGTTCCCCCGCCGCCGCCTTTGCCCAACTCTTTCAGGGCCGATTGCAATAAAGCATTCATATCGCCGGGGGCATCCTTGGCGCGGCAAAAGAATAACTGCGATTTATTGCCGCCCATCCCCAGCAAAGCGACGACGCCTGGGCGCTGTGCCAGTTGGCTGCCAATTACGCGCAAATCCACGTCGTCTACCGCATCAAATACATGGGTGACGATGGTAGCCGGCCCGATTTTTTGCCCTGCTGCCAATAGTTGGTTCGCTTTGGCGGTTAGCAGTTGGCTGCGTGTTTTGCGTAAAGCGCGGCGGGTTTCTTTGTTTTCGGTTTGAAGACGGGAAACGGCCGTGACCAGATCAGCCTGTCCTGTTGTTAAATTGGTCGTCAATTGGCTGACTACTTCATGTTTACGGCCGTAATCGGCCAACGCCCGCCCGCCGCAGCAAAACTCAATCCGTAATTTCTCATTGCGCCGTTCCTGCTTGATGATCTTGATGAGGCCGACCGCGCCGGTTTGGGCTACATGCGTGCCGCCACATGCGGTGAGGTCGAAATCTTCAATATCAATCAGGCGCAGACGGCCGTTTTTGATGGGGGGGAGTTTGCGCAGTGGCAGCTTTTTCGCTTCATCCAACGTGACCATACGCACATGAATCGGACGATTTTCCCACACAATTTGGTTAGCCAACTGCTCCACTTGCTGAATTTGGTCGGTTGTCAGGGTTGTTTTGTCCAGGTCAATGGTGACGCTTTCGCCGCTCATGTGGAAGCCGATGGTTTGGGCATTGGCAATGCGAATGAAGGCTTGGGACAAGATGTGCTGCCCGGTATGGTGCTGCATATGATCAAAGCGACGCGGCCAATGGATAACGGCCGTTACTTCCTCATGCTCTATTGCTGTCTCAACCCAATGCAGTACCGCCCCATCATCCGGGCGGATCGTTACATCCACCACCGGGACGCCGTTTATTTCCCCACTGTCTGCCGGCTGCCCGCCCGATGCGGGATAAAAGTAAGTATGGTTCAAGATGATGGCAAAACGGCCGTTATCCGTCACCCTTTCCATTGCATGCGCGGCAAACCGAGTCGTATACGCATCATCATAATACAACCTGTCGGTCATCATCAGCCCCTAAAATATCAAAAAGCGCAAAGGAAACCTGTCCACCAGCGATCCCTTTACGCTTTTCACAAAACGTAACTACTAAGCCCCAGAGGTGCGGCGCACTTGTAAACAACAATGTTGCCGCACACCACTCTGGAAAAAGCGCATCGCACCTATCAATCAGGCAGATACTTCGACGCAACCGGCAGCGTAAACGAGAAACGGGCGCCGCCGCCGGGCGCATCATCCACCCAGATTTTGCCGCCGTGCGCTTCCACCGCCAGCCGGCAAAAAGCCAGACCAATGCCCAACCCCTTCGATTCACCTTCCTTCTTGATACGCTCAAACTTCTTGAAAATAGATTGACGATGTTGTTCTGGAATCCCTTCTCCCTGATCCATCACCGCGATTTTTACCATCTCATCAGGCGTAACCAGGGCTTCTACACTGATCTCTCGGCTGTCATGCCCATACTTAATGGCGTTATCTACCAGATTCATCAGGACGCGCCGGATCATATCCTCTTCGGCATAGACGAGCGGTAGATCAGGAGCAATCCGGCGGACAAACTCAATCTCTCGTTTCTCAAAATGCGGCCGTTCAATTTCACACACGTCATCCACAATTTTGAAAATATCAACTTTTGTGCGCTCGCTTACCGGATGCCCCGCCTCCAACTGATTGATATCCAACAAAGACCGAATGAGCGTTTGCAAGCGGCGGCTGCTGCGCATAGCAATGTCAACCATAACCCACAACGTTGAGTTGTTGTCTGGCGGAATCTCATATTGAAGCAGTTCCAGGCTGGTGATGACATTGCCCAGCGGACTTTGCAGGTCATGGAAAAGCATCGCCGTCATGTCATCGCGCATTTGCTCCACTTCAATTTGTTTGGAGATGTCGTGGTAGATCCATTGCAAAAATTCGTTGTTGTTCATTGTTGTACGCTTGGCATACACATGAACGTGAATCAGTTCGCGGATTTTGGTTACAACCTGATTGGTGACGACGGTCGCATTCTCCGTACCAATGTCCTCGGCATAAGGCAGCTCTGTTCCCTGAGGGTGAAGGTTCCGGATATTCATGCGCCGCAGTTCTGGGCGGGTGTATCCCATGAAGCGGGATGCTTGATTGTTTACTTCAACAATGTCGCCATGTAAATCGGTGATGATGATGGGGTCAACACTATCCTGGAAAAGGCTGGTGTAACGCGCTTCGGCGGCCAGGGTACGCGCGTATTGCTGGGCATGAGCGACTGCGCTGCTGGCAATGTTCGCCAGGTTGACCAGTAAATCGAGGTCATCGTTTGTAAAACTGCCTTGTACTGGATTAATGGCCTGGATGGTTCCTAGCACGTCTCCTTTGAATTGAATCGGGGCGCATATCATGGCGCGCGTTAAATAACCGGTTCGTTCATCTCCCCTTGTGTGAAAGCGTGGGTCAAGGCTGGTATCATTCACCAGCGCCGGTTCGGCATGTTGCATCACCCAACCGGAAAGGCCTTGATTAGATGGCAAACGCAGCCCTACGATTTTTTTTGCTCCCATTCCTGCTGCTACCTGGTAGACTAGTTCGTTTGTTTGTTCGTCTACTAAAGCAATGGAGATGGCCTGCGCCTGCAAGAATTCGTTCATCTGAGACAACAGCGATTGCATGATCTCGTTGAGATCGAGCGAGGAATTGATGACGCGGCTGGCTTCATTGAGGAGCGCCGATATTTTTAACTGCCTTTGGGTGCGT
>JANTHP010000185.1 GCA_024762395.1 Anaerolineae bacterium | reverse complement strand
CGAACTGTACATTGGCCTGAGCGGGTCGGGCTTGATGCTGTTGGAGGATGGCAAGACGGGAGAATCAAAGGTATTGACATTGGCGGCAAATACGGCCGTTTACATTCCCGCCCACACCGCCCACCGCACCATCAACACCGGGGACGTTCCGCTCACCTACATCGGCGTCTACCCCGCCGCCGCCGGACATGATTATGGCGCAATAGCCAAGCAAAACTTCCGCAAAGTGGTCGTCGCCCAAGATGGCGCGCCTGTTTTGCTGGATCGTCAAGAAATTTAGGACACGGATTAACACAGATAAACACAGATTTTTCTTTTTATCCGTGTTCATCCGTGTTCATCCGTGTCCCATTAATAAGGAAAAGAGATGGAAAATTTTGCTACCAAGCCCATCCCCGCCCAGATGCCGGAGATTGATTACGTGGAACGGCCGTGGGGATATTTCAAACAGTATGCCAACAACGAAGACGTTACCGTCAGCCTCATGTCGGTCAAGCCGGGGCAGCGGTTGAGTTTGCAGTCCCACACCGGAAGGGCTGAATTGTGGATTGTGCTGGACGACGGCGCACAGGTGCAGATTAACGACGACATCATCCACCCCAACGCGGGGGATGAGCTATGGATTCCGGCCAACGCCAAACACCGCCTGAGCAGCGCCGGCCCAACAGTGCGCGTGCTGGAAGTGGCGTTTGGCAACTGGCAGCAAACGGACATCACCCGCTACGATGACGATTACGCCCGCCTGGAGCAGGGGGAATAAGACGGGGAGATTAAAGATTAGAGATTGGAGATTAACCCGATCTCTAATCTCCAAAAAATTATGGACAGAAAAACCACACAAAAGCTGCTCCCCATCCGCTGGCAGCCCACCGAGGCGGGACAGTACGACATTTATCCCGCGTTTCCCATTGGGAATGGCAAAATCGGGATGGGATATGAAGCGTTAGCAAGTAAAATGCGCCGCCATCAACGGATTGTGATTGATGGGTACATTGGCGTGTTTTGGGATGAATTGCAGGCGGAACTTGACCGTGCGTTGCGTTTGTTGGGCGTAACGGCCGTCTGGCTAGACATGCGCGCTACACTTTTACCAGAGGCGGAAATTGATGCCTTAGTAAAACCATTTTTGGGTGGGGATGATCCCATTTTTGGCGCTCGGTTTAACGGCCGTCTCCAAAACTTCTTCGATATGGATGCGGTGCGAAACCTACAGCCGAACGATACTGCCAGCCCTCCTTCGAGGGCCACCATCCTCTACGGCTGTGGCGCAGCCTTGGCAAACTGGGACGATGCTCTGCTGGTTTACGTGGACGTGCCCAAAAACGAAATCCAGTTCCGCGCCCGCGCTGGCAGCGTGACCAATTTGGGTAAGAGCCAGCCTGAATTTCACAAAAAAATATACAAACGGTTCTACTTCGTCGATTGGGTGGCCCTCAACCAGCACAAAGCGGAAATTTTGGCGGATGTGGATTGGATGGTGGATGGGCAACAGCTTGCCCCCTCGAAGGAGCGGGGGCCGTCTACTCCAACCTTCATGAGCGGCGACGATCTGCGCGATGGGCTGACCGCGATGAGCCAAAACTACTTCCGGGTACGGCCGTGGTTTGAACCCGGCGCGTGGGGCGGCCATTGGATCAAAGAAAAAATCCCCCAACTGCCACAAAACGTCCCCAACTACGCCTGGTCATTTGAACTCATCGTGCCGGAAAACGGGCTGCTGTTCCAAAGCGACGGCGTGCTGTTAGAAGTTTCCTTCGATTTTTTGATGTTCCACGCCCACGAAGCGGTGTTGGGCGATGCCGCCGCCCGATTTGGCGCTGAATTCCCCATCCGCTTCGACTTTCTGGACACCTTCGACGGCGGCAATCTCTCCTTACAATGCCATCCCCGCCCCGACTTCATCAAAGCGCAGTTCGGCGAAACCTTCACCCAGGATGAAACCTACTACATCCTCGACTGCGAACCGGACGCGCAGGTTTATCTGGGCTTTCAGGACGGTGTTAAACCGGATGAGTTTCGGCAGGTGTTAGAGCAAAGCGCGGCCGCCGGAAGCGAGGTGGATGTGGAACAGTTCGTGCAAATCCATCCCGCCCACAAACACGACCTCTTCTTGATTCCCAACGGCACAATCCACTGCTCCGGGCGTAACAACATGGTGTTGGAAATCAGCGCCACGCCCTACATTTTCACCTTCAAACTATACGATTGGCTGCGGCTCGATCTGGACGGCCAGCCGCGCCCGCTGAACATCGAGCGGGCATTTGCCAATTTACGCTTCGAGATGCAGGGGGAGCGGGTGCAACGCGACCTCATCTCCCGGCCAACGCTGGACAGCGAAGGAGACGGCTGGCGGCGTGTCCATCTGCCCACCCATCCCATCCATTTTTATGACGTAGCGCGGTATGAGATTGACCCGCACAGCGCGGTTTGGGTGGAAACGGACGGCTCTTGCCAGGTGATGAGTCTGGTGGAGGGCAAAACTGTCCTTTTGCAAACGGCCGTTGGCATGAGCCAGCAGTTCAACTACGCCGAAACATTCGTCGTTCCGGCGGCGGCGGGGCGGTTCCGATTGGTGAATGAGGGGGAAACGGCCGTTAAAGTAGTCGTCGCCTTCATGAAAGCAGATTTGACCAATCTTAAAGATTGGTCAAATCTATGACATCCACATGAACACTTATTTAGGCATTGACGGCGGCGGCACGAAAACGAAAGCGGTTATTTTGGATGAAAACGGCCGTCTTCTCGGCGCAGGAAACGGCGGTCCCTCCAACTTTGGCACGATTGGGGTGGAAAAAGCGCGGCGGCACATCGCAACGGCCATTGCCAACGCCGTATCCGCCGCCAACCTGCCGGCACAACCCTTCGCCGCCGCCTTTTTGGGCATCGCCGGAACCGTCTCGCAAGCGGATCGGGACACCGTGATGGGGATGGCGCAGCAATTAAATTTGGCTCCGGCGGGCAGGATTGGGGTTGACCATGACGGCCGTATCGCTCTCGCTGGCGGATTGAGCGGCAAACCGGGCATCGTGCAAATCATCGGCACCGGCACATCCTGTTTTGGCCTCAATGCCGCTGGCGAACGGTGGATGGCTGGCGGCTGGGGGCACCGCCTTGCCGACCAAGGGGGCGGCTACTGGCTGGGCATTCAGGCGATGAAAGCGGCCACCGAAGCTTTTGACGGGCGCGGTCGGCCAACCGTGCTGCAAGCGATGGTGATGGACGCGCTGCGCCTGCGCCAGATGGGGGAGATTATGCACCGTCTGTACGGCGAAGCGATGAGCGTCGCCGAAATTGCCGCGCTCAGTCGGCTGGTCATCGCCGCCGCCGAGCGGGACGACCCCGTTGCCAATGCCATCATCGCCGAGGGCATGGACGAAGTGGCGCGCTGCGTTGAAACGGTGGCGAGCAAGCTGGGCTGGCAAAACGAGGCGGTAGATTTAGTTTGCGTCGGCGGCATTTCAAAGGCGGGCGAGGTGGTGATGCGGCCGCTGCGGGAGGCGGTAAACGGCCGTTTGCCTCACTGCGCCATCCACAACCCCCAACATTCCGCCGCCGTCGGCGCGGCGATTTTGGCTCAAAGAATTTTAGAACAAGGATGATAGGACGCAGATAAACGCAGATTAACGCTGATAAAAAAAGAAAATCTGCGTCATCAGCGTTCATCTGCGTCCCATTTTTAATTATGATGACAACTCGAAAAATTACTCATTGCTACGCCCCATCGGAAACATGGACGAATATCGGCCGTCCCGATGACCCACACAAAACGCTGGTCAACGAAAAAGGGAGTTTGCTCTACGACTTTGCCAACTCCTTTCCCAGCGAAGGCAAATTTTGGTTCAATCGCATCTTCAGCTTTGGGCTGCATACGCCCGCCGCGCCCATCAAAATCACCCAGTCCACCGAATCGGCGCGGCATCCATTTGTCAAAACCGTCATCGCCTACCCGCAGGCGACGCTAGAACTGCTGGCCTTTGCCCATGAAGCGAACGGCCGTCGCGCGGATGTGGTGCTGTGGACGGTTCAAACAGAGAAAGAGGGGGTGGAAACGGCAGTTTGGGTGGAAGGGCAGGCATTGGGCAAACTGTTTGTGGTGGATGAAACGGCCGTTGACCGGGGCGCCGACGGTTCCGCCGCCAGCCAGGACATTTACGCCGTTGCCGCCCACGCATGGCCGCACATCCCCTCCTATTTCTTGACCATGCCCAAGCCGGAAACCGCCCCGGAGCCAACATTCGCCTTCCTCTCCACACCGCAAAAATTGCAGATGAGTTCCGGGCGGCAGTACGGCCCCGTCCCACGCCTGCGTACCGATATTTTCACTGTTACCGTCGGGCAGCCCGTGCAGGGCGCATTCATCTTTCCCGCAAATAATCCCACGAACTTTAATTCGTCATTCCTGCGAAGGCAGGAATCCACTCCTCAAAAAAGATGGATACCTGCCTTCGCAGGTATGACAAGGTCAAAGTCTGATAAAACCATCATTCCTAAGTCAGGAAACTTATACGATTTGAACTGGGCGCGGCAGGCATTGGCCGACGAACGCGCATTTTGGACAAACTACCCGCTCCTGCCGCTCCGCTGGCGGCTGCCCGACGACGATATGATGGACATGATCGTCTCCTGCGCCCGCAACATCATGCAAGCGCGTGAAATCAAGGATGGTATCCCTGAATTTCAAGTCGGCGCGACCTGCTATCGTGACTTGTGGGTGGTAGACGGCCATTTCATTTTGGAAGCGGCGCGCTATTTGGGTCATGCAGCAGCCAGCGAGCAAGGCATCAACGCCCTGCTGCGCCGCGTCAAGCCAAATGGCGCCATCCAGCAGTTATCCTTCCACGAAAAAGAGACCGGCATCGCTATTTTTTCACTGATTCGCCATTGTGAACTGGATGACGACTGGGCACGATTGGCCGACCTGTGGCTGACGATCCAAAATGGCGTGCAGTTCATTCGCAGCCAGCGGGAAGCGTCAAGGGCGAGGGGGGAAACGGCCGTTGAGTACAACCTCATGCCGCCCGCGTTTGGCGATGGCGGGTTGGGCGGTACGCGCCCCGAATACACGACGACTTTGTGGACGTTAGCGGGGCTGAAAAAGGCAGTCTGGGCGGCGCAAAAGTTGGGTTTTGACGAGGATGCTCAACATTTCACAACCGAATTTGAAGATTTGCTGGCCGTTTTCCGCGAGAAAGCGGCGCGGGACATGCGCCATCTGCCCGACGGCACGCCCTACCTGCCCATCGCCATGCCCGGCGCGAGCAGCGAGCATATCCACGACGAAAATTTTGCGGGCGCGGTCAGCCCGCAATACCGCATCAATCCCGGCACAGCGACGTGGGCGTTGGCGCACGCCATCTATCCCGGCGAACTGTTTGCGTCGGACGACCCCATCGTACAAAACTTTTGCCGCCATCTTGACCTGATTGACGATGAGGAGGGGATTCCGGCCAACACCGGCTGGCTGCCGCACAACGCCGTTTGGAATTATGCGGCCTCGTTTTACGCCCATATCTGGTTGTATGTGGGTCGGCCGGACAAGGCGATTGATTATTTGTATGCGTTTGCCAATCACGCCAGCAAAACGCGGGTTTGGCGGGAGGAGCAGAGTTTACGCAGCGCCAGTTATGAGCAGATTGTGGGGGATATGCCGCACAATTGGGCCTCGGCGGAGTTTGTTCGCCTGACGCGCCATTTGCTGGTTTTTGAGCGGGGCAATCAGCTTGATTTGCTGCTGGGGCTGCCGCCGGAATGGGTAAGGCCAAACGGCCGTATCACGCTGGAAAAAACGCCTACCCGTTACGGCCCCGTCACGCTGGATTTGCATTTTGGAGAAAATGGAGGAGCTGTTTTACAGCTAGAATTTGATACGACATTCAGCCAACGGCCGGAAACGGTTATCCTGTATTTGCCGGAGGGGATTACGCAGGCGCAGTTTGCGGGAGGGGAGCGGCTTGGGTGTGAAAACGGCCGTTGTTTCATTCCGTTTGCGCCGAATCAGACCATTTATTTGAAATAGATGTAGGTCGGATTGCCAATCCGACTTACACAAAGAGGGAAATATGAACCGACAAGCCATCATCCATCTACCTAATCTTGAAGACAGCTATGCCTTGAACGAAAAAGAGGCCGTGATTCGCTTACGCGCCGCGCAGGGGGATTTGCAGAGCGTGACGCTAATTTACATTGATAAGTACCGGCACATGTTTCATGATTATCATGTGTGGGAACAGTGTGACATGGCGCGGGTGGCAAGCGACGGCCGTTACGACTTCTTCGAGTCCGTCATTCCGCATGAGTGCCAAGTGGTAGATTACTATTTTGTGCTAAACAGCGCGGATGAGACGATTTGCTACGGCGCGAACAACCTGTTCTTCGACAAAAGCGATCATCAACTAGACATGAGCTTTTCGATGCCGGCCATCCAAAAGGAAGATTTGTTTGTGTTGCCGGAGTGGACGAAAACGGCCGTTATCTACCAAATCTTCCCCGACAGCTTCTATCGCGGCGACGGGGCCGATTTCGACGGCTGGTATCGCGGCCCCCGCGACGGGGACGACCATCTCGGCGGCACGCTGCAAGGGGTGATAGACAAACTCGACTACATCCAGTCGCTGGGCGCCAACGTCATCTACATGACCCCCATCGTTGAATCCCCATCCAACCACAAGTACCACACCAGCGACTATTACCAAGTGGATCATCGTTTTGGCAGTAACGAACAATTTGCCGAACTGGTGCAGATGGCACACGGGCGGGGGATGCGGGTTCTGCTCGATGGCGTGTTTCACTCGACAGGGCTGGAGCATTTTGCGTTTCAGGATGTGATTGCAAAAGGACGCGATTCCAAATATTGGGATTGGTTCCTCATCGACGACGATCCCGTTCAAACCGAGTATCCCATCAACTATAAAGCGTGGGGCAGATTACGCGAACTGCCCAATCTCAACCGGAACAATCCCGAAGTGATCGCATATTTGCTCGATGTGATGGTTCACTGGGTGAAAGAGTTTGACATTGACGGCTGGCGGCTGGACACGGTGGACGACATGTCCAACGCATTCCTGCGGGAAGCACGGCGGCGCATCCACGCCATCAAGCCAGATTGCATCATTGGCGGCGAGCTTTGGTACGACGCCCGCCCCTGGCTGAAGGGGGATATGCTCGATTCGGTGATGAATTATCCGTTTACGCGCAATGTGTTGGACTTTTTTGGCAAAAAGAAGCTCACGCCAACTGAGTTTAGTCACGGGCTGGGCTGGCTGCGCGGGCGCTACCGGTATCAGGCGTGGGAGCGGCTGTGGAATTTGCTCAGCAGCCATGACATCGTCCGCTTTTTCAGCGAGGCGGACGAGGATGTGGCGGCGATGAAAATGGCGGTTTTGTTCCAGTTCACCTATCCCGGCGTTCCCTTCATTTACGCCGGGGACGAATTAGGGATGACGGGGCATAGTTTGCAATGCCGCTGCGGTTTGTGGTGGGATGAGGCGCGGCAAAACCGGGCGTTACTGGCGCATTACCGCATGGCAGCCCAACTGCGGCGCGAGAATCCCGCCCTGACGCATGGCGATTTCGCCGAGATTCTGGTTTCGGATGAGCGCGGGCTGTATGGTTTTGCCCGCCGCTTTGCCGGGACGGAGATTCAGGTATTTTTTAATGTGGGCGACGCTGAACAGGCGATTGAATTGCCGGCGGGGACGGTTGATTTGTTGCGGGGGAAAGAAGTGACAGCTGGATTTGTTATGTTGGGGGCGATGGAAACGGCCGTTCTGCGTCGTAAATTGTAAAGGAAACAATAGTTCAATCTCTTTCGTGAAATTAAAGGGAAGTTATTTCACTTGACGCAGCCATGTGAAGAGATGCATCATCGCCGTCGTCTAACCAGTTGAACCGGCCTTGAAGCCGAATGTCGCGGGACGAGTTACCTACCAGTACAGTAGATGCTGCCCAGCCTTTCGTAGGCAAAAAAGGTGCCGGAACGGCCGGTAAAAGCATGATGGTTGAAAGTTGTTTCAAACAAATCGAGGATAAAGCCTCGCTCGGCGGCAACCAATTCTGCATAGACCGGTTCTTGGGCGAGATCATCTAACACAGCGATGGCGTCGTTGGCGTTGCGGAAACGGCCGTTAAAATGCCATTCTCCCGCCTCGTCCCGCACCAGCAGGCGTTCATCTCCCGCCGCCGCTAATGCTGTTGCCAACTTCGATCCGGCCATCTGCGCCGCCGAAATGTTGTTCTTCTCCCGGAAGTTGGGCAGGCAGCGATTGGGGTACAGCATGTACGAATGTTGGTCGGCGCGATACAGGTCACTCTGGCGCAAACTTTGCAGCAATGCCAACCCCTCTTCCGGTGAAAGCAGCCCAGAGGAAAGAATGGCGACTTGCCCTTCCAACATCAAACATCAGGCCAACAACATCAACCCAATTTTACCCGGCGCTATTTTTCACGGATTCACGTGTTGGGCAGCGATATTCGATTTGATACGGCCGTTCCCCCTCCTCATTAAACGACAACGACAAAACAGCCGCATGGCCGGGATAATCATCCGCCAATCCGATCCGGCCTAAACGGTGGCTGTCCTTCACCGTCAGCGGCAAACCCGCCGCCCACAACGCGGTAAAAGCAATAGGATCGCCATGCGAAACAGCAATGATATGGCCGCCGCCATGTTTGCGTCGCGCCAAGCGAATGAATTTGGTCATCCGGGCCACAATATCGCCGGGTTGCTCATATTCAGGTGGGGAGCCAGTGTAGACATCCCACCCGCGCGCGGCCACAACCGCGCAAGGCTGCCCTTCAAAAGGATAGTATGATTCAATCAGGTTGGCCGACCGATGCACCATCGGCAGCCCCAACATCTCACGAATGATGCGGGCCGTTTGGCGGGCGCGGAGCATGGGGCTGCTGTAAACGGCCGTCACCCCCTGACTCTGTAAAATTTGACTAGTGGCGGCGGCTTGGTTACGGCCGTTTTCACTCAAACGGTAACGGGGGAGACGGCCGTAACAAATGTTATGCGGATTATAAACCTCGCCATGTCGTACAAATGAGATAATCGTAGTTTGCATTAAGTTCCCCTATTTGATGGCGGGCAATCGCCCATGTTGTTTCCTTTATAAACGTAAAACGATTGTAACTATAAAGCGCTGCCAAGAAGATTTGTCAAATTTTCAGCACGACCAAGCAATTATCCGGCCAAATTTGACAAATCTAAGGGGTCGCCTGAATAGTTACAAACGATTTGGTAAAGGGTGCATTTCAAATGAGTTGAGAAAAGTGCGTGTTTCGGGAATTGGAATTCCCGAAACGTTGAGCCAAGTATCGGGAATTCC
>JANTHP010000184.1 GCA_024762395.1 Anaerolineae bacterium | reverse complement strand
AATGGCGGGAATGGGCTTTGTTGATTGGCAGCATTGTCGCCGTTTATTGGCTGCAGCCCTATTCCCCCATCCGGTTCAGCGGCTTTGTGCTGCCAACGGCCGTTATCCTGCTTACCATTTGGGGCTGGTGGGCGACGCAAAATCAACCACAAAGACGCAAAGAACACAAAGAAGACAAAGTCACCCTGTTTGTCATCGCCAGCCTCATCATCGTCATCTCCCTCTTGCGCTATTTGCCCCAAGGGACGAGTCCCATCCCCAACCGCCCGCCCAACCCGTTGTGGGTACTGCTGGCGTTGGCGGGAATGGGAACGGCCGTCTCCCTAGTAGAACGATTTGGTAAATCGTTTCGGAACGATTTACCAAATCGTTCTACTAGGATTGCCGTTTTTGTTATCCTGGCCTTATTCGTTATCTTAAAAACGGATACGCTGGGGACGGCCGTCGCCCACCTTTGGCGCAATCTAACCCATCAAGACGCCAGCCTGGCCAGCGCCGCTGATTTAAGCTGGCTCGGCTTCTCCTACATCGCCTTCCGCCTGCTGCACACCCTGCGCGAACGGCAGACCGGCCAACTGCCTGCCCTTTCCCTGCGCGAATACGTCACCTACACCCTTTTCTTCCCCGCCCTCATCGCCGGCCCCATTGACCGCGCCGAGCGCTTCGTCCCCGATTTACGTGCCCTGCCGGGTATGGTCGGCCTAGATGCGGCCCGTTTTTACGACGGCCTGACCCGCATCGGCATCGGCTTGCTCAAAAAATTCGTCATTGCCGATAGTTTGGCGCTGGGTATGTCGCTGGACGGGGTGGACATCGCCGCCGTCCAATCTGTTAGCGGCTTGTGGCTGCTGCTGTATGGCTACGCCTTCCGCCTCTACTTCGATTTTGCCGGTTATTCGGACATCGCTATCGGGCTGGGGATTTTGTTTGGAATACGATTACCGGAGAATTTTAGACGGCCGTATCTGCAAACCAACCTCGCCGCCTTCTGGCAAAGCTGGCACATCACCCTCAGCGATTGGGCCAGATTTTACGTCTTCTCGCCCCTCTCCCGCGCCCTGCTGCGCCGCAAACCACGCCCGTCGCCCGTCCTCATCGTCCTCTCCGCCCAATTGGCAACAATGGTGACGATTGGGCTGTGGCACGGCGTCAGCCTTCACTTTTTGATTTGGGGGTTGTGGCACGGCGTCGGACTGTTCATCCACAAGCGTTGGAGCGACCGGACGCGCAAATGGTATCGGGGATTGGCAGAGAAACCGGCGCAAAAATGGGCGTGGACGGCCGTTTCCTGGTTCATCACCTTCCATTACGTCGTCATCGGCTGGGTCTGGTTTGTCATGCCCGATCCGGCGCTGGCGGCGCGGACGGCGGCGCGGTTGTTTGGCGTAAATTGAGATTAGAGATTGGAGATTAGAGACTGGAGACGTGCAATGGATAACGATAATCAATCACTTATTCGCCAATACGAAGAACAACTGCTGCAACCGCATGTCCGCCAATCGGCGACGGCCGTTGCCAATCTGCTGGCTGAAGAGTTCATTGAATACGGCCAATCTGGCCGCATTTATGACAAAAAACAAACTATTGCCGGGCTGCAAATCGAGAATCCAACACAAATCACGCTGTCCCATTTCAAAACAACGACATTAGCGCCAGATGTGATTCTGGCGAATTATCTTTCTACGCATACAAGGCCAGACGGAGCAGTCGCTCATGCTTTACGCAGTTCCATCTGGCGGCAGATAGACGGCCGTTGGCAAATGCTATTCCATCAAGGCACAAAAATTATGGAGGACGCAGATGAACGCGGATGAACGCGGATTTTTCTTTGTGTTCTCTCTGTGTATCTCTGTGCGTCCTCTGTGTCGCTCTGTGTAACTTTTATGAACACACATTCCATGATTAGCTGGCGTTTCATGTTACGGGTTGTCGTCAAGGCGGCGATTTTGTTCGTCCTGCTCAACGTCGTTTTTGCCCTGTTGTACCCGATGGAGGCTTTGGGACGGCCGTCCCTCTACAACCATCTCCTCCCCGGCCGCCAACGCCTGCCCTACGGCGAACAAATCGCCGACTCCTACAACCTCAGCCTCACCAACATCCCCGCCATGTTCGCCAGCCACGCCATCAGCCGCCCCAAAGCGGACGACGAATTCCGCGTCATCATCCTCGGCGACTCCGGCATCTGGGGCTGGTTCCTCGAAAACGACGAAACCCTAACCGGCCAACTCAACCAATTACCAATCACCAATTACCAATCACCAATTACCAATCACCAATTACCAATCACCGCCTACAACCTCGGCTACCCCATCATGTCCCTTACCAAAGATTTGCTCATCCTGGATGAGGCCATGCGCTACGACCCCGATTTCATCATCTGGCCGGTCACGTTGGAATCATTTCCGCGTGAAAAGCAGCTTGTGTCGCCGATTGTGCAGCATAATGGGGGGAGGATACGGCCGTTAATCACCGCCTACCATCTCAATCTCAACCCCAACGACGAACAATTCATCAATCAAAACTGGCTAGACCGCACCCTCATCGGCCAGCGCCGCCAACTGGCCGACCTGCTGCGGCTGCAAACCACCGGCTTCGCCTGGGCCGCTGCCGGCATTGACCAGGCCATCCCCACCGACATCCCCCTTCGCCAAACGGATTTGGACGCCGACACAAGCTGGCAAGGCTTCACCCCTGCCGCCCCCTTCACCGCCGATGATTTGGCCTTTGACGTTCTCGCCGCCGGGATGGCGCGCGCGGGCGATGTGCCGGTTTTGCTCGTCAACGAACCGATGTTCATCAGCGACGGCGCAAATGCAAACCTGCGTTATAATTCCTTCTACCCGATTTGGGCGTATGATTTGTACCGGGAAATGTTGGCGGAAACGGCCGTTAAACACAACTGGCTCTACCTCGATTTATGGAACAACATCCCGCCCGCTGAATTTACAGATACGCCGGTGCATTTGACGGCCGTTGGCGCAAAAATGATGGCCGAGACGGTAGCAACAAAATTGGCAAACACACCGTAAAACGATTTGGCAAATCGTTTTCCAGCATGAACGATTTACCAAATCGTTTTACGAGAACAGATGAATCCATTAGCTTACAAATTCAAGTATCAAAGAAATTTACCGCATATTCAACCGCCGGGCGCGACCCTGTTCGTCACATTTCGGTTAACGGGTTCCATTCCTTTAGCCATACAACAAGAGTTAATAGAAGAAACTGAACGGATTGAACAACTGCTGCAAAATATCGCCAATCTCCAAGTACGAGCAGAACGGGCTTATCTGGAAAAACGCCGTATGTTTGGTCAATGGGATCATGTTCTCGATACAACAAAAGAAGGCCCTCATTGGTTAAAAAACCCTCAGATTGCCCAGATCGTTTCTAAGAGCATTCGGTATCGAGATGAAAAAGTTTATGATTTAGATACATTTTGCATCATGAGCAACCATGCCCATGTCCTTTTCACGCCATTGGAAAAGGAAGATGGCTCATACCATGCGGTATCGGCAATCATGCAATCCCTCAAACGATATACTGCCCGCAAAAGCAATCTGATTTTGCGCCGCGAGGGGCAATTTTGGCAATATGAGAGCTATGACCATTTTGTTCGTAATGACAAGGAGTTGCAACGCATCAGACAATATATCCTAAACAATCCTGTTAAAGCCGGGTTGGTACAATCTTGGGATGAATGGCCCTGGACTTACTGTAAATACCTGTAAAACGATTTGGTAAATCGTTTCTTCACATATGTAAAAGTGGTAGGAACGATTTACCAAATCGTTCTACGGAGTGGAGGAGAGGGAACGATTTACCAAATCGTTCTACGGAACTATGGACGATAAAACTATCCGCGAAAAAATACGAGCATTTATTACCCGCGAACTGATTCGAGACGAAGAGTACGATTTAGCCGACGATGAAGGCATCATCACCGGCGGCTTGATGGATTCCTTCTCCCTGGCCGAGTTTGGCGTCTTCGTCGAAGACGAATTCGACGTCTACATCCCCGATTCAGACCTGACCGTCGCCAAAATGGACACGCTGAATCAGATGGCAGCGCGGATCATGCAAGATTTGGATGTGTGATGCGTAATGCGTGATGCGTAAAAACATCACGCATTACGTATCACGCATTACGTTTCCCATGCTCACACCAAAAACACGGCCGTCCTTCCACACCCTCCTCGACGCCATCGCCTTAACCGGAGGGGATGAGACAGCTATCGTTTATTTGGAAACGGAACGGCCGTCCATCACCATCACCCGGCAGGAATTTGCAGAGCGCGTCCACACCTACGCCGCCGCCTTGCAGCAGCTCGGCATTCGCCCACGCGACCTCGTCATCATCACCCACACCCAAAATCTGGAGAGCATTTACGCTTTTTGGGGCGCGATGGCCGCCGGGGCCATCCCCTCCATGTTCCCCACCCTCACCGAAAAGCTCGATCCCGCCATCTACATGCAAAACATGGCCGAACTCGTCAGCTTCTCCAACGTCAAAGCCATCCTCACCACCGACGACTTTGCGCCGCAATTGGCAAAGCAGGTTACGTGTCCAGTCATCGGCAATCAGTTATCCGTAATCAGCAACCAACCCATTCACAATTCACAATTCACAATTCACAATTCACAATTCGATATCGCCTTCCTCCAACACTCCTCCGGCACCACCGGCTTGCAAAAAGGGGTCGCCCTGTCGCATCGGGCGGCGTTAAACCAGATTGCCAGCTACAGCGAGGCCATCGGCCTGAACGAGCAAGACGTGATTGTGAGCTGGCTGCCGTTGTACCACGACATGGGGCTGATTGCCGGATTTCTGCTGCCGTTGGTGCAGGGCGTCCCGCTGGTGTTGATGTCGCCGTTTGATTGGGCCAAACATCCGGCGCTGCTGTTCCGCGCCATCCACGAATTCAAAGGAACGCTGTGCTGGCTGCCCAATTTTGCCTACAACCACTGCGCCCGGCGCATTCGGCAGCGGGACGCGGCGCAATTTTCGCTAAAAAGTATGCGGCTGTTCATCAACTGCTCGGAACCGGTGCGGCATGACAGCCACCAGCTTTTCCTCAATCGTTTTGCCGCATTGGGCGTTACGCCGGAGATGCTGGGCGTGAGCTACGCGATGGCCGAAAACACCTTTGCCGTGACGCAAACGCCGCCCGGCCAACCGGCGCGGCTGGATGTGGTGGATGGCGCAGCGCTGACGGGGCAACAAATCGCCAAACCAAGCGCGAACGGCCGTCCCCACGCCCAAGCATTAGTCTCATGCGGCCCGCCAATTGCCGACACGGCCGTTCGTATCCTCAACAAAGCGGGCGACATCCTGCCGGAGCGGCACGTAGGCGAAATTGCCATCCAATCCGATTACATGCTGACAGAATACTACAAGCGGGATGATTTACGGCCGTTCCGCGACAACTGGTTCCTGACCGGCGACAGAGGCTACATGGCGGATGGGGAAGTGTATGTGATCGGCCGTTCCAAAGACCTCATCATCAACGCCGGCAAAAACGTATATCCGCAAGACATTGAAGCCATCGTCAACACCGTCCCCGGCGTCCATGCGGGCCGCGCCGTCGTCTTTGGCGTCCCCGACGAACGGGAAGGCACCGAACTCATCGCCGTCGTCGCCGAGGTGGAGACCGATGACCCGGCGCAGCGCAAAGCCATCAACAAAGCGATTCGGCAGGCCATCGTCCGGCAAAGTACAGTCAGTGCCAGCTACGTCACGCTGGTAGATGCGCGCTGGCTGATCAAAACGTCCAGCGGCAAAATCGCCCGCGCCGCTAATCGGGAGAAGTGGTTGGCGGAGAAGGGGTGAAGAGGTGATGGGGTGAAGAGGTGAAGGGGGGAAGAGGTGAAGAGGTGAAAGGGTGATTGGGTATTTGGTGCAGGGTTTGATTTTAGGTGGCACGGCCGCGGCGCAGCCGGGGCCGCTGCAGGCGTTTTTGCTTTCGCAGACGTTGAAAAACGGCTGGCGGCGCACGATTTGGGCGGCGTTTGCGCCGATCATCAGCGATGGGCCGATTTTGGTGTTGGTTTTGCTGGCGTTGACGCGGCTGCCGAACTGGTTTTTGATTTTGCTGCGGATTGGGGGCGGGCTGTTTTTGCTCTATCTGGCATGGGGGGCGTATCAGACGTTTAGATTGGTTCAATCTGACAGATTGGACCAATCTGAGACTGGCGCTGTCCAGCAAAGCATCCTCAAAGCGGCGCTGATGAATTTTCTCAGCCCGAATCCGTACATTTTTTGGGGGACGATTGCGGGGCCGATTTTGATTGATGCGTGGCGGGAAACGGCCATAAACGGACTGGCCTTCTTCTTCGGGTTTTACGGGGCGCTGATTGGCGGGTTCATGGCCTTCGTGCTTCTTTTTGCTACTGCTAAGCGGCTGGATGAGAAAGTGAGCCGGGTTTTGAGCGGGGTTTCGGCGGCGGCTCTGTTCGCATTTGGCGTGTACCAGCTTTACAAAGGCATCATGGCCTTGACGGTTAGTTAGAGACTGGAGACCGGTCAGTCCCCAGTCTCCAGTCCCCAGTCTCCAGTTTCCAATCTCTCCTCACAGCAACGGCCGTTTCAGGGGCGAAAACGTAAACCGGTGGATAGCACAGGGGCCGTACTCATCCAAAGCGGCCATATGCTGCGCGGTACCGTACCCTTTGTGCCGGGCAAAGCCGTACTGCGGGTATTGGGCGTCAAATTCAATCATTTGCCGGTCGCGGGTAACTTTAGCCAAAATAGAGGCGGCGGCGATGCTGAGGCTTTTGGCGTCGCCGCGAATGACGGCTTGTTGGGGCGTGGGCAGGGTTTGCAGGCGGATACGGCCGTCTATCAGCAAAAATTGGGGCGCGGGGGTGAGGTGGGAAATTGCTTCCCTCATCGCTTGTTTCGTCGCCGGAATAATCCCAATCTCATCTACAACAACAGCGGGGACAGCGCCAATGCCATACGCTAAGGCGTACTGCGTAATGCGTGAAAAAAGATGTTTGCGGACTTTGGCAGTTAGTTGTTTGGAGTCGTTAACTTCGTGGAGTTCTTTGAGATGTTCCGGCTCGGCCAGCGGCAGTATCACAGCGGCGGCTACCACCGGCCCGGCCAATGCCCCCCGCCCCGCTTCATCCAGGCCGGCAATAAAACGCGCCTGCGCTTTGGTAAGGATGTCATTTTCCAGAGAAGTATCGGGAGACATTCGCCGCCATCATGTTTCAGGCATCACTGCCTGCCCTGGGTGGAATCGAAGGGTTTCACAGGCATAACTGACCGATCATACACGCCCGTCAACAAATTCCAGCGAATTTTCACCGCTTCCCAGATATTTTTGACATAATCCAGGTGCGTCACGTGCGTACCTTCGGCGTCAATCCAGTCGGCGGCGATGGCGGTAATTTGGAAATGGAAGCGACGGGCCAGCGCCAACGCTTCATCGTCAATGCTCCAGCCATCCATTTTGGCGGCAGCAAATACTTGCTCCGCTGCCGGTGCGGTAAACGCCTTAAAGCCGCAGCGTGTGTCCCAAATGCCGGGAACGACGAGAAGTTGAATGATTAAATTCCCGGCGTTGCCCAACAATCGTTTGAGCGCGGGTTGGGGTACAGCTTGCCGGGCGCCGGGTACATCTTTTGAGTCGCGGGAGGCGATGACGACATCAGCCCCTTGCTCAAACAGCGGTTTCATCTGGTCGAAGTGGGAGATGTCGGTGGAATTGTCAGCGTCGGTAAAAAGGCGAATTTGACCGTGGGCGGCCAACATGCCTTCGCGGATGGAGTAGCCCTTGCCCCGGTTTTCTTTGCGATCCAGCCAGCGGATATGTTTTTTGTCTTGGGCGAAGGTTTTGACGACGCCTACGGTATCGTCCTGCGGCCCATCAAAAACGATGATCATTTCCCAGGTGTAAGGTTGGGCGGTCAGGTAGCGATAGACGGCATCGAGCGTGACGCTGATGCGTTTTTCTTCGTTGTAGGCAGGGATGATGACGCTTAAATAAGGCATAGTTTCTTTCATAGTTCTGAGGTAACTACTGAGCCTCAGAGGTGACAGTCACTTAATATGGCGATTTGTCATGGCTATTGCCTCTGGAGAAAGTGACTGTCACCTTAGTAGTTACGTTTTGAGATTGGAGACTGGAGATTAGAGATTGCATGTTTCAGTCTCCAATCTCCGGTCCCCAATCTCTTTTTTGCAAGTTGGTAATGTTACCTTTGCCGGGGGGGATCGTCAACCGGGGTGAGAACGGCCGTTAGCATATCGTCATCTATTCGTCGGTTGGACTGGATTTGGCGGCGTTTGGGCAGCATTTTGAAGAGGCCGAGCAAGCCTGCCAGTTGGCCGCGCAGCCGCGCCCGCGCCGCTTCGCCGCGCCAATGACGCAATGCTTCGCGCGTTATGTTTAGTTGGGATTTGAGGATGAGCCGCCAATGTTTTTTGAGCAGGCTGGACGGGTAGTTTTTCCAGATGAGGTAGAGGAAGTTACGGCCGTCATAAAAACTGCCCGTCACAGCGCCGCCGGTGGCCTTGAGTTTGTGGTAGACGACGGCCGTTGGCACATACAACACCTTGTACCCTGCCAGATGCGCCCGCCAGGAAATATCTACATCTTCGCAAGAAAAGAAAAAATCATCATCCAAAAAGCCAATGTCATCCAGCAACTGCCGCCGGTAGGCCGACGAGCCGCCACACGCGCCAAAAACTTCCTCTTCCGTGTCATATTGGCCCACATCTTCCTGCCAGACGCCGCGATTACCCGGAACGCCGTCAATACGGTAGAAATCGCCGGCCGTGTGAAAATGGTCGCGCCGGTCAAACAGCAGCATTTTGCTGGCGATGATGCCCACATCGGGGCGGCGGCGGAAGGCGGAGACGATTTCGGCTAACCAATTCGCATCTACCTCGGTGTCGTTGTTGAGCAAAATAATGAACTCGCCACCGGCTGCCCGCCACCCGGCATTACACGCGCCTGTAAAGCCCAAATTGCGCCCTAATTCCAGCAATTTTACTTCCGGGAATTGTTCGCGGACGAATGTTTGTGTACCGTCGGTGGAGCCGTTGTCTACGAGGATGGTCTCGAAATCGGTGAAGGTTTGTTGGCGTAGGGAGGTAAGGCAGGTGGAGAGGTGATGACGGCCGTTCAGATGGGGGATGATGATGGAGACGCTGGGCATGAGCAGAAAGCGATTAAAGTAAATTCAGGAAACCAACACTTTTTGAACGCCAATAAATTCGCTAGTAAGCTCTTGCTGCTCTTCCAGGCACAGGGCAATAACTTCTTTGATATTTTTCATCAATTTGTCTAACGTTTTACCTTGACTGTAACACGCTTGAAGTTGAGGCAC
>JANTHP010000183.1 GCA_024762395.1 Anaerolineae bacterium | reverse complement strand
GACTAAAGAAATTCAACCCAATCGTCCGTTCAGCCACAGCCATCGTCAAAGCTACGCCAACGGTTTGCGTAGCCGTAAACTGGATGATAGCCGTTGCAATCGCCGCCCAAACAAAGATAGGCATACGGAACAACGTCATGCCTTTGGCCCGCATCGTCGCCACCGTTACCAACAGGTTAATGGCGCCAGAGATGGAGGAGAAGCCGTTGATGTAAAACCCCAACAAGAAAAGTTGTACGCCCATAGGCGCTCTCAGGCTCAATGGTGGATAAGCGACCCAACCGGTATCCCAACCGCCAATCGCCATTCCGGCCAAAATCAGCATGGTTGAGGGCACAGAAACCCAGTAGCTAAACGCATTGAGGCGGGGAAAGGCCATGTCAGACGCGCCAATCATTAAGGGAACCAGGTAGTTGATCATCGCGCCCACGCCTAGCAGGATGGAGGCAATCATGACAATGCCGTGTCCGCTAAACAATGTGTTATAGGTGTCATTTTCAAGGAACTGCATCCCTGGCTGAGCCAATTCCAGCCGGAAGATGATGGCAAACAGGCCGCCAACCAGCAGCACAATGACGCTGGTGATACCGTATTGAATGCCGATGACTTTATGATTGTAGTCTACGTTCAGGTAACGCGACCATTCGGGCTTGCCTTCAGGGGTTCCGTGTCGCAGCGGGGTTTGTTTGCCGCCAATCCACTTGAGCCAGTCTGTGAGGACGCCTGCGCCCAGCAAAAAGCCCAAAACGCTAATCAACCCGCCAAAGACGATGCCCGGCTCTAAGTCGGCGGGGAGGCCCATCGCGCTGCGAATAATGCCGATGAATATGATACCTATCGCGGCGAAGACAGCTTGCCCAATAAGGCCGCGGGTCAGGCTTGAGGTGAGGAATATTTTCATAATCTGTACGATCTCCTACTCTTCAACGTAGAGCGATTTGGTAAATCGTTTAACGAATTGCCAATTTCGTTTTACGGTATTTACTCTTCCAACGCCCGCATAAAGGCGATGTAGAGCGATTTGGTAAATCGCTTAACGAATTGCCAATTCGTTTTACGGTATTTACTCTTCCAATGTCTGCATAAAGGCGATGATGTCGGCAATGATGTCTATTTCGATACCTTCATCGGCTAAAATTTCCGCTTCTTTGGCGGCGAATGGATCTTCAAAGACATCGGGCATTGCCGGGGCAAAGGTGGCAACGATTTGGCTGTTCGGGTCAAGGATGGATTGACGGATGTATGCATCGTCTACAGTGATGGTTGTGCCGTCTTCCAGGGTTTCGGAACGGCCGTAAACCCCCAACCACGTAGGCCCAGCTTTCCGCTCACCATCCAAACTGTGGCAGCCGGAACAGGCCGCCCAGGCCGCTTCGCCGCCGTTGTACCAGATCTCGCCGCGCTCTTCCGGCGTCATCTCGGCAAATGCCGGTTTGGTTGAACGCTCGGCAATCCAGGCGTCAAACTCGGTTTGGCTAACCACGCGCACATCGGCCAACATATTAGTGTGGTCTAAACCGCAGATTTCGGCGCAGCGCACCTTGTAATCGCCAATTTCCGTTGGTTCAAACCGGAGTTCCTGCTCATAGCCGGGAACCAAATCTTGCTTTACGCGAAATTCAGGAACCCAAAAAGAATGCAGTACATCTTTCGAGTTCATTTTAAGAACGACCGGCTGGTTAACGGGTAAAAGAAGCTGCGGCGAGACAACATTCTCATGTTCGGGATACTCAAAGCTCCATGACCATTGTGCACCGGTCACATTGATCACTATCTCATCGCTTTTGGCGCTGACTAAATCATTAAATGTAACCATACCCCAAATGCCCAGGCCAATCACGAGCAATACCGGCAAAACCGTCCAGACGATTTCTAATGTGGTATTGCCATGAATATGCGCGGCGTCTTCCATATCATCGGGCTGGCGGCGGAATGCAGTAACCGCATACAACATGAACACCATGATCAGGGCAAAAAAGAAGGCGATCAGCCCAAAATAGACGGTGAACATGTTGTCAATGACGCCGGCTTCAGCGCTGGCGGCTTTGGGCAGCTTGTAAATGGCGCGCAGCACAAAATAAGTCACCAGGGAGCCAATCACAATCAGCCCAGAGACAGCGTAAATATGCTTCTGTTTGTTCATATGTCCTTCCTACAAGTTTTTATTTAACCGGGGGTATTAAGATAAATGACGTAGCCGATTCCTAACCCAACGATGAGAAGACCGGTTATCAAGACCCAAAGAGAATCCCAGGGAATGGGGTTGGTATCGGTTTTATCTATTTCGCTGAATTTTTGGGGCTGAACACGCAGCGCCAGAATGAGCAAAGCAGTGGTAACGAATCCCCCCACAACGGGTACGGCTGAATTTACAGCACGCTCGACTTCTGGATTGCCAGAATAGTACAAAAGCAAGGTCAGGCCGATACCAACGATTAACATGCCAGATGCTGTCACCCAAACAGTGTCCCATGCGCCGGAGCCGCCTGTTCTTTGCGCGTTTGCAATGCTGCGGCGCACAACGATGATGAAGAAACTGGTAAACACGAGTCCTACGAGGGTGGCGGAGATGCCGCTGGCGGTACGGCCGTTAACAACATACTGGCTGTGCGGAATAAGCGTGTAATTCAGCAGCATACCAAAGAAAACAGCAAAAAGGATGACTACCAAAGATGAACTGGCAGCCGACCAGCCCGGCCTCTGATGATCGGGTACGCCATCTGTTTGCCGGCCTTCACGCAATTGGTTCACCTTATCCGCATCTAATTGTTTTAGCGCGGTTTGGGCTTCCTGAAAGCTGTCACTCGCAGTGACAACGGCCGTTCCCGCTTCCAACCGGGAGAAAACAAACATGATACCGCCCCCCACAATAACGATGGCGGCCCCAATCAACACAACCAGCCCCCCAAGAGCCTGCAAGCTGGTCAGCGCGATCGAACTTGAACCATTAATGGCAATCGGCAGCGCGAGATCAATTTCATGCGCATCTGAGCCAACCTGGCCTGTTAATACAGGGCCAGCGATCACCATACCAACCAACAAAAAGATAGTCAAAATAACCATCCAATTATTCCGGGTCGTATTTTCGCTCAAAAGTTTTCTCCTGCTCGCAAATTCTAAGGGTTATCTCCAACCCCATTGCAAATTTTAACACAACTTTTTCTCCAGGCAATACACGATAAAATTATAAGGGACACCTTGCAATTTATGGATACCAGCCGGCAATTCTTTCAAAACATGCTTTCTTACGCCTAATTTGGCCATAAAATACGCCTGGGCAGCGGTTGAGGTAGGTAATTTGGTTGTTTCCTTGATAATTAGGGAGGGCAACTTATAATTAGGGTGAGCAAATGAGAGGCTAATACAATTATGGGGCGATTAACAACCAGACAACTTGCGACCAAGCGCAGACGCAAGAAAAAACTAACTCAACGCGCCAGCTTACAACCTGGCGACATGCTCCAAGATCGCTATCGGATTGTGGGCACGTTGGGCGTGGGCGGCTTTAGTTCCGTTTACCAGGCACGTGATATGCGCTTTGCCAATGCCACCAAATTGTGCGCCATCAAAGAGATGGTCATTTCAGCGCCTGATCCCCAAATCCGCGAATTAACGATTAAATCATTTGAGCGCGAAGCCAGTATGTTGGCAATGCTTGATCATCCTGCTATTCCTGATGTATCCGACTATTTCACCGAAAAGGATCGCAGCTATCTTGTTATCGATCTGATTCGAGGTAAAGATTTGGAAGCATGGCTGGAAGAGCAAACCGAGCCGTTAGATCAAGAAACAGCCTTGGATTGGGCTATTCAGTTGTGCGATGTTCTGGCCCATCTGCATCATCAAAAACCCCAACCCATTGTTTTCCGCGATCTCAAACCGTCTAATATCATGCTGGATCAATACAGCCGGATTCGGATTATTGACTTTGGTATCGCCAAATTATTCGAAACAGACCACAAAGGGACGATGATTGGCACGGAAGGGTATTCACCGCCGGAACAGTACCGGGGGCAGGCAACGCCGGCGGGCGATGTGTATGCTTTGGGGGCTACGTTTCATCATTTGTTAACTCGTCAGGACCCTCGCCTGGAGCCGCCTTTTACATTTGCCGAACGGCCGATCAACGCTGTAAATCCGACTGTTACGCCTGCATTTGAAGCGGTGATTATGCGCTGCCTTTCGTATGACCCCAAAGACAGGTACGAGAATGCGGAGGCGTTGAAGGAAGCCCTGCAAATCGTTGCCCAATCAAGCCAGCCTGTTTTGGCAAATGACACGGCCGTTTCCCCTGCATTTGTCGGCGTCCCCCAGCCATCCAAGCCAGGCCCCACAGCCAGTGGGTCGCTAGACGATCAAATAACACCGCTATGGACGTTTAAGTGCGAAGATGAAATTCGCTCAAAAGCGGCCGTAACCCGCGACACTGTACTGGTAGGCGCTTATGACAACAACTTGTATGCCATTAACCGCAGCCAGGGTGAATTCCTCTGGAAATTTCCGGCCTCCGACGGGTTCGGATCATCTCCATACGTCCACAACGGTTCCGTCCTTATCGGGTCGGTAGACAAGCACTTATATTCCTTACAGCTCAAAACGGGCCGGGTTAATTGGCGGTTTGCCGCCCAAGGCCCCATCTACTCCTCCCCGGTTGTCCGTTTTGACCACATCTTTTTCGGTTCTGACGACGGATACCTATACGCGCTTAACTCGCACGGCCGAACCGTATGGAAAACCAATGCGTACGGCGCCGTGCGCTCAACCCCATATGTAGACGATGAACAGATTTATTTTGGCACAGAAGGCGGATACATCTTTTGTTTAGAACTTGCCAGCGGTAAGACAAAATGGCAATCTCAAGCCAAACGCGCCGTCACCTCTTCCCCAACCGTTGTGGAAGACATTGTGTTTGTTGGCGGGATGGATTCCACCATTTACGCCTTAGATGCTGTGTCCGGCTACACGATATGGCGCGCCCGTGCCCGCCGCCCCATCATTTCGTCACCGGCCGTGTATGGCGACATCGTATATATCGGTTCTTCTGACGGCAATTTATACGCGCTAGACTTAGGCACTGGACGCCAGTTGTGGGCTTATGAAACGGGCGGACAAGTCACATCTTCTCCCGCCATTTGGGAAGACTCTGTTTACTTTGGCTCAACCGATGGCTATGTCCATTGCATCAGCGCCAGGCGCGGCGAACTGCGTTGGCAGTACAAAACAAACGGAGCCGTTATCTCATCTCCAACTATTTTTGAAGGCATTGTATACATCGGTTCAACCGACAATTTACTTTACGCGCTGCCTGCTTAGAGCTGACGATGAAATAAGATGCGGAATTGCATCGTCAGCCTCAAGGCGCGGTAAGGAAACGACTTCGCCGTTTTATTTAATTTCCGCTCCTTGAAAACTTTCTCGCATCTTGAGCGAGTCGCTAACTATGACTAACCCAGATAAATTTGACGAAGAACGACCAACCGAATCTTTTGTGGTTGAACCGGATGTACCTGAAACGGCGCCGCTGGTGGACACAACAGCTTCTGAAGAACAAGATATGGACATGCCGGAACCGGAAACAACATCAGGCATTATCGCTATTCCATCGGCAAAACGGGAAAAATCCGGCGCTGATGCAGCCTCCACCCAGGCCGCTAACCAGGAGCCGGTGTTATCTGTCGCTTACCGCTGTCTGGTAGGCGCGGTGCGGCGACGAAATGAAGATTCTTGTCTTGTGGTCTCGTCGGGGGCTGGGGGGCATTTCGGACTGCTGCCTTTTGGGTTATACATTGTTGCCGACGGAATGGGCGGGCACGCCAATGGCCATGTTGCCAGCCGGATGGCTTCACGGGTGGCGGCGAAACATGTGATTGACCAAATTTATTTGCCGCTGCTGTATGATGAAGGACACTCAAACCAAACGCCTATTCAAGAGGTGATGTTAAGGGCAGTGCAAAATGCAAACACGGCCGTCTACACCGCCGACCCGGAATCTGACAGCGGCACAACATTAACAGCCGCATTGATTTTAGGGCGCCGTTTGCATATTGCCCATGTTGGCGACAGCCGCCTTTATTTGCTGCTGGATGGGAAGTTGGAGCAGGTGACAAACGATCATTCATTGGTACAGCGAATGCAGGATGTCGGGCAGCCGGCTGACGATGAGACATTTGCCCAAATTCGCCATGTTTTATTAAGAGCGGTGGGGCAAATTGAAGATGTTGAAATTGATACGTACATGCGCCTTTTGCCCAAGACCGGTAAACTACTGCTTTGCTCTGACGGTCTTTGCGGCTTTGTCTCAGATGACCAAATGCAAAAAATCATGGTTCAGGATAAGTTCCCTGCACAAATTGCCGATGAGCTAACCGATGCCGCCATGGCTGCCGGCGGATTTGATAACATAACGGCTATCGTTGTGGATTTTGCTTTTTAATCTTTTTTCCGTGTGCGATTCAAACGCTAATGAATGACGATTCTGATTATTATGCCATTTTAGGCGTCCCCCAAGACGCAACGGAAGCGGCGATTCGAGACGCTTTTATTAACTTGCTGCCTCAATTTCCACAAGATGTTAGCGAGCAGGATAACCCTGCTTACGGCCGTCTCCTCACAGCCTATAAAGTACTCAGCGACACTGAACGGCGCGCGACATATGACTCATTGTTAAGAGAAACGGCCGTCTCCCCCCTAAACATCACCATCCAGGCCAGCAAAGACCAACTCCAGCTTTCCAAAGAAGCCCAGATCGTCTACCTGCTCATAGACATTCTTCCCCCCGCCGCCAAAACACAAACTCAACGCCCCCTCAACCTGAGCCTCGTCATTGACCGCAGCACCTCCATGAAAGGAGAGCGGCTGGACCATGTAAAAAAGGCCCTCGAAATACTCATAGACAAACTAGCTCCCGACGACATCATCTCCATCATCAGCTTCAGCGACCGCGCCGAAGTCGTCGTACCATCCCAACCAGCCAGCGACAAACAAGCCCTGCTAACCAAAACCCGCACCATATTCACCTCCGGCGGCACCGAAATCTATCAGGGCCTGTCCGCAGGCATGAAAGAGCTGCGCCAGGCGCCGCTCCCCCAACATACCAACCACCTCATCCTGCTAACCGACGGCCACACCTACGGCGATGCCGACCTATGCGTAGACCTGGCCCAAAAAGCCGCCCGCCTAAACATCGGTTTCAGCGCCTTTGGCATTGGCTCCGAATGGGACGATCAATTTCTGGACAAACTCGTTGCGCCGTCAGGCAGCCAATCCCAATACATCGAAACGCCCGATCAAATCATCAACTACCTGCAAAAACGCATTCAGGGGTTAGGCAGCATACACGCCCGCAACATCCGCCTTTCCCTCGACCTACCACAAACTATTATCCCTCAATTCGGCTTCAAATTATCGCCATTTGCGCAGCCGATTACGCTAAAGGAACAAGAGATTAAACTTGGCAACCTTGAAGGCCGCCGTCCATTATCCTTTTTATTAGAATTTACCATTGCCGCCCAACCCAGAGAGACGCGAATTAACATCCCCCTACACTTCACGGCCGATTTACCGGAACGACACAATCACACCGTTAAACATCAACATCAAATAATTGTTCTGGACAACCCCATACACATTGCCCCGCCGGACGCACTCATCAAAGCCGTGCGGCTGTTAAACATGTATCGGATGAATGAAAAAGTAGCGAGCGATGTGCAGGCCGGAGATATGCTCGCCGCAACCAGGCGCATGAAACACCTATCCACCCGGCTGTTGGAACTAGGGCAAACAAAATTAGCCCAGCAAGCCTACTCCGAGGGGGATCGGCTGGAAACAATGGGAACCATGTCGCTAGAAGGGCAGAAAAAATTAAAATTCGGCACCCGCGCTCTGCTGGGCCAAACGATAGCGGCTCTAAATTCAGACACGAATGATTTGTAAAGATTGCGGTGCATCTCAATTAGAAGGAACCCTGTTTTGCAGCGAGTGTGGCTGTTTCTTGCTGGACGCCCCCTCCAAACCCACATTTATCCTGCCCTTCTCTGATTTTGCAAAGCATGATCCAACGCCGGCGCTGGAAAACTTCAAGCCATCTGCCCTGGCAAAGCCGCTCATCCTCACCATTGTCATACCCAGCAGTCGTCGTCGTTTCAAGATGGAAATCGTTGATCGCATTCGCATTGGCCGCGCCGACATTCATGCAAATATCTACCCGGAACTCGACTTGGTTAACGATAACGGCGCGGAAATGGGCGTTTCCCGCGAACACGCCATCATCGAAGCATCCGCTAACGGTCTGGCTGTTTCCGATTTAGGCAGCACCAATGGCACATTTCTCAACAACTCAAGATTGTCGCCTAACATGCGCTACCCACTCAAGAACGGCGATGAACTTCGATTTGGTGAATTGTTGATTCATGTATTGTTTTAAGCAAACCGAGTAATGACTTCTCAAAGGTGACGGTGACTTAATACGGCCGTTTGCCATGACCATCGCCTTTGTAGAAAGTAACCGTCACCTTAGCAGGTACCAAACAGGAAACTTATTATGTTATCAATCATTGTCCACATAGCGAATGAAGATGCCATTGTATGCGAGGTAGATGAAATGCCGGGAACAACAGATTTGTTCCTCCATCTACAAAATCCGCGCCGCCGCGATGGTAAAGATATACATTATTTAGACGAAGAAGTCACCAGCATGCTTGTCCCCTGGCATCGCATTAATTTTGTCCAACTGCTGCCTTCTGCCGATACAGAAGAAGTCATTGGCTTTGTACGAGAATAATTTTATGGTTGAACAAATACCCCAATCCCTAGAACCAAGCGCGCCACATCTGATTTTGATTGTGGACGACGAAGCCCGTATGAGGCGTTTTATTCGCATGAATATGGAGCTTGAGGGCTACCAGGTCTTTGAAGCTGAAAATGGTATTCGCGCCTTAGATCAAATCCGTCAACACAACCCAGATTTAGTCATCATGGATGTGATGATGCCCGAAATGGATGGTTTTGAAACGCTAAAGTTGCTGCGCGAGATTTCAACCGTCCCTGTAATTCTTCTGACTGTTAAAGGGGATGAAGAAGATAAGATTCATGGACTGGGTTTGGGCGCTGACGATTACATCACGAAACCATTTAGCCCGCGCGAGTTAAGCAGCCGTGTCAGCGCCGTTTTGCGCCGCGCTGAATGGCCGGCGCCGCCGCCGCGCACTGTGCTGCGTATTGATGATCGGTTGTCGGTTGATTTTAACCGCCACCAGGCAATTGTTGATGGGGAACGCATTGATTTACGTCCGACTGAGTTCCGTTTACTAAATCATCTTATCCAAAATGCCGGCTGGGTTGTCCCGCAC
>JANTHP010000182.1 GCA_024762395.1 Anaerolineae bacterium | reverse complement strand
CATATGCTTCTACTGGGTGGAACGACGGCTGACCGGCAGGCTTTGTTGCAGGCAGCGGCCGTTTCCCTGGCGCTTACCCATCAACCGGGGCAGATTCAATTTCTTGTCATTCAAAATGGCGGCGGCGGGTGGCCGTCTGACTTTTTAACGCCGGATTACCTGCTGCGACCAGTCGTACAAACGACTGATGAGGCCGTCCACGCGCTGGGGGCAGTGGCGCGGCGAATGGCGCACATGCCGGTCGGAGGCCGTAGAGGAGCGCGTCTGGTCATCATCATTGACCAGATTGAACCGCTGCTGGCGGCGCAGCGGTCTAGGGCCTTGAAACCATTGATTAACTTGTTGGCAGCGGCCGGTTTGACATTGTTGATCAGCGCCCAACGGCCGCAAAATGATTTTCTGTTTTATGCCGGCGATTGCTGGGGGACGCGGATTGTCGGGCGCGTGGCTGATGCGTGTGAGGCGGAAACGGCCGTTGGCTGGCCCCAATCAGGCGCAGAAAATTTGCCGGAGAGTGGGGCCTTTTTGCTGGTGCGCTCGGGCGCTCGGTCAGCGCGTTATTTCCAGGCGGCGGCGGTTGACCAATATGATTTGAGCTTTTTGGCCGGTCGGTGGGGCGGGGAACAATGGCGGGCGCGTGTTATTCTTCCTCATCACGGCCGTTTCCCCCCATTTCCCCCTCAAACGACTCCGCGTAAAACCAGGTCACCAGCCGTTTTTGCGCCCAGGGCGTTAGATTGATCATCAATTGAACACCGGGCTTGCTCTTCATCGCATCTTCAAAGGCGGTTTTTGATTCAAAATAGAGTTCGTAGGTCAGGTAATAGCGGGACTCTCCAGCCGGCTTACCTAACACGCGGCTGACTTCCGTCTTAATGAGGCCGGGAAGCTGCTCCGCCAACTGCAAATGGACGTTGGAGAAGAAAGAATCGAGAAGTTCAAGATCGTCAACCTGGCGGTAGAGGGTGGTGAATTTGTACATAAGCGAGTGGCGAGTGGCGAGTGGCGAGTGGCGAGTAATAAGTTGCTGCCCCGCCACTCGCTGCCCGTTACGTCCATAGCGTTTTTAGTTCAGATTTTAATTGCTTGCGTTGGCTGGCGTAATCGTCGTCGTTGATTTCGCCGCGCTCGTGGGCGTTGTCCAGGTCGGCGATGGCCTGGATGAGCTGGTCAACTTCGGATAGGCGGGCCGTTTCATCTGGTTCGTCATCGAATTCATCGTATGCCAATTCGTCGTCGTAGGCTTGGGTTTGCCAGTTTTGGTAGAGGAAGATGCCGGCCACGATGACGATGAGCAGCACGCCGCCGCCGATAAGGAGTTCGTTGGTACTGTTGCGCGGGGCGGTAGCGCTGCTGCCGCTAACCGCTGCGTTGGCGGTTGGCTCGCCCTCAAGCTGTATGGTCAACGCATCCCCGGCTTGTAAGCCGGATTGGGCATAGCTGAGGAAGGTGCCGCCGCCGCCAGGCATTTCTTGCCCGCCCTGGAATTCCCAGCCGCCGCCTTTGACGGTGACGCCCACATCAGACATGATGATGTTGGCCTGGCTGGTTGAGTAGGGAAGGGTGTGGCTGAGGGTCATGCCATCTTGGTAGGGCAGGATGTAGGTGACGATGAGGTTAAGGCCGCCGCCGCCGGGGTGCATGGGCAGGGTATCGGCCCAGCCGGTTTCGGTTTGGATGATTTCGGTGGCGGGGATGGTGGAGTCCATGGAACCGAGGGTGCGTTCGAAGATGGGGTTTTCGGCTCCTTCGGGCAGGTTGATTTGGATGGTTCCCAGTTCGGGGCTGCCGGATTCGCCGATGAATACGGCCGTTCCCTGATTATTAAATATGTACAACTCGCTTACCTGAACGGCGTCTCCCTGGAAATCAAGAATCAGATGAATTTGTTCCAGGGCAATGTCTGATGGATCGGTTGTGGATTCGTAAACGGTAATGGGCAAATCCAGCGTCGGTTCGCTGCGGCTGATCTGACCGGCGTCGCTGCTGAAGCCGAGGTCTTTGTAAGTGACGCTGGTCAAGAATACCCAATCCGGTTCAACGGCGGGCAGGTCGAATTGGAAACGGCCGTCTTCCCCCACTGTCGTCGTGATGTTCAGGGTTTCTTGAAAACTGGGGTTGAATGCCCGCAGCCGAACCTCGCCGACGGCTGCGATTTCTCCCGTCGCGCCGCTGCTCACCAAACCGGTTACAACTGCGCCTTCAATCGGTTCCGTTAAAGCGGATGGGCTGGCGTAGGCATAGCTGAATGTACGCGCGTAATCGGTAACGGCCGTTATTTCCGCCTGGCTAATGTCAAAATCATGTTCGGCAATATCGCCGGGAATGTCGGCCATCACCGCTTCATTGCTGCGATTGAACCAGTAGTCCAGCCGGGTCAGGTCGAGATTGGCATTGTCCGACCCGTCTCCCTGACCGTCTGCGCCGTGACAGGCAAGGCAGTTGGCTTCGTACACCGCCTTGCCCATACCGATGGCGGTTTCAGGCGTGCTGAAGCTGTAGACGGCGGCCACCAAATCCCAGCGGGCGGCGTCATCTAACGGGTTGCTGCTGGCGGGGCCAAAGGGGGGCATACCCGATTCGGCAATGCCGTTGGTGATGTGGCCGAAAATTGTACCGGGTACGGCCGTTTCTCGAAATGCCGGGTCGTTCAATTTGCGCGGTTCAACCAGCAGTTGCGCTGCCAATTCGCCATCGCCGCCGCCGGTTGGGCCGTGACAATTGGCGCACCGTTCGGCAAAAATGGCCAGTCCGTTCTCGGCATTGGGTGGGGTTAGCGGTAAATTGACTTCTTGGGCGTTGATGATACCTAAACCCAGCCCGAACAGGATGATAAACAAAATGAAAACGGCCAGGAAACGGCCGTTTGTGGTATGTGTGTGTGCGTTTTTAACCATTGTGATTGTTGTAGAATTGGAGACTAGAGACTGGGGATTATAAAGAATCTAGCCCTCAGTCTCCAGTCCCCAGTCTCCATTTATAATTTCCGCCCGCAAGAGACACAAAATTTATCGCCCGCATCAAACGGTTTGCCGCAGTTGGGACAAAAGCCGCCGGCTTTGGACGAGCGCGTTGGTCGAGATGATTTCGCTTTGCCTGATCGGGCGCGGGTTACGGCCGCTTCAATGGCTGCGTCCACATCCTCTATCTCCGGCGTTTCAGCGGGGGGGGCGTTACCGTCCAACTGTTCCACCTGCTGCAAAATAGCCGCTGCGCTTTCCATAAGCTGCGCCCGCTGCCGGGCGTGAATTTCATCGGGCATTTTGCCCGTGTCGTGGTCAAAATCCAGATCGCGTATTTGGTCTAAGATCGCATCCTTTTCAGCCAGCAATGTCTGGCGCTGCGATAATCGTCTTTGTTCGCGCTGCGATGCTTGCAGTAACGGCCGTGCCAAAAACAGCCCGACCAAAACTAGCAGCGCGATGCCTAACAGTATTGAGCCTGTCGCCATGTATTCAAATGTAAGTCAAAAAAACAAAACTCGTTTGTTTTTTGACTTACCCTCCTTGCGCCAATAATTGTTCAATAGTTTGTGTTAAAGTCGCTTCCCGCATCGGGCCAAGCTGAACATAAACCACCTGCCCCGATTGATCAATAACAAATGTCTCCGGCACGCCGGTGATCTCATAATCCTGGGAAACGCGGTCGCCATAATCGAGCGCGTTGGGATAGGTGATGTTGAATTCCCGCAAGTACTCCATAGATTTTGGCTCGACATCCACATGAGCCACACCCAGGAAAACAACGCCGCGATCGGCATACTTGCGCCAGGTCGCCTCAAACATATCCGCTTCTACCCGGCACTCCACGCACCAGGAAGCCCAGAAATTGAGTACCACAACCTGTCCTTTGAAGTCGTCCAAAGTTGCTGTCTCGCGCCCTTCCCATTGATACCCGTCCAGAAATTGTACTGTAAAGTCGGGCGCCGGTTGGCCCGCTTCGGGACGGGTTTTGCTTGTTTGCACCAACCCCCATCCGGCCATACCCAGCAAAGCGACAATGCTGATCCATACGACGATATTACCCCAGCGGATAGGCTTGGATGGGGAGGGTTGTTCAATTTCGTTCATCATACCGGTTATTTCCCTTCCAGTTCTTTTTCGATTTGGGAGAGGTAATCATTGGCGGGGGTGGGAGGGGGAACGGCCGTGTCAGTCACAACCTCAGCCTCATCCGCCCGTAAATTACGCATATAGCGGCTAAAGAATACCACACCTACCGGAATTAACACGAGCGGCACAATCCAAACCAGCAAACTAAACCCTTCGCGCGGCGGTTCCGCTAACACCTTGGGGCCGTACAAATTAGAAAAATAATCAAAAACATCCTGCTCGGTTTTACCCTCTTCCAGCATCTCGCGAATAATTTGCCGCCAATCGGCGCATGCTTGTGTCTGACATACATCCAACGGCGTACTCTCGCACACCGGGCAATACACAACCCGCGCAATTTTATTCACTTCGTCATCGGTAACCACTTTTTTCAAGCCGCCATTGTTCTCAGAGCCATCTTGCGCAATAGCGGGCAGGGCAACCATGAAGAAAAGCAAACCGATTAGTGCATAAAGCATAAATCGTAAAACATGATGCGTAAAACGTGAAACGTAAAACCTGCCACTTGTCACTTGCTACTCTCCTCTCTAATCCGCTGCACCCAGAGCCGCTTGCGCTGCCCGCGATGCTACAGTTTCTTTCTTTTTATCCGGCCAGGCGGCGATTAGCGTGCCCAAAATAAACACAAAGCCGCCTGCCCAAACCCAGTTTACCAGCGGATTTAGGAACACGCGGAATGTGGCCGCCGTTGCCGTTGTAGGTTCCCAATTAACCAGAATCACATAGAAATCATCAGCAATCGTTGACCGAATGCTGGGGATTGTCATCGGTTGGCCGGTGCGTGTGTAAAGTTCAGTGCGCGGCAACAATGTTCTGACGAACTTGCCGTTTTCATAGACATTAATTGTCGCTTCCGTAATCAACAAATCATCCGGGCCGGGATACCTTTCCATGCCCTTCAATTCCATTTCATAGCGGCCCAGCGTTAAACGCTCGCCGGTTTCCAGGCGAAGCTGCGTTTCCTGCTGGAACGATTCGATGCCGATAATGCCTAATGCCATCATCAAAACGCCCATGTGAATCCAATAACCGCCATAACGCCGCCGGTTGCGGGCCATCAAACGGGAAAATGCCGTCCAGACCGGCTCGCCCTTCTTCATCCGCGCCCGTGTGCCTTTCCAAAACTCTAGCAGGGTCAATATGGCGGCAAATGCGGTGGCCCAGAGGCCAAGTAATGCACCCCAATGGCGGATGCCCAGCGCAAACAGCCCAATCGTGATGATTAGGGCCGCCAACGCCGGCCAGCGCATGGCAATACCCAGCCGCTTGGCGCTGCTGCGATACCACATCGTCAGCGGTGCAATGCCCATAAGAATGACCAGCAAGGTAAACAACGGCGCCAATGCTTTTTCATAAACCGGTGGGCCGACAAACCCTTGCTCCCCGATGAATAATTCCGAAATCATGGGGTAATGGGTGAAGAAAAAGACGATGACCAGGATGGTGATGATGAGGAAATTGTTGTACAAAAAGGCCGCTTCGCGCGAGAGCAGCGAATTGAGCTTGTTGCCCGTTGCCAATTGATCGCGCCGTTTGGTAATCCAATAGGCCGAGAACAACAGCATGATGACGACAAAGCCAAAGAAAAGCGGCCCAATGGCGGAGCGGGCAAAAGAGTGTACTGATGAGATGACGCCGCTGCGTACGATAAATGTGCCCCATACGACCAGGGAATAGGTGATGACAATGAGAACCATGTTCCACCATTTGAACATTTGCCGTTTTTCTTGAATCATGACGGAGTGGAGGAAAGCGGTTCCTGACAACCAGGGCATGAGCGATGCGTTTTCTACCGGGTCCCATCCCCAATAACCGCCCCAGCCTAATACATCATAGGCCCAACGGCCGCCTAAAATCAGTCCCAAACTCAAAAACAGCCAGGCTGTCAGCGTCCAGCGGCGGGTGGCCTTGATCCAGCCGTCATCCAACTTGCCTGCCATGAGCGCGGCCATGGCAAAGGTGTAGGGGATGATGAAGCCGATGTAGCCCAGATAGAGCATGGGAGGATGGATGATCATGCCGGGGTGGCGCAGGAGCGGGTTAAGGCCGTTGCCATTGGCGGGAACCATTTCCATGCGGGCGAAGGGGTTTTCGACGAAGGCGGAAATGCCTAAAAAGAAGATTTGGGTGAGGCTAATGACGATGAGGGCGTTGGGGATGAGGTCTTTTTGACTGCGCCATTTGTTGGCCATGGCAACGGCCGTAAACACAGCCAGCACCAGATTCCAGAACAACAGCGAGCCAGCCTGACCGCCCCATAAAGCCGTATATTTCAAATACGTGGGCATTTCGATGCTGCTCACGCGCCATACATACTCCACTGAAAAATCGTTTCGTAAAATGGAGGCGATCAGCATGGCGCTGGAAACAAGAAGCAGCGGCAGCGTGGCAATTGTTGCGTTGCGAGCGCTTTCAATCCAGCGTTCTTCGTTCTTAGATTTGCCATACCAGGCGGCGACTGCCGAGTAAATAGCCGCCAGGAAGGCCAAAAGGAGGGAGATGTAACCGATGTCTACAATCATATGCGTAATCCGTAATGTGTAACCGGTAATCCGATTGTAACTACACAGCTTCGCCGAGAAGATTTGTCAAATTTTTTAGCATGACCAGGCGTTTACCAGGCTGAATTTGACAAATCTAAGGGTTCAATTGTAAATAACTTTGGTGTTTCGGGAATTGGAATTCCCGAAACATGACAAAAAGTTAAAAACGAACGAACCCTAAGGGTATACCTGAATAGTTACATCCGATTACCGTTTACTGTTCACTGCTCGTTGAGTTTGTAATGCCGTCGGGATGCCCGGCCGGGTCCAGCTCTTCGTAGCGGGTGGGGCATTTAAGGAGTAAGCCGCCCTGGTTAGCCATGAAAACGCCGTTTTCATTGGCGTGGCCTTCAATGAGGGCCTGGGCTTCGTGCTGCAGCAGGTCGGGCATGGGTTCGTTCATGGCGACGATGTGTAGGACGGGGCTGGGGTTGTCCAAATCGTCTACGACGTCGAATTCCAGGCGGGTGGTTTGGGCGTCAATTTCGGTGAATTTGATGGAGTCGCCAATGACGATGCCGCCGATGCGTAAATCGCGGCCGGTCAGGCGGCTTTGTTCGGCGTAGAATTCGTTGACGGTTTTGTAGAGTTGTGTGCTGCCGCGCATGGCGTTGACGACGAGAAAGACGACGGCCGTTAACAGTAGAACGCCGCCGACAATGTATTTAAGCCGATTGCTTTTTGCTTTGGTCAGGATGTCTTCGCCATCATTTGTCCAGGTTGTATCTGCCATTTTGTAATACCTCGTTTAGGTTAGAGACAGCAATAAAGGTGGAGGCGAATAACCTCTATCTCTTTACTCTATCTCTGTCTCTGTCTCGGTTTCTTCTTCTAAAATTTCCAGGGCTTTCTCGACGTATTCTTCGGGAACGGCGACATAGCCTGTTCCGAGGATGCCGACGGTGAGGCCTAAGGCCCGCCCGGCGCCTTCTTGCCAGGCGCGTGCGGGGATGTTCTCAGCTTGCAGCCGGCCGGCGATGATGGTTGCGGGGGTCAGGCCGAAAGTCTGGGCGACGATTTCCCATTTGACTTCTGTAGGGCTGCCGGGGGTGGTAACGGCCGTTTCACGGTCATCAGCGTCGTTCAAAGGTATGGATTGGGCGTTTAGGTTGCTCATTTTTCTCTCTCACCCGTGATTATAACGCTTATTAAGGCGTTTATAGTACCGTTTTAGCTTGTTCAAAGGTAACATTAAGGAATTGTGCATATGATTGCAACAAGAATGTAACTATTCAGGTGTATCCTTAGATTTGTCAAAGTTGGTCTGGTAAAGACCTGAGCATACTAAAAAATTTGACAAATCTTCTCGACTGCGCTGTATAGTTATACAAGTACAAAACAAAGGCGGGCCGTTCAGGCCCGCCCTTGAATTGAAAATTACATTCATGAGTATAGCAGTTCAGGTTGAATTGTCTATGTCATTGGTCATGCGTATGGCGTGATGGAAGTCATGGATTGGGATAAAGATAGGATGGGCAATTGTTTATGGATGCGTTAATGGTTATGTTGGATGTGTTAGATGGCAGCCGGGAGCGGGTGTTGGCGGCGATTGAAGCGTTGCCGGATGAGGCGCTGCTGGCGGCGGGAGCTGTGGGGAGCGCTTCTGTGGCCGATTTGCTGGCGCTGCAAACGGCGTGGGAAGCGGAGCTGGTGACGGGATTGATGCAGCTTGATCAAGGGAAGGCGCCGGAAAAATTGCTGGCGGCTTTGGCGGAGCCGGATGCGTATGAAGCACGGCGGTCAGCGGAATACAAGGGGCGCGATTTGGACCGGATTTTCGATGATTGGCAGTTGGTGCGGGCAAAGTTGGAGGGATGGCTGGAGCAGTTTTCGGAACGGGATTTGACGAGCCGGAAGCGGTTTAAGGCGCTGCGGGGGCGGTCACTGCAGCAGGTGGTTTTGGCGGCGTCTTCGGAAAAGGAGGCGGCTTACACGGCCGTTTTAGAAAAATTTGCGCAAGCATGGCTGGCGGCGGAAGCTGATGTGATTCCACTGACAGCCGTTCTTCCTCAGGATGAACCAAATGACTCAAACACAAATTGACCCGAATGTATACCGGGCGGCGCAGGCAGCGGCCGTACTCGTTGACCGCAGTTCGTTAGGCCTGTTGAAAATCACCGGTCAAAGCCGGTTGGACTTGATTCATCGCATGTCTACCCAGGCTGTGAACGGGCTGCAAAACGGGCAGGGGGCGGCAACCGTGTTGACCACCGACATTGGCCGTATTATTGATCGGCTCATTTTGTACGCCGGCAGCGAGGCGGTGTACGCGCTGACCGGCGAGCACAACAGCGATAACATTGCCCGCTATTTGATGCGTTTTGTCTTTTTTAATGATGATTTTCATGTGCAGGACGTGAGTGAGGAAACGGCCGTTTTTGCCATTTACGGGCCGCAAGCGCGGGAAAAACTTGCTCAGGCCGGCTTCCCTGATGCGGAACTGCCCCGCCATCACTGGCGTTCGGCCGAGGTTGGCGGCGTTAAGGCGTACTTACACCGTACCGATCCCATTGCCGGGGACGGCTATTTTGTGATGGCCCAGGAAGCTGACCGGGCGGCGCTGTGGGCGCATTTGTTGGCGTCCGGATTGACTGCGGCCGACGAGGCAGCATTTGACTATTTGCGGATTGAAGCGGGCCTGCCCCGTTTTGGCCGCGAAATCACAGGCGACTACATTCCATTGGAAACAGGCCTGTGGGATGA
>JANTHP010000181.1 GCA_024762395.1 Anaerolineae bacterium | reverse complement strand
AACCGCAGATTACGCCGATTACACAGATTAAATCTGCGCCATCTGCGCAATCTGTGGATTTTCATTCATTCGTGGTGGGCTGTGCCCATGTTGTCTCATGTGTAAATCGCTGATACTGCACGGCATCTAATAAAAAAGCCCGCTTGTACGAACAAGCGGGCTTTAAATTTATACAGAATTGATGATGTATAGTGTGACTTAGCCCTTACTTTGGATCACTCTTTCGACACTATCAAGCAGTTCCTGAGGTCCAAATGGTTTTGTGATGTAATCATCTACGCGCGCAATGTGCAAACCGAGCACACGATCAATGCTTTGGGCTTTGGCAGTAACAACGATGACAGGAATATCCCGCATTTCCTCGGAAGCTTTCATTTTTTGATAGACTTCCCAGCCATCCATTTCCGGCATCATTAAATCGAGCAAAACCAGGTCTGGTTTGATTTCCCCAATTTTATCAAGCCCTTCTTGTCCACCTACAGCACCAGTGACTTTGAATTTATTACGGTCAAGGATGAGCTTGACCAACTCTATCATTTCTAATTCATCTTCAATGCAAACTACTTTCCGCAAGTCATCAGCCATTCTTAATACCCTCTAGAATACCCTCTAGTTAGCCAGAGTGGTTCCTATGTTTTATCATTGACTAAGATTATCACAAGCAAAAAGCCTTGTCTACATTTACTATTGTACTAATCGTCTCCTATTCGTAAATCAGCCGTACAATCGGTATAATCTCGCTGTTATAAATGCGTAGGTCAAGTTAGTAAACTTGACCCACATTTACTCAGGAGACGATATGGAAGATTTTAAACCTCGCATTTTGGTAGCTAAGCCAGGGCTGGATGGACACGATCGCGGCGTTAAGGTTGTGGCACGGGCGCTGCGGGATGCCGGTATGGAGGTTATCTACACTGGGCTGCGGCAAACGCCAGAGATGATTGTGGAAGCGGCGCTGCAAGAGGATGTGGATGCAATTGGGCTTAGTATTTTGTCTGGGGCGCACATGCCTTTGGTTTCACGTATCATGGAGTTGATTCGGGAGAATGAGATGGATGATGTGCCTGTTTTTCTGGGCGGTATCATTCCTGATGATGATGTTCCGGCGCTGCATGAAATGGGTGTAGCCGGGGTTTTTGGGCCTGGGGCAAATATGAATGCTATTGTTGATTTTGTATGGGAGCGGGTTGGCGCGCGCGCTTAGGTTTATTATGCTTGATCTTGATGATCTTATTGAACAGGCGCGCAACGGCCGTTCCCGGGCCATCGCGCGTTTAATCACCAAAGTAGAAAACAGCCAGGCCGCCGCCGCCAAAATTGTCCCCGCCCTGTATGCGTTCACGGGAAAAGCGCATATCATTGGCGTCACCGGCGCGCCAGGGTCGGGCAAAAGCTCGTTAGTAAACGAATTAGCCAAAACGCTGCGACGACGCGACCATAAAGTTGCCATAGTTGCTGTAGACCCCAGCAGCCCATTTACCGGCGGCGCACTGCTGGGCGACCGGGTGCGGATGCGCGATTTATCGGGCGACAAAGGTATTTTCATCCGCAGCCTGGCTTCGCGGGGGAGTTTAGGCGGCTTGTCGCAGGCGACGGCCGCTGTCATTAAAGTGTTGGACGCGGCTAAATTTGACACCATTTTGGTGGAAACAGTGGGCGCGGGACAGGCCGAAGTGGACATCGCCGGCGCAGCGCATACGACGTTGGTGATTGAAGCGCCGGGCATGGGCGACGATGTGCAATCTATCAAGGCGGGTATTTTAGAAATTGCCGATATTTTGGTTGTGAACAAGGCCGACCGCCCCGGCGCGGCGCGAACAGTGCGCTCGCTGAAGACGATGTTGCAGTTGGGACAGGCGATGATGGTGAATCATCACGGCCGTTCCCTGCAAGCGCCGGCAGCGGCCGCTAACGGTTCCCAAAATGACGAACCCGTCTGGCAAGTCCCTGTACAAGAAACGGTGGCTATTGATGGAACCGGCGTCGAAGCCCTACTGGATGTGATTCTGGCCCACAAAACGCATCTGCAATTGACGGATGGCTGGCTGGCGCAAGAAAAACGGCGCAGCCGCCGCGAAATTGAGGCGCTGCTGCATTTACGCTTTATGGAACAGTTCCAAACGGCCGTTTCCCAAGACGACCGCGAACAACTCATTACGGCCGTTGCCAACCGCGAGACCGACCCGTATACGGCCGTTACCGAGATATTCAAACAAATAAAAACGTAAAACGTAGCTTACGTTTTGCGCCTTACATCATTCTAACAAAACCCCGCTAAACTAAGGTGTCTATACTATGATGGCTTACGGCGACATTAAACTTTTTGCCGGAACAGGATGTCCTAAACTGGCCCAACGAATTGCCGACTACATCCAGGTTCCCTTGAGCGATTGGGACATCATGCAATTTCCCAACGAAAATCTTTTCGTGCGTCTGCATGGCAGCGTGCGCGGACAAGACGTTTACATCATTCAAAGCCATGCTCGCCCCGTCCATCGCAGCATCATGGAAATGCTCATCGCCGTTGACTGCCTTAAACGCGACTCCGCCGGACGCATCACCGTCGTCATTCCTTACATGGCCTACTCCCAAAGCGACAAAAAAGATCAGCCGCGCATTCCCATCACATCCCGCCTCCTGGCCAACATGATCGAAGTCGCCGGCGCCGATCGTTGGATAACCATTGACCTGCATTCCGGCCAGATTCAAGGATTTTATAACATTCCCGGCGATTCCTTAACCGCATTTCACATTCTGGTAGATTACTTCAAACAGAAAAATTTGGATGCAGTTGTCGTAACGCCAGACCTGGGCTTTGCCAAACGAGGGCGCAATTACGCCGCTGATTTAGATTTACCATTAGCATTTGTTGAAAAACGGCGCATCGGCAATGAAATCGGCCGTGAAGCCCTCACCCTCATCGGTTCCGTTGCAGGTAAAGATGTCATCATCGTAGATGATTTGGTAGATACAGCCGGTTCAATCGAACAAGCCGTCAAAGTCGTCAAAGAAAACGGGGCCAAAGATGTCTACATCACCTTCACCCACCCCGTCCTTTCCGACCCGGCCACCGACCGATTAAGCCGGCTGCCCATCAAAGAAATTGTCACCACCGACACCCTCCCGATTCCCGAATACAAACGGCTACCCAATATGACTGTTTTAACGGTTGCCGAACTACTAGGTGAAGTCATTTTGCGCTCACATGAAGGGCGCAGTGTCGGCGAATTATTTAATGAATAGCGGCGGAGTTGCGAAGTTGCAGAGCGGCAAGGGTTTAACTTTGCAGCTTCGCCGCTTCGTAACTTCGCTCTTTGAAATTCTATGTTTAAAAAATTAGTTTCCAAAGTTATACGCGATCCCAACAAGAAAATCATTGACAGCTTGCAGCCAATTGTAGACGCTGTAGCCGCGATGGAACCCCGGCTGGAAAAATTAACGGATGAAGAACTGCGGGGAGAAACGGCCGTTCTCAAATCCCGGCTCGAAAACGGCGAAACCCTCGACGACATCCTGGTTGACGCCTACGCCCTCGTCCGCGAAGCCTCCCGCCGTACCACCGGCATGCGCCATTACGACGTTCAAATCATGGGCGGCGTCCTCCTCCATCGCGGCGAAATCGTCGAAATGCGCACCGGCGAAGGCAAAACCCTCGTCGTCACCCTGCCGTTGTACCTCAACGCCCTAACCGGCAAAGGCGTACAACTCGTCACCGTCAACGAATACCTGGCCCGGCGCGACGGTGGCTGGATGGGCGCCATCTACCACCTGCTCGGCCTCAACACCGGCTGCATCGGTCCCCAGCAATTCTCCGCCCTCTACGACCCCGATTACGTCAACCCCGGCGCAGAACTGGAAGACGAGCGGCTCGTCCATTGGCGCCCCTGCACCCGCCAACAGGCCTACCAGGCCGACATCACCTACGGCATCAGCAGCGAATTTGGTTTTGACTATTTGCGCGACAACATGGCCACCGACCCCGCCAAACTGGTGCAGCGGGAACACAACTACGCCGTCATTGACGAGGTGGACAACGTCCTCATTGACGAAGCGCGCACCCCCCTCATCATCTCCGGTCCCGCGCCCCAATCAGGCAAAGAATACGCCCGTTTCGCCAAATACGTGCGCGGGCTTAAGCGCAACACGGCCGAAGAAGACGAAGAACCCAACGGTCATTACGATCTCGACGAAAAAAGCCGCAGCATCAGCCTCACCGAAATGGGGATTGCCGAAATCGAAAAACGCATCCCCGAAATTGACGTAGACGCCGGCGACAACTTGTACGATCCCCGCTTCTACCACCTGACCTACTATTTAGATAACGCCCTCAAAGCAGAATATATGTTCAAGCGGGATGTGCGCTACGTGGTGCAAAATGGCGAAGTCATCATCGTAGACGATTTTACCGGCCGTCTCATGCCCGGCCGTCGCTACTCCGAAGGTCTACACGAAGCCATCGAAGCCAAAGAAGGCGTCACCATCAAAAAAGAAACCATCACCGTCGCCACCATCACCTTGCAAAACTACTTCCGCCTCTACGACAAACTGGCCGGTATGACCGGTACAGCCCTCACCGACGCTGAAGAGTTCGACAAAATTTACGAGCTGGGCGTCACCCCACTGCCGACCAATGTCCAATACATCGTGGACAAGGGGGAAATGGGACTGGTTGAACGCAAACGCAAAATAGAAAATGCCACCGAAATCGCCTATCTTGACCCGAAAACGGACAAGCCGGTATTTTTCAAACGCACCGATTTTCCCGACCAGGTCTATGGCACGGAAGGGGCCAAAGACAAGGCCATCATCAATGAAATCGAGCGGATTCATCAACAAGGACGGCCGATTCTGGTCGGCACCACCTCTGTCGAACATTCCGAAACAATTGACCGGCTGCTGCGGCAAAGAAAAATTGACCACACCGTCCTTAACGCCAAAATTCACCAATCAGAAGCGTTGATTGTGGCTCAGGCCGGACGCAAAGGCGCTGTCACTATCTCCACCAATATGGCCGGGCGTGGTACAGACATTTTATTGGGCGGTAACCCGGAAGGGCTGACAGCCGAAACGATAGAAAAGGATCTGTTTGATCGCAATGCGCTTGCCAAACTGTCTTTAACCTTGCTGGAAGAAGGCAGAGAATCAGCCCGCAGCATGGCCAAGAAACATGGCAAGCTCAGCGAAGATTTGGTGGATTGGCTGCTGGAAATCAAGCAAGAATTTGACGCGGCGCTGGTTGAAATTGAAGAAATTCAGGTCATCGGCTATCTGGCGCGCACGCTGCAAGAGCCATATGACGTAGATTACAACCAAGTCTTGACGGTTCTGCGCTATGTGATGGGCGGCTATCAGGCGCAGGCGCGGGAATATGTGGATGAGTTGGGCAAGGATGCGGCTCTTGTAGAAGATGCAGAACGGCTGTGGAAGGTGTACGGCCGTTACCAGCAAGTCCACGCCGATCCCCACCAATCTGCCCAATTCCTGGCCGAAACCCTCTTCGAGAAACATTACAACGCCCGCGCCGCCCTCATCCGCGCCGTACTTGGCGGCGATGAAGCCGAAGCGCAGCAAATTTGCCAAACCATCCCCGGCCTGCCCGCCAGCCTCATTGACCGCATCCGCCACATCCAGGCCCAGGCCGAAGCCGAGCGCAAAAAAGTTTGGGAGCTGGGCGGTCTCCACGTCATCGGCTCCGAGCGGCACGAATCGCGCCGCATTGACAACCAGTTACGCGGTCGCGCCGCCCGTCAGGGCGACCCCGGTTCTTCGCGCTTTTTCCTTTCGCTGGAAGACGACCTGATGCGTCGTTTCGGCGGCGAGCGGCTCAAAAACTTCATGAGCCGTACCAACATCCCCGAAGACATGCCCATTGAGAGCGGCATGTTGGACCGCATCATCGAAAGCTCGCAGGAGCGCATCGAAGGATACAACTTTGATATGCGTAAAAACATCGTCGAATACGACGACGTAATGACCAAACAGCGCGAAAAAATCTACGGCGAACGCCGCGCCATCCTGCTGGGCGAAGGATTTGACCTGGACGGCAAGGTGGAAGAATCGTTTGCCGGCGCGTTGAGCGAGTTGGTGGACAACTACATCGTCAACTATCCCGCCTACATGCGCGGCGAAATTGATCGCGCCATCCTAGATTTCAGCACCGACGCCACCGACACCATCAACATCGCCGGCGTCATCGCCCGTTTGCGCGGCTTTTTGCCCGGCATCCGCGAGATTGACCGGGCGGAACTGACCGACCTGCCCGCCGATAAATTGGCCGACCGGCTGATGATGTTGGCTTATGAGAATGAGGCGGAAGGGCGTAATTTGTACCAGCTTATCCAGGCGATGGGACGCTTTTTACCGCTGCTGCCGCCGGTTCCCAATCTGGCAACATTGGCCAGCCGGCGCGGCGCGCTGCTGCAAGCGCGGGCGAATATCCAGCGCGATTATCTGGCGCAGGTAAAGACGGTTTACGATGAATTTTTGGCGGAGCAGATTGAGCATGGGGAGCGGCAGCGCATCTGGCAGCAGGCGGCTGACGGACTGGAACATGCTTTTAGTTTATTTACTGTGGAGGGGCTGTCGGCCAAAAATGCGTCGTCGCGGCAACTGCGCTTTAAGCATGCCGCTGATGAGACGCTGCAGGATTTGCTCTTGACCGGTTTATCGGCGCTGGACAGCGACAGTTTGCTGGCCGCGCTGACGAATTATGTCAACACACAGCAGGAGAAATGGCGCAAACATATTGGCGAGGAAGAGTATCAAAACTTCCAGCGCTTGCTGCTTTTGAGTGCAATTGACAGGGAATGGCGCGATTATTTGACGGCGATGGATGATTTGCGCCGCGAGGTTGGCTTATCGGCCGCGGCGCAAAGGGACCCGAAGGTTGAATATAAAAAGCGTTCGTTTGAAATGTTTGCCGATATGCGACATAACATTGATATGGATGTGGTGGACCGCTTTTTCCGGCAGGTGGCCTCGCACCAGGCTTTTGTACAGCGGCAGCAGCAGCAGCAGCAGTATCAAGAGCAGGCGCAGAATGCGGGCTACCAGGCGGTGAAGCGGACGAAGGGCAAGGGTGTGGAATTGCGCCGCGATACGCCGAAGGTGGGCCGGAATGATCCTTGTCCGTGTGGCAGTGGCAAGAAGTATAAGCATTGTCACGGCCGTCAAGGAGCCAGCCAGCCAATCAGCCGGGCCGCAAATGGACAACCACGACAACAGGCAGGGAAACGGCCGTCAAAACAAGCGCCATCTAAGAAAAAGAAGCAAAAACGCCGCCGCCGCTAAACCAGGGTTGACTTTTTACGCCTCTTTCACTAGCATGGCTACAAGTCACACGTAAAATGATACCAATATGCGGGAGGTAAACGAAATTCCTATTTCAATTTTCCACCCATAACCCGATAATTGGATACGTGGCTCCATTATGCTAAATGAAAGTGTGTCAACTCAGGCAATTAACGCATTGCAACAAGAAATCGCCGCAGCCGACTCGCCAGAACGGGTGTGGGAAATCATCGCTCGCTTTGAGCAGTTTCATCCGGTGTCAGATGCGGTTGAACCGGGCCGGGAACGGCCGTCTCCCCACCGGTTACAACTACTCCAACATGTCAGCCAGGCCGTTGCCGACAAGCAGCAATTCAAAGGGATTGTTTCTGAAGTGGAACGCGGCTTTTCGGAAGCGCTGCCTCAGGCGACTGGTAAGCTGCTTTTATGGAAGCAGGAGACAAACGAGCTTGTCGTGCAATCGGTCCTGGGGGAACCGACCAGAACGGGACCTCTGGTCCCTGTCGCTGTGGAAGGGGACATAGCCTGGGTTCTTGAATCGGGCAAGACGGCCGTTTTGCCGCGCCTCTCCCCGCCCCAACTGATTGTCCCTGCCACTGTCAAAGGTGACGTGGTGGCGCTGCTGCATGTTTTTTTCCCGGAAACGGCCGTATCCCCATTTACCATCCCGTCTGAAGATATTGCCTTTTTAGAACTCCTCGTCAGCTATATTGGCATAGCCCTCAACAATGCCCGTTTGCTGGGACAGGCGTGGCAGCGCGCCAACCAGCTCGAAACCATTTACCGTATTACCGATTCATCCTTCGCTTTACAACCATTAGAACCCACGCTGACAGCGCTGCAAGAGCGGCTCATGTCCGCATTCAATGCTTCAACTTGTTTTGTTGCCTTGTACGATTCTGACACACAGACGCTCTCCTTTCCCTGGTTTTATCAAAATAAAAACTATATTGAACAAGAACCTATTTCCGTAGACGACAAAAGCAGTCTGGCCGCTTGGGTTGTTGCCAATAACCAGGCATTCATTACCGGCGACAGTTGGCATGACAAGCTGCCTGTAGAAGGAACCGCGCTTGAGCAGGTGGAGACGCCGCGCTCGATTATCTGTGTACCGCTGCGGGATAACAGCGAGGTTTTGGGCGCTATTTCCATTCAAAACAACGCCCCCAATGCGTTTGAACGGTCAGAATACAAGACGTTTATGGCTGTCGCCGCACATATCGCCGTCATCATCAAAAATGCCCGGCTGTATAACCGGACTCAGAGCCTGGTTGATCAGGGAACGCGGGATTATCAAACGGCCGTTTCCCTGCGACAAGCCATCACCCAAATCAGTTCCTCACTGGAACCAGCCGGCGTGCTAAACAATCTGCTCCAGGCCCTTCACAGCGTGTTCACCTTCGACACAGCCTTCGCTTGTTTGTACAACGAAGGCGAACTGCGCTGCATCGCCGGTCATGATTTTCATGACCGGCCGCTTCCCATCAGCCGATTTGACATGGAACAAGCCTGGACAAACAGCAGCCTGCTGCAGGAAATGGTCAGCACACGGGAAGCGCTGATCATACCAGATGTCACAACCGATTCGCGCTGGGTGACGGCCTCTGGCAATGAAGCTGTCCGCAGTTGGATGGGGGCCCCATTGGTTGCCCAGGAACAGATATTAGGTATCCTATTTGTCCACAGCAACCGACCGGGAACATTTGGCGAACAAGAGAAATGGCTGGCCAAAACCTTGTGCAGGCATACGGCCGTCGCCCTTACCAACGCCCGCCTCTACCAACGCACCCAACAGCAGCTATCCGAAATAAGAACCCTGTACCAGGCCAGCGCCACCATGACCGCCAATCTGGATCAGGACTTTGTACTGCAAACAGTCGTTGCCGAAATGGTGCGCGCCCTCAAAGTAGATAGCTGCACCATCTTTGTCTGGGACGAAAACAAACAGGGATTCAACCCGGCTGCCTATAAAAGCATCGTATATGCCGATGAAAACGAGTCAGACGACCAACCGCAAATCATCGGTCTAAGAAATATCGAACATCTGGAAAACTACCCGACTGTCCAACGATTGTTCAAAACCCAAAAAATCTACAGCTTACGCCGGGGCAAAACAGGATTACTCGACGACATCGCCCTATT
>JANTHP010000180.1 GCA_024762395.1 Anaerolineae bacterium | reverse complement strand
TCTTCGCGGGGCGTGTCTTTGAGCAGGTAGCCGGTGGCTCCCGCTTCGATGGCGCGCACGATGTCGGCGTCGCTGTCGTAGGTGGTGAGGACGAGGATGTTGGCAGACGGCCGTTTCTCCCGAATGGCCTGAATCGCGCTGACCCCATCCATCTCCGGCATCCGTAAATCCATCAACACCACATCCGGTTCCAGCCGCGCATCCAACGCGGCGCCTTCGGCCCCATCTTTGGCCTCGCCCACCACCGCAAAATCCGGCTGCCCGGTCAGCATTCCCGCCAATCCTTCCCGGACGACGGGGTGATCGTCTACAATTAAAAGTCGAATTTTTTCCATTGTTGTGAATGATCTGGTGACAGTCACTTACTAATCTGGAAAAAGTGACTGTCACCTGTATGATCGGGGACTGGCGATTGGAGATTGAAAGCCAGTCTCTAGTCTCTAGTCTCTAGTCTCTGCCGGTATGGAAACCGCCACCGTCGTCCCTTCGCCCGGTTCGCTTTCAATGAGAAGTTGGCCGCCAAGCTGTTCGACACGCTGGCGCATGGCGACGAGACCAAATTTGCCGGATAAGCCAGCGCTGAGGGAACCCGAAACGGCCGTTTTCCCCCCCGTCGGCTCTTCAATCAGGCCAATCCCATCATCTTCCACATCCAAAATCACCACATCGCCTAAATAGGAGAGCGTGACTTCAACGTGGTTAGCCTGGGCATGTTTGCGGATATTGGACAGCGCTTCTTGCGCGGCGCGCAGCAGGGTGACTTCCACTTCCGGGTGTAAAGGTTGGCAAGCGCCGGTGCAGGTGAAAACGGCCGTCACCCCGCTTCCCGCCGCCCAATCAGCCACAACCCTTTGCACAGCCTCATCAAACGGCGCGCTTTCTAATGGTTCCGGCCGCAAATCATTCACCACGCGCCGGGCTTGTTCCAGGCTTTCGCGGGCCGTCTGCCGCGCCTGGGTCAGGTGATGGTCAGCCGTCGCTGCGCCGTCGGGCAGCGCCTGCTCTGCCGCCTCCAGGTGCATGATGATGCTGATGAATCCCTGCGCCAGCGTGTCGTGAATCTCCTGCGCCAGCCGCTGCCGTTCCGCCATAACACCTGCCGCCCGTTCCGATTGGGCCAGTTCAGCCCGTGTTGCCTCTAGCTGTTCAATCAACTCTTGTCGTTCTACGCTTTGTTTGATGATGGTATGCACCCAATAGCCAAAGAGAACGCCGACGGCCGTAAATCCCAGCCACAACAAAGCCGATCCCCAATCGGGAGCCGCGCCAATACCGATGGTTTGCTGGTAAAAATTCAGCCCGAAAATGAGCAGCGCAGCAACGGCCGCCCAGCCGATGGGCAGGGCAATGAAGACCTGGCTCCATATCCCCATTTGGGTGACGTAAAAGGCCGGGTCAATGCGAATCAGCCCAAACCAAAGCGTCATCAGGCCGAGGACGTAGATGATGGCGAAGGGGAAATTCACACGGAAATGGCCGAAGCGCCGAAAAAGAAAGATCGCGCCTATATGCCATACGCCCAGCAAAATATTCAACCCAATCGCCCATATTTGTAACTGGGGCGACAGTGTTCCATCCTGAAAGGCCAAAACAAGGCCAAGCAGGATGCCAAAGAAAAATATGGCCGTCCACCACCAATTAGAACGTTCCCAGGCGTCGCGCGGTTTAGCGGCGGATTGAGTTTGGGGGGCGGTTTGATTTGTCATGTTGTTTCCATTATAGGTTGCTGAGTGGCGAAGTGGCAAAGTTGCGGAGTTGCGCAAGACCTCGCTGCCTCGCAACCCCGCAACTTCGCCCTACTCCCAACGGAAATAGCGGACGGAAACGGCCGTTGCTGCCACAGTCATCCCCGCTAACACCAGAACGGCCGTCCAATTCCAACCATCGCCGTACCACAAACCTTGCAGCAAGTTCACCACATAGGTCAACGGTAGATATTGGCTGAACGCCACCAGTTTTTCCGGCAAAATTTGCTGTGGCAGCCCCGCGCCGGAGAGGAACATCATGGGGAAAAACAAGGCCATCCCCACCGCTTGAGCGCTTGTAGCCGTCGGCAGCAGGCTGGCTAACACAAAGCCTACGCTTAAAAAGCTGAATCCGCTCATGATGACGGCCAGAAATGTGCTGAACGGCGCGGCCGGCAAAACCAAATCATACACAAAAACGCCGACAAGAATCAGGAAAGCCATGCCCACCAGGGAAACGATCAGATTGACGGCAACTTGCGATCCCAAAACCAATCCCGGCGTAATGGGCGCGGCACGGAAGCGGCGCAAAATGCCCTGCTCGCGGTAAACAGATAGGGCGATGGGCAGCCCAATCATGCCCGTCGTGCCAATAATCATGGCGATGTAGCCGGGAACAGAGTTGTCCACGTTGCCCCGTCCGCCCAGGAAGGCTGTGGGTTCATTGCCGTAAATGCTGCCAAATAAGAACAGCAGTAACAGCGGAAAAACGAGGGTAAAAAAGGTCCCCACCGGCTCGCGTAATTTAAGTTTTAGCTCCACCCAGGTCATTTTGGTTAAGGCTTGCATAATTCAAACTCCTGTAAGACAAGTTTGCAAACTTGTCCTACGCTATTCTGTAAGACAAGTTTGCAAACTTGTCCTACGCTCTAATTTTGTGTCCGGTTAAGGCCAGGAATACCTCTTCCAAATCGGCCAGTTCAACGCGCAGGTCAAGCGGGGCGATGTTGTATTCGGCCAGTTTGACGGCGACGCGGGAAAGCAAGGGACCGCTGCCCTGAACGGTAATTTGGGGGGCTTGTAAGCTGCCGTTTTTTTGATGAACGGCCGTTACCCCCGCCACTTCTTCTAACACCGCCGCATCAAACCCGTTAACGCTGGTAAACCGCACCGTACTGCCCGTTTGCAGCCCTTGAATCAAGGCTTGCGGCGTATCCAAAGCCGCCAATCGGCCCTGGTCAATAATGGCGACGCGGTCGGCCAATTCCTCGGCTTCATCCATAAAGTGCGTCACCAAAATCACCGTCTTCCCCTGGTCGCGGATGGCCCGCACCATCTCCCAGGTGGCGCGGCGGGCCTGTGGGTCTAAACCCGTTGTCAGCTCATCCAAAAAGACGACTTCCGGGTCGTTGAGCAAAGCTAAAGCGATGAAAAGCCGCTGTTTTTGCCCGCCGGAGAGGTTTTTGAAGCGCGTATTGCGTTTGTCGCCTAGCCCCCATTGTGCCAGCAGCGGTTCCCAGGGAACAGTTTGATGGTAGAAGGAAGCGAACAAATCCAGCGCTTCCCACACTTTCAAATAGTCGGGCAGGCTGGCTTCTTGCAATTGGATGCCCAGCCGCTGACGCAGTTCTTCCGCCTGCGTTTGCGGGTCTAAACCCAGAACGCGCACCGTGCCGCTGTCCGGCCGGCGCAGGCCCATGATGGTTTCAACCGTGGTCGTTTTGCCCGCGCCGTTTGGGCCGACGATGCCGAAGATTTCTCCTTTTTGTACGGTCAGGGAGATGTCTTCAACCGCCACTGTCGCGCCGTATGTTTTGCGTAAGTTGGTCACTTCGATTACGTTGGTCATTATTCTTACCTTTAAGAGATTAGAGACTAGAGATTGGAGGTTCGAAATTTCAAATCTCTAGTCCTGGTTGGCCGACAAAACCTGTTTAACCACAGCGCAGAAGAAGATGCAGGAGTAATCTCCGCGCCTCTCTGCGTTCTCCGTGGTGAAATCTGAGATTTGTCAGCCAACCAAGCGAACCTGACTTTAGCTTAGCAGGAGGCAGGGGGGATGTAACCAACCAAGAGGAGGAAACGGCCGTATCAAATGAATGATTTTGGCATCAACCGAACGGTTGATTGACATAAAGGGGGGCGTGTTTACCACCAGGTTTTGAACGTAATCGAATCGCGGCCAATCACATCGCCGCTGGCGGAGAGAACGGCCGTTTGCAACAAAACCTGCGTTCCCGGCGGCGCGTTCAGGTCGGGCAGCGTAACGGCGAGGCGGCCTTCCGCATCCGTTTGGCCCAGCGCCAGAACGGTCTCATTATCGTCAAAAGAGATCGTTACCTGAGCCGAAATGCCGGAAACAGGGCGGCCTTCGGGGGTTAAAATCGTTGCGTAAAGCGTTTGTTCGTCCCCGGCATACAAAACGGCCGCTTCCACCGACGTAAACACATCTACACGCGCAACTCCGGCAAAGGGAACCGGCTGCGCCAACAATTTTTGCCGATAGGAAAAAGACATTTCGGCGTCAAAATGGGCCTGGCCCAGGCGGCTGACCTGAATGCGCTGCTCGACGGGTAGTTCCGGACGCCATTCAAGACGGCCGTTTTCAAAATACTGCACCCGCAAATCCCCCTCATCCAACTGAGCTGAAATGGGTGCGCCTAACAACACCTCACCATTAAATTCATCGTAGAAGTCGAGAAACTCATCTTGAACGGCGATACCGGTTTCAGGGAAAAGGCGAACATTGCCGCTATCGGGCAGGGAAGCTGAAATTTGTTTGCTAAGCCCCTCCAATGCCCATTTACCCAGTGGATAAATGACGACGGCGTCCCCATCAAGCTCCAGGCGCATATTTTGGAAGTATTGGGTGAAACGGCCGTCATCCGCCGCCTCAAACCCCTCCGTAATGGCATCGCCAAATAGCCGTTCGCCCCCATTGGCGTCATAAAACGCGGCAAACGCCGCGTCCACCGGGATGCCCGTATCCGCTGCCGTCCCGGTGGCAAGCGGCGGCGCAGCCGTGCAAGCGGAAAGTAAGAAAATAATGAATAATGAATAATGAATGGTGAATGGTGAATGATGTTTACTCGCTGCTCGCATACTCGCTACTCGCATACTCGCTTAATACGCCGCTTGATCCAGCTTCTCATGTTCTGCCCGCAGGCGCAAATAACTATCGTACCGTTGGGGAGAGATACGGCCGTCGGCCACCGCCGCCCGCACCGCGCAGCCCGGTTCATGCTCATGGCTGCAATCGCTGAACTGGCAGTCGGCCACCAACGGCGCAATCTCGCGGAAATAAGCGTCCAACTCCCCCGGCTCCACATCAAACAAAGCCAGTCCGCGAATACCCGGCGTGTCGGCCACATAGCCACCCATCGCCAGCGGAAACAACTGCGCGTAGCGCGTTGTGTGCATCCCTTTGCCCGTCGCTTTGCTCACGGCCAACACCTTTAAGCCCAATCCCGGCTCAATGGCGTTCAGCAAACTGGATTTGCCCACGCCCGACGACCCCGCCAGCACAGACAATTTGCCCTGCAAACAGGCGCTCAGCTCAGCCACACCCTCGCCTGTTTTGGCGCTGGTATAGATGACGGGATAACCAATCTCCTCATACAAACCGAATTTTTCCCGCGCTTTCTCAATGCCGGTCAAATCCACTTTATTGATACAGATGATGGCCGGGAGTCGGTTCATTTCGGCGACGACCAGAAACCGATCCAGCTTGCGCGGGCTGGGATGGGGCTTTTTTATGGCAAAAACAAATATCACCTGATCGGGATTGGCGACGAGCACTTGCTCCTGGTCGGTGAGCAGATGGCGGGCTTCGGCCGAGGTGCGGGTACGGGATAATACCGCGCGTCGTTCGGCGATTGCCTCGATTGTTCCCGTGCCGTCTTGGTTGACAGAAACGGTCACATGATCGCCTACGGCTGCAATTGAGCTTTTATGCCGTTCTTTTTTGAGACGGCCGGGTAATTGGGCGACGATCTCCCCCGCGCCAGTATCAACGGTAAAAAAACCGCTGATCGCTTTGATGACAATGCCTTCTTGTTGCCGTTTCAGACGCCAGACCTCCACACAATTTATATTTTATGCAACTGTTCAGGGTGACCCTTTAGATTTGTCAAATTTGGCCCGGTAAATGCCTGTCCATACTAAAAAATTTGACAAATCTCTTCGACAGCGCTGTGTAATTATCATTTTATAACAAAATTATAACGCAAGGGAGGTACATTTGTGAACTGTTGGCAGCGACTTGGGTGTGCGGAGCCGTATCTAAACGGCCGTTTCACCGTTAATCCGTTTAATTGCAATAGGAAGGGGTGGCGCTGCCGCGCCCTTACCAGAGAGCAGGAATCATATGCTTGATGACGAAACCCAACTCATCCGCGAAGCGCAGGCTGGCAAACAGCAGGCCTTCGCCGCCCTGTACGACCAAAACCAAGCGGCCGTCTATACCTACATCTACTACCGCGTCAACGACCAGGAAACGGCCGAAGACCTGACCGCCGAGGTATTTGTGCGTATGGTAGACAAAATCGGGCGTTACAAACCGCAGGGCAAACCTATCCTGGCCTGGCTGTATACCATCGCCCGCAACCAGCTAACCGATCATTATCGGCAAACCGGCAAAGCGACCTGGATGCCCATGGACGACTCGCTGGCCGATACCTGCAATCCCGCCGCCAAAACCGAAACCCAACTCACCGCCAACTGTTTGCAAACCGCGCTGAGCCATCTAACCGACGATCAACAGCAAGTCATCATCGGCAAATTCGTCGAAGATCGTTCCAACGCCAACGTCGCCAGCCTGTTGGGAAAAACAGAAGGCTCCGTGAAATCATTACAACATCGCGCCCTGGCCGCCTTGCGCCGGGCTGTAGAAAAGGAAGGCTGCTATGACGCCTGAGTTTGACCTGATTTTAGATGAATGTCTGGCCGAAATGGCCGCCGGGCAGCCGGTAGAAGCTGTTTTATCCCGTTACCCGCAGCAGGCGGCGGAACTGCGTCCCTTGCTGGAGATGGCTGCCGCCGTGCATGAATCGCCCGCGCCGCAAGCCCGCGTTTCGGCTGTCAATAACGGCCGTCAACAGATGCTGACGGCCGTTTCCCGCCAATTTCCAAACCCACCCGTATCTAAATCCATCTTTTCTCGTTATGCAGAGCGTATTCAAACATTTATAACCAGAAAGGAGAATTTAGAAATGAATTTAGTCATCCGATATGCAGTGGTAACATTTTTAGCGACCTTGTTCGTGGGTGGCGGCAGCGCCGCCGCCGCTTCCGCCCGCGCCGTTCCCGGCGACGCCCTCTACCCGGTCAAAATTGCCGTGGAAGAAACTCGCCTCAATTTAACGCAGGCGGAAAAACGGGCGCAGTTGGAACATCAATACGAAGAGGAACGACGCGAAGAAGTTCACACTTTGATTGAACAACAACGGACGGAAGATGTGCGCTTTTCCGGCGAAGCAGCCGAAATAGCAGCCAATCAATGGGTCGTAGGCGGCGTCGTCGTCACCGTTGACCGCGATACGCAGATTCAGGGGCATCCCGTTGTCGGCGTAACCGTTACCGTTAGCGCTACAACCGAAAAAGGCGGCATTGTCCGGGCGCATACCATCACTGTTGCCGCGGGCGCACCGGATGAACGCCAATCGCATCCAACGCCCTGGCCGACTCATACGCCCGCCGCAGCCAGAGACCGCGCGCTTGAAGAAGCGACCGAAGCCGTAGATTTTGCCGCGACCCAGGCCGCCGAGGCTGCCAATTACGCCGCGACGCAGGCTGCCGAAGCCGCCATCGAGGCCGCGAACGCCGAAGCTACAAGAGCTGCCGAACACGCCGCCACGCAGGCTGCTGAATCTGCCAATTACGCCGCCACGCAGGCTGCCGAATCTGCCAATTATGCTGCGACGCAAGCCGCGGAAGCAGCTACCCAAACCGCGCCGCCAGCGCCAACTGCACCACCAGTCATGCCGCCCATGCCAACACCGCTGCCGCTGCCCGCGCTGCCCGGATTTGGCGGCTAAGAAAAAATCTTGTTAAATGGAACCTCCGAGGTCAAATCACCTCGGAGGTTTTTTTGTGTTTGCCTACATCATGGAGGCGTTTTCATGTCTTTGAGTGAATTTTCAGGGGTGACGGCCGTTACCCTGGGCATTATGCAAGATGGCGGGCTGCCGCACGTGGGCTGCCGCTGTCCCCGCTGTGCCGCCGCTTACGCCGACCCGCGCCGGGCCGAATATGCCGCCTGTTTGGGCCTTGTGGACGGACGGGGCGACACACCCAAAGTCTGGTTGATTGACGCTGCGCCGGACATCAAACAGCAGCTCAATTTGCTGGCCGATGCGCTGGGGCCGCATCCCACGCGCCCCACCCGGCTGCGCCAGCCGGACGGCATTTTCCTCACGCACGCCCATATGGGACACATTGGCGGTCTGCCGCAGTTGGGGCCGGAGGCGATGGCGGTTAGCGGGCTGCCGGTGTATGCCGCGCCTGGCTTGCTGGCTTTGCTGCGGGAGAATGAATTGTGGCGGCCAATGGTGGAGGGGCTGGATTTACGGCCGTTTCACCCCCACGAAACGCTTACATTAGGTCAGGATTTGGCGGTAACGGCCGTTCCCGTTCCCCACCGCGATGAATGGGGGGCCGGCACATTCGCCTTCCGCATTCAGGGACCAGCCCATTCCCTGCTCTACCTGCCCGACATTGACGCCTGGGAGCAGTGGCCGCAGGCGCAGGAAACACTGCATTCAGTTGATTATGCGTTAGTGGATGCCAGTTTTTACAGTGTTGATGAGTTGAACGGCCGTGTCCCCGTCGCCCATCCACTCATCCCCCAAACCTTACAGTTGTTCGCCAATTTACCGGGCCGGCTTGTACTGACCCATCTCAATCACACCAACCCCGCGCTTGACGCCGGCAGTCCCGAATTTGCAGCCATAACTGCCGCCGGCGCCATAATCACTTACACCGGACAGCGCTTTTGCTTGTAGGCCTCGTCATTGGGTGCATTTCTTCAACTGTCACTTTGGTTCAACTTTAGGCTCATACACATGGTAGCCCAATATCTGGCGCCGATTTAATGCTATGAGGGGGACGCGCTGCGTTGGTTTGTTGGTCAACGCGCGCAGCGGATAAATGGCCGCTTGCGTCACGGCCAAAAAATCGCGGGTTTCATCTAACAAGTCGTTTTCGTGAGCGTCAAGGTTGACATGGAGTTGGCCGCGAATAGCAATCGTATCGGTGTAAAAAGCAACCGGGCGTTTTGATTGCAAGAATTGGATACGTTCCAAATCCCCCTCATCCCGCAAAGCGATGTATGTGATCATGGGCCAATTGATGTTGATGCCCGCCTGTTTGAGCGCGCCAATCCGGTAGCCATCGGTCATAGGTATCATTTTAGCATCCTTGAAGGGGAACGAGAGGTAGCGCCGGTCGTTTAAGTAGGTGAAGAGTTCACCGCGAGGCTGCATTTGGCCTTGCAGTATGAATTGGGAAACGACAACTTCGACAGAAAAAGTGGCTAATTGTATATCCATTGGATTCCTCGGAGATGGTTTTGACTCATTGTTTGCATTGTAAGGAGTGCGGTGGGGTTTGGCAATGGTAGGCTGGTCTTAGTGTGCGCAGACTTTTTGTTGGTGGTGTAAGGCAATTTTGCAAAATTGCCCTACGGATTTGGTCAAGGCGTCAACAAAAGTTTCGCACACACCCGATCTTATAACTGACCGGTGGTGGGGTCCCAATTGGCTAACATGGCCCGATAGGCCGGATTATCGTAGCGGCTGA
>JANTHP010000179.1 GCA_024762395.1 Anaerolineae bacterium | reverse complement strand
GTCTCTATCCCGCCCATCTCGCCCCGGACGCGCATTTCCGCCGGAGCGGGGCGAGATGGCGCGGAGACAAGGCCATTTGTTCTGCCAAAATGAACCCCGCGCGGTTCGAGAGCCTCGCCGAACGACCATCCCGCCCCTACGCCAGAATTGGAATTGCTGAATCGCTAAACCGCCGCTTGATGAAACGGCCGTCTCCCCCCCTTCCCACGAATTTACCATTCTCCACAATCACCCGCCCCCGGCTGATCGTCGTCTCCGTCCAGCCCTGCAGTTGGACGCCTTCGTACAACGTCCAATCCACATTTTCGTGCAGGAATTCAGTCGAGAGCGTCACTTTCTTGTCCGGGTCGAAGATGACCAAATCGGCGTCATAGCCGGCGAGAATGTCGCCTTTGTTGGCGAAGCCGGCCAGTTTGGCGGGAGTCGTGCAGCAGGCGTCCACCCACTGATTCTCCGTCATGACGCCGTGCCGCACGCCCTGGCTGTAAACGGCCGCATACCGCACCTCAATCCCCGGAACCCCGCCCGGAATTTGGCTGAAATCGTTGGCGGCAATACCCGTTTCCTTCTCGGCGCGGGTGAAGGGGCAGTGGTCGGTGGTCACAAGCTGCAAATCGCCGCTGCCCAACGCCCGCCACAGCGCGTCTTGCTGTTCCTGGCCGCGGATGGGCGGGGCGCAAACCGGCAGCGCGCCTGCTACGCCGGAGCGGTCGTAGACTTCCTGCGTGTTTAGCAGGTACTGCGGGCAGGTTTCGCCGGTGACGGGCAGGCCGCGGGCTCGGGCGGCGGCGATGCGTCCCACCGTCTCGGCGCAGGTGACGTGGAAAATGTGCAGCCGCGTTCCGGCCAAGGTGGCAATATCAATGACCCGCCCCGCCGCTTCACCTTCCATGAGGGCCGGGCGGCTGAGGGGGTGGTAATGGGGCGTGGTGTTGCCGTTAGCCAGGTTCTCATCCACCAACGCGCAAATCACATCCCAATTTTCGGCGTGGACGACGGGCAGGCCGTTCACGGCGCGGATGGCGCGGAAGGCGTGGAGCAGTTGATCGTCCGTCAAGCGCAGGCCGTAAGCCATGTACAGCTTAAAGCTGCCGCAGCCGGCCGCGTAAGCCGCCGGAATCTCGTCCAGATGGGTGATGTCGTTGGGACCGATGGTCATGTGCAGGCCGTAGTCAATCGCTACTTTGGGATCGGCCAGGGCGCGGCGAGCGGCTAACGCTTCCAGCATCGTTTCGCCCGGTTGCCGCTCAATGAAATCCACCACGGCCGTTGTTCCCCCCAGCGCCGCCGCCCGTGTGCCGGTAAAAAAGTCGTCGCTGGAAGTGAATTTGCCGATAGGCATTTGCAGATGGACATGAATGTCCACCGCCCCCGGCGTGACCAGCTTGCCACTGGCGTCAATCTCCCGCTCCCCGGCCAAATTCTGGCCGATGGCGGCGATTTTTTCGCCCTGAATGGCGATGTCAGCGTTGTAAGATGTGTGGGCCGTGATGATACGGCCGTTTTTAATCACAAGATCGTAGTTCATAATGCCTTCTTTATATGGAGACTGGAGATTGGAGATTGGAGATTAGCAGTCTCTAATCCCCAGTCTCCAGTCTCCAATCTCTAATCTCCAGTCTCTCACCCCTCCGCCTTATCCGGGTCGTCAAACGGCCAGGCGGACACTTTTTCCGCTTCGGCCCGCAGTTTAGGGTCGTCTGAGTAGACGCCGCGCCGCTCCGGCGGCAGCAGCGCGGCGATGTGGCGCATAATTTCGTCGCTGATGGCGTCAAGTTGCTCGCGTCGCTGCCGGCCGCGTCCCTCGGCAGTGAAGGGGCCAAACGGTTTGCCAATCCGCACTGTCACTGTCGCCCGCTTTCGCTGATGCAAATAGGGGAATAGGTTAGTCAGCCCGTCAATGCCGATGGGCAAGATGGGCGCGCCGGAGCGGACGGCCAGGTAAGCGGTTCCGGGGCGGGGCGGGCGCAGGACGTCGGCCCAGGAGCCGCCTTCGGGGAAGATGCCGAGGATGCCGTTTTGTTTCAGAACGGCCGTGCCCGCCCGCAGCGCATCCTTCGACGCATTCCCCCGCCGCAGCTTATAAAACCCCCACGTAGACGGAATCCAATGCGTCCAATGCGGCCCGTCAATAAACTGGAATCCGCCCAAAAACTCCATCGGCCATTCGGCAAGCGCCACCGCAATCACCGGGTCGCCGTAGTGAAAATGATTGCCCACCAGCAGCAGCGGGCCGCTTTTGGGCAAATTTTCACGGCCAATCACCCGGAAGTCGGACAGCGTGTGCAAGACAATGCGTGCCAATCGGCTGAGTAGAAAACGGCTTACCCGGCGGCGGGGATAGGGGTATTGTTGTGTGGGGTTTATAAGTTTTGTCATTGGGATTGTGCGTTCCTCATCCGAATTATTGAGAATTGTAGCGATGAGTTTACCACCGCCTCCCACAAAGGCCAGAGGGAAGGTAAAATGCGGATTTCGACGTCATGTTTGGCTAATTCCAGCAGCGGATTCTCAATGGTGCGCACGGCCGTCGGCGTGACCGGTTGGTGCGAAATGTAGTAACCGGCTCCTTCGTCCCACACGGTAAATGTGTCGGCGGGGAGGGTGTAGAGGTGGATACGGCCGTTCACCACCCGCTCCAGCCATCCCGACTCAATCGCCACCACATGCCGGCTTCCTCCTAGCAGTCGTTCCACATCCTTCCACTTACTATCTGGCCGCGCATAAAACGTCACCCGCGGACAATCGCGCGGCAGTAAATAATTGGGCAGTAGTCGCTCATTGATGGCAAAGACGGCCGTGCCCTCTAATCCTAAACCCGGATTTGTTACCGGGCGCGGCTCAAAATAAGCGATATTTGAGTCGTCACTCACATGAAAAAGCGTCATTATCTGCCAATTTTATGGCAGGAGAATCCAAAAGAAAAACGCCCGACTTACGCCGGGCGTTTCCAATTCATAACAAAACTCTCGCCGCCAGTCCAGCTACCAGGCTACCCGACTACCAGACTAACGACCATCAGACTAAAACAGTCCCACCACCTTGCCCGTTTCCAAATCCAGGTCCACATCATAGAAAACCGGGCGCGTGGGCAAGCCGGGCATCGTACTCATCTGGCCGACCAGCGGGTAGAGGAAGCCCGCGCCAACACTGGCCCGAATCTCTCGAATGGGAACGATGAACCCTGTCGGCGCGCCCTTCAGAGCCGGATCATGGCTCAGGCTCAGGTGTGTCTTCGCCATACACATCGGCAGCTTGTCAAAGCCCAGCCGGTTGTAATCGGCGATCTGCTCCTCCGCCTTTTCGGAATACTCCACGCCGTCCGCGCCGTAAATTTCTTTGGCGATGGTTTCGATTTTCTCTTTAATGGAGATGTCCAACGGGTAGAGGAATTTGAAATCGCTCGGTTTTTCGCAGGCGGCCATGACCGCTTTGCCCAACTCAACCGCACCTTTGCCGCCTTCGGTCCAATGGTTGCTCATCACCGCGTCTTCTGCACCGGCTTCAAGGGCGATTTTACGTACCAGCGCAATCTCATTGTCCGTGTCATCCTTAAACCGGTTGACGGCGACGACGACGGGGATGCCGAAGCGGCGGGCGTTTTTGATGTGGGCGACCATGTTGACGCACCCTTTCTCCAGCAGTTCCAAATTTTCTTCTGTGTAAGCTGGATCGAGCGGCTGTCCGGCGCGCACGGTGGGGCCGCCGCCGTGCATCTTCAGGGCACGAATGGTGGCGACTAAAACAACGGCATCGGGAATCAGGCCGCTGTAACGACATTTAATGTCGAAGAATTTTTCCATGCCGATGTCGGCGCCAAAACCGGATTCGGTGAGGACGTAGCCGTCGGGGCCAACCAGCTTGAGAGCGATTTGGTCGGCGATGATAGAGCTGTTGCCGTGGGCGATGTTGGCGAATGGGCCGGCATGGACGAAAGCGGGCGTCCCTTCTAGCGTTTGCATCAGGTTGGGCATGATGGCGTCTTTCATCAAAACGGTCAGCGCGCCGCCAACGCCCAGGTCGTCGGCGGTAATGGCTTCGCCGGCCTTGCTTTGCCCGATGACCATGTTGCCCAGCCGTTCGCGCATATCGGCCAGGCTGGTGGTGAGGGCCAAAATCGCCATAATCTCGCTGGCGACGGTGATGTCGAAGCCGGTTTCGCGCGTGATGCCTTTTTCTTTGGGGCCTTGCCCAATGGTGATTTTGCGTAAATAACGATCGTTGATGTCCACGACGCGCCGCCAGGTGATGGTGTCGGGGTCAATGTCCAGACGAACGAATTTGCTGATTTCTTCTTCGGTCAGGTCGTTGGGATCTGTCTTGTCAATGCCCAATTTTTTGAGGCGTTTGATCATGACGGGGGAGAATTTGCGGCTGCCGTCTTTGGCTGGCGGGCACAAACGGCGGAATAAGGCGGCGTCTTTCTGGCGCGTCTCGTGGAAGATGCGGGTGTCAATGGCTGCGGCCAGCAGGTTGTTGGCAGCGGAGATAGCATGGATGTCGCCGGTTAGATGGAGGTTGAAATCCTCCATGGGGATGATTTGGGAGTAGCCGCCGCCGGCGGCGCCGCCTTTGATGCCGAAGGTGGGGCCTTGCGAGGGCTGGCGGATGCAGGTCATTACTTTTTGGCCCAGATGCGCGCCCAGCGCCTGGCTGAGGCCGACGGTGGTGGTCGTTTTGCCTTCGCCCAGCGGCGTGGGGGTAATGGCGGTGACGTCAATGTATTTGCCATTGGGCCGGTCGGCCAGCCGGTCGCGTACGGAGAGATGGACTTTGGCTTTGTAAGGACCGTAAAGTTCGAGTTCGTCGGTTTGCAAGCCCAGTTCTTCGGCGATCTGGGCGATGGGCTTCAGTGTGGCTTCCTGGGCGATCTCGATGTCGCTGGGGACGGGAAGGCGCAATTTTAGCGGGGTGGGGGTAAACATTGGTTTATACTCCTTGATAAAAATATTAGGGTTCTGTTTTCACGACGATGTTATGTGGCTCCCGCATGGTTTTAATGCAGTTTTCACATATAGACAATCTAATCATATCGAAATCCTGTGTTATGCCCAATAACAAATGTCATCCTGCCACTGTGATGGTTGTCATGGTTTCGGCGGTGGATACGGCCGTTATGGTACGAATCTACCCCTTGTTGCCTATTGTCAGGAACTATCTGACCGGGTTACACTGTATCTGATTTACGTTCATGGTTTGTGACTTGTAAGCGTTCAGCCAGTCAGCTTGATGATTTTTGCTGAAATACCGTTACAAATCAACAATGCGGTGATTTTGCGAGTTCTGCGTCTTTGGCAAGCTGCTAGATTTGACAAATCTCCTCGATAGCGCTGGATAGCTGTTGTTATTGTTTAATGATGTTTGATGATAGATCGGCCATTCAGTTGCAAATGCGGCGTTTGTTCCGCCTCAAGTGGCTTGTGCTTGGCGTGACTTACGTGTTGGTTGCCTTGATGGTGGCGATGAATCATGTAAGTCGTTTTAGGGCGGAGACGTCATTATGGAAAGGGGCGGTTAATTTATTTGTGGGGTGGGGGATTACGACGGTGATGGTTAGCGTTGCCTATAATCATGCCAGGGGGCTTCTTGAGCAATTGTATCAAATGGCAGTTGAGCGAGAAGAGGTTGAAAGGCAGCTTTATGTACAGCATGCGGCGTTAGAAGCGGCGGCGAATGCGATTGTGATAACGGATAAAGACGGCCGTATCACCTGGGTTAATCACGCTTTTACAGAACTAACCGGCCATACATTGGAAGAAGCAGCTAATCAGACACCGCGCCTTCTGCAATCGGGTGAACATGGCGTGTCTTTTTATACAAACCTGTGGGAAACGATTCTTTCCGGTCAGGTTTGGCATGGAGATATTAAAAACCGGCGTAAAGACGGTTCCCTTTACGCTGAAGAACAAACGATTACGCCGGTTTTGGATGAGGATGGGCAGATTAGCGGCTTTATCGCCATCAAGCAGGATATTTCGGAACGCAAACGACTTGAAAAAATTGAGCGGGATCGGCATCAATGGGCGGAAGCGCTGCGTGAAACCGGTTTGGCATTGAATGCCAGTCTGGATTTGGATGTGGTTCTGGATCGTTTTTTGGAGCAAATCGGCCGGGTTGTGCCATATGACTCGGCCAATTTGATGATCATTGAAAATGACAAGGCGTATGTGGCGCGGAAAATCGGGTATGATCGGATTAGCCCGGAGGTTGACCGAGCTTTGGCCGATATGCAGTTCGATTTGGCGGAAACGGCCAGCTTGCAAAAAATTATTTCGAGTAAGAAGTCGCTTATTATACCTACGGTTATTGATTATCCGGGGTGGATTCCACGCGATTCTGTTTCTTATGTTCAATCATGGGCGGGCGTTCCTATTGTTGTTCAGAATGAGGTTGTCGCCCTTTTTTCATTAGATAAGAAGGAACCTGGTTTTTATTGTGCCGAACATGGCCATTTGCTGGAAACATTTGCAGTGCAGGCGGCTTTGGCCTGGCAGAATGCCCATCTTTTTGAGGAAACACGCCGCCGGGCGCGCGAACTTGATTTGCTTAATCATATTATTGGGGAGACGGCCGTTGCTTCTAATGTAACGCAGTTGTTGCAAACCGGCTGCACGGAGTTGTCCCGCTTTTTTGAAGTGGACCAAACTGTAGCGGTCATGTTCAATGAGGCGAGAACGGCCGTTATTCTCATAGCTGAAAAATTAGCGTCCGATTTGCCATCCCTTTTAGGAACCGCCATCCCTGTCGTGGGTAACCCGATTCTACAGCGGTTTTTTGAAACGGGCGGCCCGCTGGTTATCCCCCGGGCGAGCGTGCTACCCTTGCCGCCGCAGATGGCTGCGGTTTTGACCCAGCGCGGCATCGAATCGGTTCTCATGGTTCCTATTTTGGTGCGGGAACAGGTTGTGGGCGCTGTCGGTATTCATTCACGAGCGCCGCGGAATTTTACGGAGACCGAAATCAAATTGGTGCAGACGGTTGGCGAGGAGTTGGGGCGTTCGATTGACATGATCAGGTTGAATGAACAACTGCGGAGCCATAACGCGCAGCTAGAAGAGCGTGTGGCTGTGCGGACAAAGGAATTGGCGGATGCGAATATGCGGTTACAGGAGTTGGATCGCTTGAAATCCAAGTTTGTATCTGATGTTTCCCATGAACTACGCACCCCTATTACGAATTTGGGGATGTATTTGGATTTGTTGGAACACGGCCGTGCCGATAAAAAAGAGCGTTATATTGCTATTTTGCAGCGGGAGACGGCTCGGATCAGTCAATTGGTTCAAGATATTCTGGATTTATCGCGATTAGAAGAAAGCCAGGAAAAAGGCGTGGCATTTGAACCGGTTGATTTGAACAAAATTGTCGAACAAGTCGTTGCCGCTCAGTTGCCCAAAGCGCAAACAGCCGGCTTATTATTGACGATGGAAACAGAAGAAGACATGTCGTTAATCTTGGGCGCTCCGCGCCAATTGGCGCAGGTTGCCACCAACTTGTTAGCCAACGCCATCAATTACACACGAGAAGGTGAGATTACCATTTCGACCTATAAACAGAATGGCGAAATTTGTTTACAGGTGCAAGATACAGGCATAGGCATAGACGAAGCTGATATGCCGCATTTGTTTGACCGTTTTTACCGCGGCCAGCGTGTTGCTCAGTTAGGCGTTCCCGGCACGGGATTAGGTCTGGGCATTGTGAAAGAAATTATTGATTTGCACGGCGGCCGCGTTGAAGCGAGTAGTGAAGTTGGCAGCGGCTCTACGTTTTCAGTTTGGTTATCGGCCATGACTGAGGCGGCTTGAGTACGGCCGTTTCTCATCCCCATCTCACATTTTCCAAAAACCTTTTGAATTCACGCCCAATTCCCTTACAATGGGGCCAGGTACACCCCATCTTTTCCTATTGAACGAGGCTCCCGCATGACCGATGTAACTGCATCTGTTGATTTGTCCCTGTTACAACCCATTTTAGATAAGTATGACGGCCGTTCAACGAACGGCCGTTCCCGCGACGCCCTACTGCCCCTTTTGCACGAAGCTCAATCCCTGTACGGTTGGCTGCCGCGCGAAGTCCAGCAAGCCATCGGCCAAACCTTGCGCGTCCCCCTGGCCGATATTCATGGCGTGATTGAGTTTTACACCATGTTTTACAACCAACCAACGGCAAAACGTGTCATTCGCGTCTGCGAAGACGCCGCCTGCCAACGACGCGGCGCGCAAGCTGTGATGACGGCCGTCGCCGACCAGTTAGGCTTAGAGCCGGGCCAGACCAGCGCCGATGGGCTGATCACTTACGAACATGTGCCTTGTTTGGGCCTGTGCGAACATGGCCCCGCCGCCCTGGATGGCGTCAAACCGGCCGGTCATTTAACGCCGGACAATGTGCCCGCCTTTTTAGCCGGAAACGCGCCCGAACCGACGGCCAATGTGGTCGGTCAACCGCTGTTAACTCTGGCGCGAATCGGCAAAATCAACCCGGCCAGCTTGCGCGATTATGAGGCTAACGGCGGCTACCGGGCGCTGCGTAAAGCGGCTGCCGCTGCGCCCGAAGCGGTGATTGAGGCCGTGGAAGCCAGCGGTATTTTGGGGCGTGGCGGCGCGATGTTTCCTACCGGGCGCAAATGGCGCTTTACGCGCGGCGCGGCCGGCGCTGTCAAACATATTGTCGTCAACGCCGATGAGAGTGAGCCGGGTACTTTCAAGGATCGCGTTTTGCTGGAGGAAGATCCGTTTGCGGTCATCGAAGCGGCCGCGCTGGCTGGTTATGCCATCGGCGCGGAGAATGGCTGGATTTTTGTGCGCGGCGAGTATCCCCGGGCTTACGGCCGTCTCAATGAAGCGATTCGTCAGGCGCGGGCGGCGGGCTATCTGGGCCAAAACATCCTGAACAGCGGTTTTAATTTTGACATTGAAGTGCGGCTGGGCGCCGGCGCCTACATTTGCGGCGAGGAGACGGCGTTGTTTGAGGCCATCGAAGGCAAGCGCGGCTTTCCGCGTATCAAACCGCCTTTCCCGACGACGCACGGCTTGTTTGGACAGCCAACGGCCATCAACAACGTCGAAACGCTGGTGGCGGCGCTGGTTGCCTACGACATGGGCGTGGATGAATGGCGAAAATATGGGACGGAGCAATCGCCAGGAACAAAGCTGTTCTGCCTCAGCGGCGACATTGCTAACCCGGGCGTGTACGAAATGCCGTTTGGCCTGACTGTCCGTGAACTGATTGAGCGGGCGGGCGGCGTACCCGGCGGAGCGATTCAAGCCGTCCTAATGGGCGGCGCGGCCGGCGTCTTTATCGGCCCGGATGCGCTGGACATGCCGCTGACGTATGAAGATGCGCGGGCGGCCAATATCCCGCTTGGCTCCGGCGTGGTGATGGTGTTCGACGAAACGGCCGATCTGCGCCAAACGCTTTACCAACTCAGCCATTTCTTCGCCCACGAAAGCTGCGGCAAATGCTTCCCTTGCCAATTGGGCACGCAGCGGCAGATGGAAATTC
>JANTHP010000178.1 GCA_024762395.1 Anaerolineae bacterium | reverse complement strand
CGCCCAACGCCGAGCCGGATTCTTTGGCAGCAGGGATGTCGTCGGGGGAGCAGATTTGAACGGTAAACGGCCGTCCATACGCCCGACTCATCAAATCCGCATCAAACGCCCGCGCCCCGTCCGGCTGGTACGCCGCCCGGATGCGTTCTGTAATTTCTGGCGGCCCGGCAATGCAAATTTTCCAGCCGCCGCGCGACCAGAGAATGAATTTAATCGCACGCTCGACGTAGGTGTACGACTCTTCATCGTGTGACGAACCGGGCGCAAAAATTTCCAACTCGGCGCGATGCACCAGTCCGGCGTTGCGCTCGATGCCGATGAGGACGGTTGCCGTCTCATCCGCCTGGGCCACCGCGCGCCGAAAGTTGCGGTTACCCAAAATCATGGGGCGAAAACCGGGGTCAAGGGGAGGGAGGTGTTTGGGGACAATTTTGAGTAATGATTTTGTGGCTACGCTCATGTTTCCTCGTTGGGTAATCCGTAATCCGTAATCCGTGATCCGATAACGGTTGACGGATTACGGATTACGGTCAAACGACGCCTAACTCCCGCGAAAGCACCAACGCCGCCGCGCCGAGGATGACGATGTCGGCGCCGAGGGCGCTGCGTTCGATGAGGGTGTTTTGGGCGATGCGGGTCAGGATGGATTGATTGACCTGGGCGCGGATGGCGTCCAGCAAAAGGTTGTCGAAGCGAGCGATGCGTCCGGCGATGATGACGTGTTGGATGTTGAGGATGGAGATGAGATGGGCAACGGCCGTTCCCAAATAGCGTCCTACGTCAGCAATCAGGGCTTGAACGGCCGTGTCCCCCGCCTCAAACGCCTGTAAAACCAAATCCGTTGTCAGATCATGGGTGGCCGCCAACTGCGCCATGATGGAATCCGGCTCAGTTTGGATGATGGCCTGCGCCCCTTCGATGATGGCGCGGCTGCTGGCGACGGTTTCCAGGCAGCCGTAACGGCCGCAGGTGCATAATTTGCCATTGGGAACGGCCGTGACATGCCCAATTTCACCCGGACTGGCATGATCGCCGGCGTAGACACGGCCGTTTAGCACAATCCCCGCGCTAATACCCGCCCCCGCCTTTACCACCACCAGATTGGATGCCTCTTCGCCATGTCCAAACGAAAATTCCCCCAATGCCGCCGCCTGGCTGTCATTGGCCACATGCACAGGCATGTCGTACCGCGCGGCCAACAAATCGCGCAGCGGCAAATCCGACCAGCCCAGATTAACCGCCTCATAAATAACGCCCGCCGTCGTATCCGTAATCCCTGGCGTGCCAATGCCGATGCCCAACACAGGACTGTCCGCCAGCGGCAGCAGTTGGTCAATCAATGCGTACACCAGATTGAGTGCCGCCGCGCCAACCTGCCCATTTGTCGGCAGATTCAGGCCGTGCAGCTTATTCCCCCGCAAATCAAAAATGCCGCCGCGAAACTCGCTGTTGCCCAGGTCAATACCGATGATACTGTAAGAATTCTCGGCCGCGCTTAACAAAATGGGGGGTTTGCCGCCTTGCGACTGCCCGTGCCCAATTTCATCAACCAGGCCCTCAGCCATCAAGTCAGCGACGATGTTGGAAACGGTGGGGCGGGTGAGACGGGTGGCGCGGGCGATGTCGGCCCGGCTGAGGCTGCCGCGTTGGTAGATGGTTTTGAGAACCAGACGGGAGTTATGGGTTTTGGTCTGTTGACGAGTTGCTTTTTTCATCAGGAGACTTAGTTAGTTAATTTAACTTACTAAGAAAGTATAGCGTATGAAATGCCCGTTTGTCAACAAATTGTTAACGTTGTCCCCATTTTTAGATTAGAACAACCATTCACTTTGCGATAAAATCAACCCCATCAAGCAAGGAGATGAGACAATGCAATTTGGCCTGTTTGAAGAAAAACCCCATTATTACGCTTCCCTGGATGAACTCATTGACGTGATGATGAATTTGACCGACGATCCGTTGTATCCGGCGGGAACCAACATGGTCATCTGTCGCGGCAACCCGAAAGCCCGGTTGATGATTATTGGCGAAGCGCCCGGCCCGCGTGAAAATGAGCTGGGCAAGCCGTTTGTCGGCCGTTCGGGGAAATTGCTCGACCAGATTTTGGACGCCGTGAATCTCGACCCGGAGAAGGATGTGTTTATCAGCAATTCGGTCTTTCGGATGCCGCCGGGGGTGGCGGGCAAGACGTTCCGCAAACCAAATAATGATGAAATTGAGTATTACAAGCCGTATTTGCTGGAAATCATCCGGTTGGTGGATCCGGCGATTATGCTGCTTTCGGGCAATGTGGCTACCCAATCTATTCTGGGCCAGACGGGGATTACGAAGCTGCGCGGACAGTGGTTTGATTGGAACGGCCGTCACGCCATGCCCATCTTCCACCCCGCTTATCTCTTGCGTAACCCATCACGCAAACCGGGCAGCCCCAAATCCCTCATGTGGCAGGACGTCCAGGAAGTACGCCGCAAGTACGACGAATTAATCGCCAATGGCTAACAGCTATTTAGACAAAGCCGCTTTACGCGGCGAACCGGGCTGCGTCTAGCGATGATCCGCCAATGGATAGAGTTGGATGACACGGTGATTTTGGATAACGGCTGTGGCCTGGGCCAATATCTGGCGTATTCGTAAACCCACGACTTCCCACCGCTTTCTTGTGGTTGAGGAAGGGGCGGAGCGGTTTACGTTTTATAAGGGCAATATGTTGGTGGAAACAGCAGTGAGCGATATGGGGTTTCCGTTTATGGTGACAAAAGGAAAGTATTTGGCGTTTGCCTGTTAGTATAATGACACGAGGAATTGAAATGTCAAAACCAAAACACGCATGGATGGTACGAGCTGGCAATGACAATGAGTTGGCTCCGTATGTGGAAAAAGTAAATGCTGTTGCTATTGGCTGGGGTAAAATGGGCGATTTATCCGGTCTCAAAACACGGGAGCAATTCAAAAGAAAGTATCAAGAAACTTATCCCGACCATTCCAAATGGCGCGTCAACGTCAATGCCGGGCAAGTTTACCGCTTTGCCTGCGATATTCGGGAAGGGGATTATGCGCTTACCTATATCAAGGATAGCCGTGAAGTTCTGATTGGCCTGGTCAACAGCCCTTATATTTACAGGCTGGATGTTTTTGATGAGATTTCCCAAGATTACCCTCACATCCGGCAAGTAACCTGGTTAAAGCGCGTTTCACGGGATGATTTCAGCGCTGCCGCCCGAAACTCAATGGGCAGCGCCTTGACCCTTTTTAATCTGGATGATCATCTTGCTGAAATTCATCAAGCGGCAACGGCCGAAATTGTCAAGCCTATTCCAGAAGAAGAGGATGAAAGCCCGCCCTTCTTCCAGGATGTCAGCGATAAAGCTAATGAATTGATCGCCGATTTAGTCAGTCATCTTGACCCGTATGATTTTCAAGATTTAGTAGCGGCCATTTTGCGAGCAATGGGGTATCGGGCTGTAAGTTCGCCGCCCGGTCGTGACCGGGGCATTGACATTGTGGCTCATCCTGATGCGCTTGGTTTTGAACGGCCGCGCATCAAGGTGCAAGTCAAACACCGTAAAAATTCTACCAGCGGGCCGGAAATGCGTTCGTTTCTGGGAGCATTACGGGCTGGAGATAATGGCCTTTTTGTGTCTACCGGCGGTTTTACGAATGATGCCAAGACAGAAGCAGGGCAAGCTCATGAACCGGTCACGATTTTGGATCGGGATGGGTTTATCAAACTGATGTTGGAACATTATGAAGCGATGGAGCCGGAATTCCAATCGAAAGTGCCGCTGCGGAAGGTTTGGTTGCCGACGGAATAGAGGAACCCGTTTGTGGGTATAGATCATATTTGCTTAGGGCCATGAAAAAAGTTACCGGACGATGCTGATAACATCTCTGGCAGCGGTCAACCGGTGCGACGGCTGATAGGTGAATTATGCCATGAACGGCCGTTTCATATTGATTGAATTCATGATGGCCGGGACAACAAATACCTGCTGCGTAACCCATCACGTAAACCGGGCAGCCCCAAATCCCTCATGTGGTAGGACGTCCAGGAAGTACGCCGCAAGTACGACGAGTTACTCGGCTAGTAATCGGTAATTGACAAGATCGTTATGGAAAATTTGAAGGCATCATACACAACTTCTTTTCTAGTTAAGTTGACGCTGTTGGCATGGTTATCCATGATTGGCGTTGATTTTTTCTTGCACGCTGGTCTGCTTGCGCCACTTTACGCTGCGCCAAGTCCATTTCTACTTCCGCCTGAGCGGGCTTTTGCTCTCATTCCCGTTGGCTATGCCTCATTTCTTTTGCTGGCAATTTTGCTCGTTTGGCTGATGGTCAAATTGGAATATAGAGGGTGGCGGCGTGGGGCTATCTTTGGCGCCCAATTGGGTGGTCTGGCTTGGGGCGCGCTGATTTTAGGCCTTTATTCCATCGCAACCTCGTCGCCTGTATTGTTGTTGGGCTGGTTTGCCGGGCAAACAATCGAGCTAAGTATTGCCGGTCTCGTTGTAGGAGCAGGTTTAGCAGGCAGTGGATTGAAACGCCTTTTCTTTCAAGTGTTGGGGGGTGTCATTATTTTGATTGTGTTGTCAATCATCCTACAAAATTTAGGCGGTAACATTAACATATGACCCATTCAGACAAAGCCGCTTTACGCGGCGAACCGGGTTACGTTTGGCGTTCCGGCCAAGAGCGGCGGCTGGCGATGATCCGCCAATGGGTGGATTTGGACGGCGCGATGATTTTGGATAACGGCTGCGGCCTGGGCCAATATCTGGCGCATTTCGCCCCGTTTAGCGAGCGGCGTTTTGGCCTGGAAATTGAGCCGGACCGGGCCAAAAAAGCTACCGCCACCGCCACCGGCATCGCCCAAGGGGTGGGTGAGCGCCTCCCCTTTGCCGATGAGAGTTTTGATTTTGTGTTTAGCAATGAGGTGATTGAGCATGTGCAGGATGATGGGGCATATGCGGCGGAGATGGTGCGGGTGGTGAAGGAAAACGGCCGTATCCTCCTCTTCTGCCCCAACCGCTGGTATCCGGTAGAGCAGCACGGCATTTACTGGCGGGGCCAATACAAGTTTGGCAATATCCCGCTGGTGAACTATTTGCCCAACCCGCTGCGGAACCGGCTGGCGCCGCATGTGCGGGCGTACACCAAACGGGGACTGCTCCGGCTATTTGCAGGCCTGCCGGTGGATGTGGTTTATCACGGCCGTATCTTTGGCGGCTATGACAATATCGAGTACCGGCTGCCCCGGTTGGGCAAAACCATCAAAAAAGCGTTGTACGCAGTAGAAAGGACGCCTTTTTCTGTTTTGGGATTATCTCATTTGCTGGTTTTGCAGAAACGGCCGTAATCGTCCAAAATGGCTCTGCCGAATCGAAATTTCAATCTCGTTTAATAAGTCCAATTTCCTTGCCATCTACCCATCCCCAAACTACAATCAAAAACATACGTTTTACATTCGGAGGTACAACATGAGCAAAAATGGACAAAATGGACAAGGCATAACCGCCAGCTTCAAAGTAAAAGCCGGTTTAGCCCAAATGTTAAAAGGCGGCGTCATCATGGATGTGGTGACGCCAGAACAAGCTGTCATCGCGGAAGAAGCGGGCGCGGTTGCCGTGATGGCGCTGGAGCGCGTCCCCGCTGACATTCGTGCCGACGGTGGCGTAGCCCGCATGTCCGACCCCGGCATGATTAAAGAGATCATTGCCGCCGTCAGCATCCCCGTCATGGCCAAAGCCCGCATCGGTCACTTCGTTGAAGCGCAGATTTTGGAAGCGCTGGGCGTGGATTATGTGGACGAAAGCGAAGTTCTCACCCCGGCCGACGAGGAACACCACATTTACAAACATGATTTCAAAATCCCGTTTGTCTGCGGCTGCCGCAATCTGGGCGAAGCGCTGCGCCGCATTGGCGAAGGCGCGGCCATGATTCGCACTAAAGGGGAAGCGGGAACTGGCGACGTGGTGGAAGCTGTGCGCCACGCTCGCACCGTTTTGGGCGAAATTCGTCGTCTCCAATTGATGCCCGATGAGGAGTTGATGGCTTACGCCAAAACCATCGGCGCGCCGTATGCGTTGGTAAAGGAAACGAAGGAGCTGGGACGTTTGCCGGTGGTGAATTTTGCGGCGGGCGGCATTGCTACCCCGGCTGATGCGGCGTTGATGATGCAGCTTGGTGTGGACGGCGTTTTTGTCGGCTCCGGCATTTTCAAGAGCGGCAATCCGGCCAAACGCGCTCTGGCAATTGTGAAAGCGACGACTCATTACAACAATCCCCAAATCCTGGCCGAGGTCAGCGAAAACTTGGGCGAGCCGATGGTGGGCATTAACGTGAGCAGCCTGCCGGAAGAAGAGCAGTTGGCAACGCGGGGCTGGTAAACAGCTAGAGGATAGAGCGAGAGCTAGAGGGGATATCCTCTAGCTCTAACTCTAGCTCTAGCTTTTCGGAGCGAAGCGATGAGAGTTGGCGTTTTGGCGCTGCAAGGTGCGTTTATTGAGCATATCAACATGCTGAAAAGCCTGGGCGTGGAGGCGGTGGAAGTGCGACTGCCGGAGCAGTTGGCGGGGCTGGACGGTCTCATCATCCCTGGCGGGGAAAGTACGACGATTGGCAAGCTGGCGGTGATGTACGGCTTTATGGAGCCGCTGCGCCGGTTTGCGGCGGAAAAGGCTTTGTGGGGGACGTGTGCGGGGATGATTTTTATGGCTAAGGCGATTGGCGACGGCCGTTCCCAGCATGGTCAGCCGCTTTTAGCCATCATGGACATTGTGGTAGATCGCAATGCGTTTGGTCGTCAGGTGGACAGCTTTGAAGCAGATTTGCGTGTGTCTGTATTTGAAAATGGGCAGTCAAAGCCGTTCCCGGCGGTGTTTATTCGCGCGCCTAAATTGGTGGCGGCAAAAGGGGATGCGCGGGTAATTGCAGAGTTGGAGGATGGTACGGCCGTTGCCGCGCAGCAAGGCAAATGGTTAGCCACCTCTTTCCACCCGGAGCTAACGGGAGACGACCGGTTTCACCAATACTTTTTGCAGTTAGCGGGAAAGGATGGATGATTTATCCTTCATCCTTCATCCTTCATCATTCATCCTTCATCCTTCATCCTTTTATCTTTGGGGGAGGGTGATGGTGAAGATCGCGCCGCCGTCGGGGCTGTTTTGGGCCTGGAGACGGCCGTTATGTTGTTCAATTATTTGTCGGGCCAGATAAAGACCTAATCCGGTGCCTTTGCCGTTGGGTTTGGTGGTGAAGAACGGGTTGAAAATCTTCTCCATGATGTCCGGCGCGATGCCTGTGCCGGTATCTTGGATGGAGATGGCGTAGTGAGGGACGGCCGTTTTCCCATTTGCGGTCACTTTATTTGCTTGCGGCGGGGATTGGTCGGTTTCCCAGGTTTTAATCTTGATCGTACCGCCATGAGGCAGCATAGCGTCACGCGCGTTAATCAGCAAGTTGATGAGTACTTGTGTTATTCGGTTATGGTCGCACATCACCGATTTTAAGTTGGGAGCCATATCCAGTTCAACTTCTACGTGAAATTCGCCCCGAAATTGATGCCTTACCAGCGTGAGCGCATCATCAATGATTGAATCCAGATTAGTAACGGCCATTTGCGGCATATCGTTAACGGCATAATGGCGCAGCACGTCTACGATGCGTGTGCAGCGCCAGACGCTTTGCTCAATCATGTGAATGAAACGCGCTAAATTTTCTGTGGTTAAGGTCTTATCTTCCATCTCAATCCGCAGATTGCTGCACGTGTTGGTGATGATGCTGATGGGCGTTACCAGTTCGTGGGCGACGCCGGCCATGAGTGTGCCAATCCCGGCCAGCCGTTGGGTATGGGCCAGTGCGTTATTAACATGTTGAACCTGGTTCGGATTGCTTAAAATGACCAGTTTGCGCCCATCTCCGGCTGCGTTCATGGGGAAGATGGTGAGAGTGGCGGGGGTGAAACGGCCGTCTTGCCGCCGTACTTCAACATGGTGCGATTGTCCGGTGGGGATGCTCGGTTCAAAAGGGTGGGGAAGCTGTTCCGGCCAGAACGACCGGTAAGAAACCCTATCCAGAGCGCCGGATTCATAGCCCAACATCAGGGCCGCAGTTTCATTTGCGGAGATGACGTCACCCTGTTCATCCAGAACGAGGAATCCTTCGGCCAAACTTTGCCATAAATGATCATAAAACTGCGGCGGTGTGCTTGTTTTCAGTTTCACCATGCGTCCAATCCGTCTTCTCCTCAGTAAGCGGCCCAATTTGCCAAATCGGGTTACGGGATGTCTCCTGGAGATTGTCAGGGGGTGTTTATAGCATACGGCAGCCATGAACAAACGTCCGTATGTGAGCCGTAAAATCACCGTGAAGGGGGCGTGAAGGGGGAGATGGAGAAGGATGAAGGATGAAGGATGAAGGATGAAGGATGAAGGCGGAAGGATGAAGGCGGAAGGATGAAGGCGGAAGGATGAAGGCGGAAGGATGAATGGGTGTGGGTTTTATTCAGCCTTCAGCCTTCAGCCTTCATCCTTTATCTTACCGTGATGGGGATGCTGACTTCTTGGAAACGGCCGTCTTCCCCCACCACTGTCAGCAAAAGCGTATAAAGCCCATCCAGCCCGCTTGTATCCCAGCGGCCCAAAATGGCATCACGCCTGGGTTGGGTGACATTTTCGGCGATGATTTGGATGTTGGCGGGGGTGAAGCCGGGGAAATAGGCCAGGCGGTAGTGATCAAAATCAGCGCCGCCGGCTGTGCCGCGAATGGAGACGGTTCCGCTAACGACGGCGAAGGGTTCGGGAGAAATAACGGCCGTATCCTCCCCCACCGCCGTTACAATTTCAACCGTATCATAATCCGTCGGCGGCGGTTCGAGGCCATTTTCCCGCGCCCAAGCGGCGGCGGCGTCCGGATAGACTTTGTAGATGCGATTTTCCACCAGTTCCGGCGGCGTGTAGATGGTCGCCAGCCGGCCCGTTTCTCGATTGACGGCGAATTCCCGGTAAATGTTGTCGTAAACGGTGGGCTGGGTTCCCTGGATAAACAGTTCGGTGACGGCGGGGCAGATGTCGGTGGCGAGAAGACCGGAAATGTCGCAAACGGCCGTTTCCACCAACCCCGGCGGCTGCGACCAGAGCGAAACCGGCTCATCCTGCAAAGCCCAGGCCATCACCGCCTGCCAGATGGGGGCCGCGCCGCTGATGCCGGTAACGCCGTTGGTGGCGCTGTTGTCGCTGTTGCCCACCCAGACGCCCGTCACAAGCTGCGGCGTGTAGCCAATCGCCCAGGCATCGCGGAAATCATTGGCCGAGCCGGTTTTGACGGCGGCGGGGCGATTGGCGGGCAGTTCCAGCGCATTGGGACAGCCAAAAGCGGCGCAGCGGGCGCCCCGGTCGGCCAGTAAATCGTTCATCAGGTAGGCCAACTGGGGCGAGAGGATGTCGCGCTGCTGGACTTGCCGGTAATAATCGTACAAAACGCGGCTTGATTGGTCTTCCACGCGGACGATGGCGACGGGATCGAGGGGACGGCCGTTTTCACTAATCTG
>JANTHP010000177.1 GCA_024762395.1 Anaerolineae bacterium | reverse complement strand
AACTGCGCGAGCTTGATCCAAAGGCACGGGTGTTGATGTTAACGGTGTCGGAACAGGAAGATGATTTGTTTACGGCCGTGCGCGCCGGCGCGCGCGGCTACCTCCTCAAAGACGCCACCAGCGACCAGCTCATTGATGCTATCCAGCGTGTCCACGCCGGTGAAGCCGTCATCAACCCCGTCATGGCCGCCAAACTATTCGATCAATTCTCCGCTCTGCCCAAAATGCCGCAGCCAACCCCGGAAATGGATGAATTAACAGACCGGGAACGACAAATCCTGCACCTGCTAACGCATGGTATGAGCAACAAGGCCATTGGCGAAGAACTTTCCATCTCTCCATACACAGTCAAAGCCCACTTACACCATATCTTGGAAAAACTAAATTTGCGCAGCCGCGTCGAAGCTGCAGCCTGGGCGGTACGACACGGCCTGACAAAGCGGCAAATGTAGCCAGTTGAGATTTGTCCAATCTTGAAGATTGGACCAATCTAAAAAACTATAGTCCATTTGGGCTAGTACCTCGGTAAAAATATCCTCCATTTGGACATCCGTCCGCTCATTTTCTTCTCATATTTTCTACCCATTCGATTGACGCCAGTTCGCGGGAATACGCCTATACTAGAAAATATGGCGACACGTGTCCTGATAATCGGCCGTCACACCCTTTTTCATGACGGATTGAATCACCTATTGGTTGAACAACCCTCAATCACGATTATCGGAACCGTGCGAACCTGGGAAGAGGCACGTCAAGCAATGGCGCAAAAACACCCGGATATCCTCATCGTAGATCACGATTCCGCCCAACTGCGCGAAACAGATTTGACGCCCCTCCTGGAAAACGAGGAACAAAACATCAAAGTCATTTACCTGACACTGGCCCAAAACAAGATGATCATCCACAATCGCCAACAAATCGCCAACGTAACCGCCTCCGATTTGCTGCAAGCGCTGCAAACGTCCGTTTTGGAAGGGATTGACACATGAGTCAACGCTGGAAAAAAATAGCGCTGTATACCTTTTATACCGTGATGATTATCGTGGTGGGCGGCGCATTTTCCTTCAAGGTGTTCCAACCTATTCAAGTACTGCCCCGAATCCGCCTCGCGCCTGGCTTTTCAGTCGTCATGGATGATGGCGAGCGCCTTACCAACGAGGATATGCGCGGCAAATTGGCGCTTTACAGCTTCACCTACACCCGCTGCCAGGAACCGGATTGCCAACGACTGATACAAACGATGCTGGAGCTTCAGGACAAAATAGACACCGTAGATTTTGGCGGTACGGAAATCCAATTTGTGACGATTACGGTTGATCCCGAACATGACACGCAGGAGGCGCTGCGGGCGTATGCGGAATCTATCGGCGCCGACCCTGCGTTGTGGCATTTTGCCCGCATTGATGATCCGATGCTGTTGAAGTATGTCGTGGGCGGCGGTTTTGAGACGTATTATGATGAGCAGGAAGACGGCCGTATCCAACTAGACCCCTCCTTCGTTCTCGTAGACGGCTGGGGCATCGTTCGCGGCGAATACCATTACCGCACCCTGGCCTCCGATTCCGACCGCATCCTACGCCACCTGGACGCATTAGCCGAAGAAATACGAAACAGCACCGGCGTAGCCAGCCTGGCCTACGAAGCCGCGCACTATTTTCTATGTTACACACCGTAGGGAGCCTAAATATGAAAAAAACACTGTTCATTTTATTGATTGTGGCGCTGTTAGCGATAGGATTGGCCGGATGTCGGCCGTACACCTATCATGGAACCGTCATGCAGTCACCCGGAGACGCGCCCGATTTCAACCTGATGTCCAGCCTGGGCAAAAAAGTTAGCCTGGAAGATTATCGCGGTAAACTGGTACTCCTCTACTTCGGCTACACCTTTTGTCCCGACGTGTGCCCGGCCACACTGGCCGAGCTGGGCGGCGCAATGGACATCCTGGGCGATGACGCCGATAACGTGCAAGTCATCATGATTTCCGTTGATCCGCAGCGAGACACGCCCGAAAAACTGGGCGAATACGTTGCCCATTTCAACCCCAATTTCATAGGCGTCACCGGCACGGAGGAAGAGATTGCCGCATTAGCGACGCTTTACGGCGTTTTTTACGAAAAACATGAAGGCACAGAGGCAACCGGCTACTTGATTGACCACACGGCTACGGTCATGGTTATTGACGAGGATGGCGCATTAAAGCTCATTTGGCCCTTTGGAACCACCGCGGCCGACATTGCAGAAGATTTAAAGCATATGATGCCCTAAGAGTTCGTTCGTTTTTAACTTTTTGACATGTTTCGGGAATTCCAATTCCCGAAACACCAAAGTTATTTACGATTGAACCCTAAGTATTTCGAGAAATCATTGGCGATTTCGGAGGGTTTATTTGTAAGGAGGTGGCGCACGGTAAGGTTAATAAGGAAGGAACAAGAACACGTTGAGATTGTGGCCAGCGCTTATTCGGGCGCTTGCCGGGAATTGTTAGAAAGGAGATAAGCTATGGCAGAACATAAAAATTCAGACAATGGCGAATTCCACCCGAAGGGAACCTGGGTCATTCTTTTGATCTTTGTAGTGACCCTGATCCTGTTGTGGGGTTCGGTGTACGTAATTTTGCTTTCGCGAGGGGTGACGGTATGACGGAAAAACAATCTATGCACATTGATCCATACGAAAAGAATTGGATCCGCCTCAGTATTGGCCTACTAGTCGTCTTTGCGCTGGCGGTAACAATTGCCGGGTTTGCGATGGGCATTCAGGTCCCCAGCCCGGAAGCGCGCGTTGATCCGCGCACAGTGGCCGACGAAGGCCCCTGGGCCGAGCCGGGACTGCGCGAACTGGCTCCCGGTAAGTACGAGGCTTATGTTTTGGCGCAAACGTGGCAGTTTACACCCCGCGAAATGACGATTCCCGCCGGTTCGGAAGTGACGTTTTACATCACCAGCAAGGATGTTCAACATGGGTTCAAATTGCAAAATACCAACATCAATGTGATGGTCATCCCCGGTCAGGTATCGAAATTATCCGTAAAAATTGACGAGCCGGGACGTTACGACTACATCTGTACCGAATTTTGCGGGTTAGGTCATGCGGCGATGTTTGGCACGCTGATTGTGGAGTGAGAGAGGAGCGATTTATGTTAGCAAATTATGAAGTTTCACAAGCTGAAAAGAAGTTTATCGGCTTGCATCTCCTTTTTGCCGTGATTGCGGTATCTATCGGGAGTTTGTTTGGGCCGCTTCAGGCGCTGGAGCATTCCGGATTGGATTTGTATCCTTATCTTCAGCCGATTTTCAAGTCCTATTACCAGGGGTTGACGATTCACGGCGTTTTGAATGCGCTGGTGTTTACGACCTTTTTTATCACCGGCTTTTTGACGTTAACGACGATTTACGGGTTGAAACGGCCGTTACGCTACCCAAAACTTAATGCCGTCGGCTTCTGGATGATGGTTGTCGGGCTGGTCACAGCCGCCATCCCCATTTTGGCCGATGAAGCCACCGTCCTTTACACCTTCTACCCGCCCATGAAAGCCCATTGGGCCTTTTACCTGGGCTTGACCCTCGTCGTTGTCGGCAGTTGGATTGAAGGGTACGGCATGTACTTCACCTACTACGCCTGGCGCAAAGAAAACCCCGGCGTCCGCACCCCGCTGACCACCTTTGGCGGCCTCATCACCATGGTTATGTGGCAAATCGCCACCCTCGGCGTCGCTGCCGAAATCCTGACCATGCTCCTGCCCTGGTCGTTGGGCCTGATCGAAGGCACCGACCCGCAGTTGGCCCGCACCTACTTCTGGTTCACCGGCCATCCGTTGGTTTACTTCTGGCTGCTGCCCGCCTACGTTTCCTGGTACGGTATGCTGCCCAAACAAGCGGGCGGCAAGCTGTTCAGCGATTCGCTGGCCCGATTTGCCTTCTGGCTCTTCCTGCTGCTCTCTGTACCGTTGGGGTTCCATCACCAATATGTTGACCCCGGCGTCCCCGCCGGCTGGAAGTTCCTGCACGCCATCTTAACTTACTCCGTCTTCATTCCCTCCATGTTGACCGCTTTCACCGTTGTCGCATCTCTGGAATATGCAGGACGCAAGCGGGGCGGCAAGGGGCTGTTGGGTTGGATTCGCGCTTTGCCCTGGGGCGACCCGATTGTGGCGGCGCAGTTGTTGGCCGGCATCCTCTTCTTCTTCGGCGGCATCGGCGGTATCACCAATGCTTCTTACAATGTCAACCTGGTTGTGCACAACACCGCCTGGGTTCCCGGTCACTTCCACCTGACGGTGGCTTCGGCCGTCACCCTTTCCTTCATGGGCATTTCTTACTGGCTGGTTCCGTACCTGACGGGTAAGAAGTTGGCTGTGAGCAACAAGTTCGCTCTGGCGCAGGTGTGGACATGGTTTGTAGGGATGATGATTTTCTCCAATGCCATGCACGTGGTTGGGCTGCTGGGCGCGCCGCGCCGCACGCCGCTGGGGCTGGCTCCCTACATTCCTGAGGAATGGAGCGGCCATCTGCTGCGCGTGGGTATTGGCGGCACGATTATGTTCTTTGGCATGTACATGTACGTCTACATCGTGGCCAAGACAGCCTGGTCTAAGAAGGCGGAACCGGCTAACGTTGAAGTGCCGTTGGCCGAATCTGTTCAAGACCCGCAGGATACGCCTGAGTGGTTGGATAAATGGGTTCCCTGGCTCATTGGCACGGTCGCTTTGCTCCTGGTAGCCTACGGCCCGCAGCTGATTGATCAAATTTCCAATATCAGCCTGACGTCTCCTGGATTTAAGGTTTGGTAAATTGTCAGGTGACAGTCACCTTTGAGGTGACTGTCACCTTTTGTCATCATGGCAACCACCGATAAGGACACACAATCCCCTTTTCATAACAGCGTGGATCGGAACGGCCGTCACCAGACCCCCGTCCGCAAATCCCTCACCTGGATGGAAAAGGGTTCGCTGGCGCTAGAAGAGCCGATTAACAAAATCGTCGGCGATGCGCCATTTAATCCCCTCTACCACACGGGAACCATCACCATCTTCCTCCTGCTGGTCATTTTATTCACCGGCATTTACCTGACCATGTTCTATCAATTTGGTTTTGCCACTTCGTATGAAGCGGTCTCCAAAATTGAGATGAATTTTGTCGGGCGGCTGGTGCGGGCTGTCCACCGGTACGCCTCGGGCGCAGCCATCATTACCACCTTGCTGCATGGCTGGCGTATGCTGTTTCAAGACCGTTTTCGCGGTGCGCGCTGGCTGGCCTGGGTGTCCGGCGTCATTCTGGCCGTTTTCATTTGGATGATCGGCATCACCGGTTACTGGCTCATTTGGGACGAACGAGCGCAGATTCTCAACCAGACCCTCGCCAATATCTTAAAGCATTCAATTATCGGGAAATCATTTTTAATCAATTATGTGGCGACAGAACAGGCCGGCACGGGTTGGATATTTATGCTGTTGATTCTGACCGTTCACCTGCTGCTGTCTCTGTTCATCGGTCTGGGATTCTGGTATTTTCACGTTAAACGTCTGCAGCGGCCAAAGATTTTGCCGCCGCGTTATTGGATGGGGGTGACGGCCGTCTTACTGGTCATTGCCTCCGCTGTTGTACCGGTAGACATTTTGCAGGTCGTTGATCGCACTCAATTGCCGGGGCAGGTTCCCATTGATTTGTTCTACCTCGCTTACCTGCCGGCGGCGCTGCATTGGTCGCCCGGCCTCTTTTGGGGCGGGATTGTGGTCGTCATCGCGCTGCTCAGCGCCATCCCCTGGCTGCTGGTTCGCAAGCCGCTGGAACCGATTGTGGTGCATGAGGATTTATGCACCGGCTGCACGCTGTGCGCCAAAGATTGCCCCTACCACGCGCTGGAAATGGTAGAGCGGGAACCCGACCACAAACATAAATATCTGGCCGTCGTAGACCCCGATTTGTGCGTTTCCTGCGGCGTCTGCATCGGAAGCTGCCCCACGCGGGCGTTGACGCTGGGGGACCAACCGGCGACACCTTTGTGGGAAACGGCCGTCTCCCTGGCCGCCCAATCCGCCGAAAACCCGGTCAAAGTTGTTTTTACCTGCGAACGGCACGCCTTGCAGGGGGCCAAACCGTATCTGGACGGCCGTCCCCACATCGAAGATGGGATGCAAATCGAAGTCGTCCCCCTCACCTGCGTGGGCATGGCCCACCCCAACATGGCCGCCAACGCGCTGGAAGCGGGCGCGGCCGAAGTCCAATTCGTCGGCTGCCCCCCGGAAGATTGCGCCAATCGGGAAGGTAATTTGTGGATGGAACAGCGGTTGGATCGGGAACGGCTGCCAAAATTGAAGAAAAAATACAGCGACGCGCCCATTTTTACCGCCTGGCTGCCGCCGAACGAGTTCGCGCAAGCGGTTAAAAGCAAAACCCGCCACGCGCTGGCGACGACGTATGATTTTGTGCTGGATCAGGATAATTGGCGCAAATTGATTCCGGCGTTCATTCTGTTGGCAGTCGCGCTGGCGGCGCAGATTTGGTTGAGCGATCGGCCGTTCCAATCCCGTCTGGCCGACCAAAGCTGGGTCGAAATCGCGCTGGAACATCGCAGCGGCTTCCCCCTGCACGATTTTGAATCCAATCTCGAACCCGATCCGACCTCTGACACGCCGACACGGTTGGTTTTAGAAGTGGGTGGGGAAACGATTTGGGACGAAACTTATGCGGCGCGCGGCAAGCAAGAGCGGGCGGTCGTGTATGAACAAATTCCGCTGACTCCCGGCGAACACCAGGTGCAGTTGACGCTGTATGATCGGCCCGATCCTGAACAAGGACAGGTTTTGTATGCGGATACGGCCGTCTTCGCCCCCGGTCAAGTACTGCCGCTCCATTTCGTAGATTCCCGCCCCGGCCCCGACCCCAAAGCGGGTGAGGCGTTGTATTATGAAAACTCATTAGGTCAAAACGCCGCCTGCCGCATTTGCCATTCGCTGCAGCCCGATGTTGTGCTGGTTGGCCCCTCCTTTGCCGGAGTCGCCACCCGCGCCGCCACCCGTATCCCAGGTATGACGGCCGAAGAATATCTTTATCAATCCATTACCGACCCCGACGCCTACGTTGTAGAAGGCTTTCCGTCAGGTCAAGCCATGCCCAATTTGGACGAGATTTTAACGCAAGAACAAATTGAAGACCTGATTGCCTTCTTGATGACGATGGAGTGATATGCCTGTTCATTGCAGATTTACTTCAATCCGCAATATAATACAAACGTTGTGAAAAATTTCATTTAGTTAACGAGGAGAGTTTAAATGCGTAAAACTATTTACTTTATTCTGTTGATTGCGTTGGTCTTTGGTTTAGCTGCCTGCGGCGGCAGCTCGTCCGGCGGTGGTGATGATGCCGCCGCTGCCGGTGACAAGCTGTTCCATCAAGCTGTCATTGGCACGCAAGCCGGCTGCGGCACCTGCCACTCGGTCACCCCGGATGAGGTCATCGTTGGCCCGTCATTGGCCGGTATTGCCAGCCGTGGCGATGAAGCTTACATCCGTGAATCCATCTTGGATCCGGAAGCCAAGTTGGTTGATGGCTTCCCCTCCGGCACGATGCCGCAAGTTTGGGGCGATGAACTCAGCGATGAGCAGTTGGACCAAATCGTGGCGTACTTGCTAACACTGAAGTAGAAGATGAAGGGGTGAAGGGGTGATAAGGTGAAGGGGTGAAATTCCTTCACCCCTCCCCCTTCACCCTTTCACTCATTCGGGTAGGCGGTCTCTGTTCCTTCTTTGGGATAGCCCTCGGTGGTGCGAACACCATCCAGAACGCCGTTATCGCTAACTGTGTAGACGGCCGTTCCCTGCGATTGTTCGCCCATATTTTGGTCGCTGTGCCATTGTACGGTAAGGGTATTGCCATCAAGACGGCCGTCGCCCTCCTGGATACTGCCGACGATGATCCACTGCATTTTGTAGGTATTAGCCGTATCACCGGGGAAGATAGACAAGCGGCCGCTGTATTCGGTGCCCAACGGATCGAAACCGTTGACAGCATATTCGCCCACGATGTCGGGGACGGCATCCAGCGGGGCTGGCGGGCCAATTTCCATCTCGCCATCTTTATTGCAGGCGGATAAGAGAATGCTGAAAATGAGCGTGGCTGCAATTAAGAACTTTTTCATTGAAATATCTCCATTAAATTTTGTGGACAGCTCCCTATTTAGGGAATAAGCCTAAATTCGTTTTACCCTGTAATTGTAGTGCAAGACGACCATTATAACATCGTTAGGAATGATACAGCACTATCAAGGAGAATTGTCAAGTTTTAGCATCGCTAGACGTTTATCGGGCTAAATTTAACAAATCTAAAAGCCAGGATTTGGCTTCAACTAGGAGCAATTTATGAGCGATTTTAAGTACCAGGTAACTGTACCCGACGTTGATCATTGGCGAGACATGGTCAAATGTCAGGCGGCCTGCCCGGTGAATACGGACGCGCGGGGGTATGTTACGGCCGTTGCCCGCGGCGAGTTTGAGAAAGGGTACGAAATAGCCCACGATCCGAACCCACTCTCAACAGTTTGCGGTCGCATTTGCGGCGCGCCGTGCGAAACGGCCTGCCGCCGCGGCGATGTGGATGGCGGCGATGTTGAGATTGATGTAAAACCCATCGCCATTCGCCCGCTTAAGCGTGTCTTAACCGAACGGTATGGCCCGGAAGCAGGACACCGCCTTCCCGGCCGCACGGCCTCCTCCTCCATCGTCTCGCTGGATGCAATTGACATAACCGATACGTCAAGCGCCTTCTCATATGATCCTGGTCTGGCCGCTTCAACCTGCCATACCGTGCCGGGAACAGGCGCGCCGCAGCTTTACTCTCCCGTGCGCTGGTCACGCTCAGAATTGCAGCGATTGGGCGTGCAGCCAGGGCGTAAAGCGGGAAAAGTGGCGATTGTAGGCGCAGGGCCGGCCAGTTTAACCGCCGCCCACGATCTGAAACTGTTGGGCCACGACGTAACGATTTTTGAAGCCGGACCCAAAACGGGCGGGATGATGCGCTACGGCGTGCCCGTTTACCGTTTTGAGCAGGAAGCGATGGATTTGGAAATCCAATCTATTCTTGATTTGGGTATTACGATTCATTTCAACACTCCTATCGGCCAGGATATTAAGTTAGATGATTTGCGCCGCGATTATGACGCGGTATTTCTGGGCATTGGCTTGATGAAGGGGCGAATGATTAACATTGAAGGGTCGGACTTGGACGGCGTGATTACGGCCGTTGACCTACTCCTCAATTACAACCTGGGCTATAAAGTCACGCTCGGCAAGAAAGTCATCGTCATCGGCGGCGGCGATGTAGCCATGGACGCCGCCCGTACCGCGCTCCGTTTAGGTCAGGCAACGGCTGAACAAAAAGAAGCCCTCAGCGATACCGAAGCTCGCGCCGAAGAAGAATCGGAAACAGTTAGCACAGCGCTGGATGTGGCTCGTACTGCTCTTCGCCTTGGCGTAGCTGATGTGCAAATGATTTCGTTGGAAGATTGGGACGAACTGCCGGCGTCTGATTTTGAAATTGAAGAAGCGCTGGAAGAGGGGATTCAACTTACGCCGCGTAAAGGCCCCAACCGCATCATTGGCAAGGATGGCAAAGTGACCGGGCT
>JANTHP010000176.1 GCA_024762395.1 Anaerolineae bacterium | reverse complement strand
AACAGACGTGATGCGTGATGCGTAATGCGTAAAAAGGTTTCGCATCACGCATCACGTATGACGAATTACGCATCACGGATTAAAAAAGATGAAAATTGACGAGAGAAAATCAATGATGACCGCCGAATTTGAAAAACAGTTCGGCAAAACGCCCCAATTCTGGTCGCGCGCGCCGGGGCGGGTTGACCTGATGGGCAGCCACACCGACTACAACATGGGCTTCGTGATGACGATGACCATTGACCGCGACACCTGGATTGCCGCCCGCCCCCGCCCCGACAAAAAAGTGCGTATTCGCTCGCTCAACATCGCCGGGGAAAGCCAATTTTCGCTGGATAACATCAAGCACGATCAGCGCGCGCCCTGGAGCAATTATGTGCGCGGCATGGCGGTGGTGATGCAGCAGGCGGGGTATGCGCTGACCGGTTTTGATGGCCTGATTCACAGCACGGTTCCGTTTGGCAGTGGGTTGAGTTCGTCGGCGGCGATTGAGATGGCAACGGCCGTTACCTACCAACAACTCGGCGGCTTCGCGTTAGACCCCGTAGAGATGGCCACACTCGGCCAACAAGCCGAAAACGAATTCGTCGGCGTCAGCACCGGCATCCTTGACCAATACAGCTCTGCGCTGGGACAGGCCGGCAGCGCCATTCAGCTCGACTGCCGCCACCTGACTCACGAAATAGCGCCTATCGCCGACGGCCTGCAAGTCGTCATTTGCGACACCCGCGCCGAACGCAACCTCATCGGCTCCGAGTACGACGACCGCCGGGCGCAGTGTGAAGCCGGCGCGCGCTTTTTGCAGCGGCATTACCCTGAAGTGGAAGCGCTGCGCGACGCGACATTGGCCCAATTCGCCGTCCACGAAGCCGAAATGCCGGCCGTCGTCGCCAAACGCTGCCGCTTCATCATCGAAGAAAATCAGCGCGTCCTGGATTTGGCCGCCGCGTTAACGCAAGGCAATGCCGAAACCCTGCGCCAACTCTTCGCCGATTCTTACATCGGGGCGCGGGATTTATTTGAGATTGGCGCGCCCGCGATGGCGGCGATGATGCAGGCGATGCAGTCCGCTCCCGGCGTGGTGGCGGCGCGGCAGGCGGGCGCGGGCTTTGGCGGCTGCATGGTCGCCCTTGTCCAGGATGATTGCGTCGCGGAATTTTCCGAACATGTGCAGCAAACCTACACATCAGACACCGGCATCGAACCGCGCATTTTTGTGGTCTCTGCGGCGGCTGGAGCCGGGGCGTTAGAAGAATGAATCAATTGGAAAAGGTCAGTTACAGAGGCTGGCCCAACTGTTACCGGCTGACAAACGGCCGTATCGAACTCATCATCACCACCGATGTGGGGCCGCGCATCATCCATTTTGGCTTTGTGGATGGGGTGAACGAGTTTGCCGTTTTAGATGCGACGGCGGGATTGGTCGGCGGCGACGAATGGCGCGTTTATGGTGGACATCGGCTCTGGCACGCGCCGGAAGCGGCTCCGCGGACTTATTTTCCTGATAACCAGCCCGTCAAGCTGGCAGGCACGGCCGACTGCGTCCATCTCATCCAGCCAACCGAACCGACAACCGGCATTCAAAAGGAAATCGAGCTGCGCCTTGATCCGCAGCAGGCAAGCGTACAGGTGACGCACCGGCTGACAAATTACAGCGCGTGGCCGATTGAATTGGCGCCCTGGGCTTTGTCGGTGATGGCTGCGGGAGGAACGGCCGTTGTCCCCCTCCCGCCCCGCCAATCACACCAGGAATCCCTCCTACCGACCAACACGATTACCTTATGGGCCTACACGGATATGTCCGATCCGCGCTGGCATTGGGGACATAAATTTGTCCTGCTCAAGCAAGATGCCGGCATACCGACCCCGCAAAAGGCCGGGTTTTTTACGCCCGCCGGCTGGGTGGCGTATGCCAATCATGGCAATTTATTTGTGAAAACATTCGCTCCGCAGCCCGATGCGCGCTATCCCGATATGAACAGTCATGTGGAACTGTTTGTGAATGCGCAGATTCTGGAAGTGGAGACATTGGGTGTATTGGAGATGGTGGGGGTGGGAACGGCCGTAACCCACACCGAAACCTGGCGCCTCTTCCCCAACGTCCCTCAACCGCAAACCGAAAACGACGTCGCCCACCGCATTGTTCCCAAAATACAATCCACAGATTTCACAGATTACGCAGATTAAAACCCACAAATCTGCGTAATCCGCGCAATCTGCGGATCAATCCCGAAATGGAGAAAGAAACATGCAACCTGAAGAAACATTAGACACCCTCTACGAAGGCATTCTCGATGGCGAAATGAACGCCGCTGCCGATTACGTGCAAGCCGCCCTCGACGCTGGTCTCGAACCAGACACGATCCTCAAAGAAGGCATGATTGCCGCCATGACCGAAGTCGGCGAACTATTTGAAGAAGGCGAATACTTTGTGCCCGAAATGCTCATCGCCGCCAAAGCAATGCAGGCCGGCTTAGGCGTTTTGCGTCCCTATCTGGTCGCATCAGGCGTGGATCCCATCGGCAAAGCCCTGCTTGGCACTGTGCAGGGCGATATGCACGACATTGGCAAAAACCTGGTGGGCATGATGCTGGAAGGCGCCGGGTTTGAGGTCATTGACCTGGGCATTGATGTGAGTCCGCAAACCTTCATTGACGCGATCAACACCCACAACCCCCAGGTGATGGGCATGTCGGCGCTGTTAACAACCACCATGCCTAAAATGAAAGTGACCATTGACGCCATGCGGGACGCTGGCGTTCTGGACAGCGTGAAAGTGATGGTGGGCGGCGCGCCCGTCACGGCCGCATTTGCCCAAGAGATTGGCGCCGATGGTTTCGCGGCCGATGCCGGTCAGGCGGCGGCATTAGCCAAATCTTTTTTGACTCCAGTGTAGGTATCAATTTTTGTAACTATTCAGGCACCCCCTTAGATTTGTCAAATTTGGCCTGATAATTGTTTGGTCATGCTAAAAATTTGACAAATCTTCTCTACCATAAAACTCAGCCGTTTTTAAGCGACTGCCACTTCCAAGACCAAACGATTATACAAATTCCAAACGGCTTCTTAACAATTCCTGAACAATTTTTCGCTATCCTTGTGACAGTACAGTTTTGGCCGGAAATCCGGTCAGCGCATAAGCGCAAGCATTCAAATCGTACAAGGAGACACGAAATGAAAACAAATAAGAAACGGAAATATATTATCTGGGGCGCGGTGATTGTTTTGCTGATGGCAATTGGCGCTACGGCCGCTTTCGCCCAGGGCGGATTCCCCGGAAGCGGCAGCAACACGCCATTCCAGGGACAAACGCCAGACCATTTTAATGGCAGCCGGCCGGACAAAACCCCCGACAATGAGCTTTTAGCCGAAGCGCTGGGTATCACCGTCGAAGAACTGCAAACAGCATTTGACACGGCCGGTGCGGCGGCGCTGGAACAGGCCGTCGCCGATGGCCTCATCACCCAGGAACAAGCGGATGAAATCGCTTCCGGCAGTGGGCGCGGTCTACACAACTTTATGCCTCGCGCGGCGCAGGAGAACGCCATTGACTTTGAAGCGCTGCTGGCCGATGCGCTGGGCATTAGCGTAGACGACCTGCAAGCGGCCCGCGAGACGGTTGCCGAGGCAAGACTGGCGGAAATGGTTGAATCCGGCCGCATTACGCAGGAACAGGCGGACATGATGCGTGCCCGGCAAGCTGTGAATGAGTATGTTGACCATGACGCCATCCAGGCCATGATTCAGGAAGCGTATGAAACGGCCGTGCAGCAGGCCCTGGACAATGGCGACATCACCCAAGAACAGGCCGACCAGCTTTTGAGCGGCGAACACACCTTCGGCCCCGGCGGATTTGGCGGACAGCACGGTCACGGCCGTCCCGGCGGATTCGGCGGACGGGGCAACAATGGCCCGCAAGGTCAATTTGCTCCCCCGCAGCCACCCGCCGGCGCAAACGGATAGTCAATTATTCATCACAGGTTATACTAGAGATGACAGTCACTTGAGAAGTGACTGTCATTTCTGTCATTAGAGGCAAACGATGGCGCAAACGATTTTGGTGGTTGACGACAAGGAAGAGCTGCGGGTTTTGTTGAAATCCTACCTGGAGCAGGAAGGGTTTCGGGTGGTTACGGCCGTTAACGGCCGTGACGCCCTCTTCATAGCCCGCGAGCAAAAACCCGATCTCATCATCCTCGATTTGATGATGCCCGAAATGGGCGGCTACGACTTTATGCGCGCCCACAGCCGCGAAGCTGACACGCCAACCATTATTTTGACCGCCAAACTGGATGAAAACGACAAGGTGTTGGGGCTGGAATTAGGGGCTGATGATTATGTGACCAAGCCGTTCAGTATGCGCGAATTGACGGCGCGGGTGCGGGCCGTTTTGCGCCGGGGAAGAAGGGAAAAGACCGAAGCGGAGATTTTACGCGCCGCCGATGTGACGTTGGATAAAAACGGCCGTCTTGTTACCGTCGGTGACAAAGTCGTAGACCTCACGCCCAGCGAATTTGACTTACTGGCGGCGTTGATGGCTTCGCCCGGCCGCGCTTTCTCCCGGCTGGATTTGCTTAACCGACTGCAAGGCGACGCTTATGAAGGCTATGAGCGCACCATTGACGTACACATCCGCAATTTACGCACCAAGATTGAACCCAACCCCAAAGAGCCGCGCTATGTGGAAACAGTGTACGGCTTTGGCTACCGCTTTTCTAATGAGTAACAAATTTGCAAACCTGCACGCCCTAAAAATGCGCTCTATTTCCTTAAAACTCACCCTCGCTTTTATGGTCGTTGGCGTCATTGGGATTGCCCTGGTCGCCTTTGTCGTTCGCTTCCAAACCCAGCGCGAGTTCGACCAATTCGTCTTAAATCAGTTCCAGGTTGACCTTATTGAAGAATTGCAGGCGTACTATCAAACCAACGGCAGTTGGGAAAACATTCATCTCCTCCTGGTACGCAATCCTGACACCCCTCCCGCCGATCGTGCCATGATGGACGGGAGACGGCCGTCGCGCTTTTGGGCGCCCGTAACGCTTTTGGATGAAAACAGAGTCGTCGTTTACGGCGGTGCGCGCCATCATCCCGGCCAAAAATTGCCCAAACAGCCCGGCGAGAAGAGCGTACCCGTCGAAGTGGACGGCGCCATCGTGGGCTGGGTACTGTTTGAATCGACCCAGCCCGACATCGCTGCTTTTCCCGTCTTACCCGGATCGCCGGACTCGCCCGAAACGCTTTTCCTTAAAAATATAAATCGGGCAATCATCTTCGGCGCATTGGGAGCCATTGCTCTGGCCTTGCTGCTGGGCGCCTTGTTGGCTCGCACCATCGCCCGTCCCATTCAAGATTTAACGGAAGCGACGCAAGTGATTGCGCAGGGACAGCTTGGTCATCAAGTTCCGGTGCGGGCGCGGGATGAAATCGGCCGTTTAGCCGAATCGTTCAACCAGATGAGTTCCGATTTAGCCGATTCGGTACAGCAGCGGCGGCAAATGACGGCCGATATTGCCCACGATTTGCGCACGCCGTTGAGTGTCATCATGGGCTATACCGAATCGTTGAGCGACGGCAAGCTGCAAGGCTCGCCGGAAATGTACCGGGTGATGCACAATGAAACGCAGCATCTAAACCGTCTCATTGAAGATTTACGCACGTTGTCGCTGGCCGATGCCGGGGAACTGCCGCTGACTAAACGCCCGACAGAGCCATTATCGCTGCTGGAACGTATTGCCGCCGCGCATCAGCCCCTGGCCCAACAGAAAAATATCGCCATTGAAGTGCAGGCGGCGGCCGATTTGCCGGCGATTAATGTGGACACCGACCGTATGGTTCAGGTGTTGGGTAATCTCGTCAACAATGCGCTGCGGTTTACGCCGGAGGGGGGTAAGGTCATTTTGTCGGCGCAGGATGGGGGAAACGGCCGTTTGCAACTCCAAGTTTCCGATAACGGCCCCGGCATCGCCTCCGCCGATTTGCCCCACATCTTCAGCCGCTTCTATCGCGGCGATAAATCGCGAGTAGATAATGGGGATTCGGGGCTGGGTTTGGCAATTGTCCGCTCCATTGTTGAGGCGCATGGGGGAAGCATTACGGCCGTTTCCACCCCCGGCGAAGGAGCGACGTTTACGATTGATTTGCCTTTGGCCTAAAATTTGAAACACATCCAAATCGTTCTACGTTTATTAAGGAGACATCACGCGCTTCCGGCGCACCACGAATAATAAATGGGTCTTCAGGATTTCGCGGGGTTTTGCAAAAAAAACTGCGTGAAACCCTTCGACATCACTGCCTGCCCTGAGTGATGCCGAAGGGTTTCACGGTTAGTCAACCACGCGAATTCCCAAAGAGCCTAATAAATATCGTAGGTCGGATTGCCAATCCGACCTACATTTACAGAGAGACCCCCTCATGACTAAATCAAAGAAAAAAAACGACAAAGAAGACAAGAAAAAAGAAGCCGAAATAAAACCGGAACCAAAAGATAATCTCGTTGAATCGCAGCATACCATCGTCATCAACGGCCGGGAAATTAACTATACGGTAACAACTGGCACGATTGTGATGAAGGAAGAGACAGAGAAGGACGGCAAGGCTGAAGGTGAAAAGGCCAAAGCGGAGTTCTTCTTTATTGCCTACACAAAAAATGATGTGAAAGATGTGACGCAACGGCCGTTAACCTTCTCATTCAACGGCGGGCCAGGCTCCTCTTCGGTCTGGATGCACCTGGGCCTGTTAGGCCCCCGCCGCATCCTCACTGATGAAAAAGGCAGCTTGCTGCCGCCCCCCTACCACCTCATTGACAATGAATATTCCATGTTAGACCAGACCGATCTGGTTTTTATTGATCCGGTCAGCACCGGTTTCAGCCGCGCCGTGCCCGGCGAAAAGCCCAAGCAGTTTCACGGGTTTAAGAAGGATATTGAGTCGGTTGGCGATTTTATTAGATTGTACACCACGCGATACGGCCGTTGGACATCTCCCAAATTCCTCATCGGCGAAAGCTACGGCACAACCCGCGCCGCCGGTCTCTCCGGCTACCTGCAAGAACGACACGGCATGTACCTCAACGGCATCATGCTCATCTCCGTCGTCCTCAACTTCCAAACCATCCGCTTCCCCATCGGCAACGACCTGCCCTACATCCTCTACCTGCCCACCCAGGCGGCCACTGCCTGGTATCACAACCGGCTCGACGACGATTTACAGGCTGATTTGACCAAAACATTGGCGGAAGTCAAAGCCTTCGCCTTAACCGAATATACGTTGGCGCTGATGCAAGGCGCAGCCCTTGCCCCGGACAAAAAAGCCCACATCGAAGAAAAATTGGCCCGTTACACCGGGCTGTCGCTAGATTATGTCAAACAATCCAACCTACGCTTGCATTACATGCGCTTCCTAAAAGAGCTGCTGCGCGACCAACGGCGCACCGTTGGCCGCCTGGACAGCCGATTCACCGGCATTGACCGCGATGCGGCTGGCGAATTCATGGAATATGACCCCAGCTATTCGGTGATTCTTGGCCCGTACACGGCCGCTTTCAACGATTATGTACGCCGCGAACTGCAATACGAAAGCGATTTGCCCTATGAAATCCTCAACATGAAGGTGTGGCCCTGGAATTACGAGCCGCATCAAAATGAGTTTGTCAATGTGGCCGAAACGCTGCGTAAAGCGATGACGATGAATCCATTTCTGAAGGTGTTCGTCGCCAATGGCTATTACGATTTGGCAACGCCTTTCCTGGCCACAGAATATACTTTTAACCACATGGATTTAGACCCCACCCTGCATGACAATATCACGATGACGTATTACGAAGCGGGGCATATGATGTACGCCCATTTACCTTCGCTGGCTAAGTTGAAAGATGATTTGGATGCGTTTTTGGCAACGGCCGTTCCTCCGACCAATGGGTAACTCTGAAGACCTGCGAGGTCTACCAAACCTCGCAGGTCTAATCTAACACGGTTAACTTACACTTGCGGCAGCAAATCGGAATAAATACCAAAAATACCAATCGCCACTAGCAAAGCCCCGGAAACACGGGTAAGCAATTTATAATTTTGCGTCATCCAGCCCGTGAAACGGCGTTGGAAAGGCGCAGCCAGAAACGGCAGCAAAACCAACGGCCAGCCAAAGCCCAATCCAAAGACAAAGAAAAAAGCCAGGCTGCTGCCCAAGGCGGCAAAACTGCTAGACCCCAACAAGAACGCGCTCAAAATAATCGGCCCGGCACAGGGCAGCGTCATCGGGCCAAGCAGCAGACCATACACATAAGCGGCTACATAAGGATTTTGCAGCGTCGGCGACTGCACCTGCGTCAGCCGATTGAACGGATTACGGCCGAACAACATCATAACGCCCAACAAAATAATGATGGCGTAAATGATGGGCAGCAGCACCGGCAAAATTGCGCCAAAGGATTGCTGCAGCAGATACAAGATCGCTCCAACGGCCGTCATCAACGTCAGAACGCCCGCCAGAACAAACACACCCAACCAGCGCATCGCTTTTCGCGCCCGTTCATTATTGGCGTTACCGGCCAGAAAAGCCATCAAACCGGGGTAAAGCGGCAAGATGCAGACATTAGTCAGAATAGCGCTGTTACCTAAAACAAAAGCTTCAATCAGTTCGCTCATTTGTTTATCCGTTGGCGGCCTGAATTTGCTGCACAATCTGCTCAGGCGGTTCGATGCCCGTGACTAAATCAGTCGTTGACCCGTCGGGGCGAATAACGAAGTGGGGCGTAGACGGCGCGCTGGTGATGCTGCGGCCAAAAGCATCGGCTAACTGCTGCAACATCTCCGGCGTCATGACGGCAAATATCCAATCAAACCCTTGATCGCTCTGATACTGGGCCAATTCGGCGTCGCTGATGTTAGTTTCCAGGCTTAAGCCGATGAAAACGGCCCCGTCGCCAATCTGGGCGCGGGCATCGCGGACATTGCCAAGCTGGCGGCGGCAGTTGGTGCACCAGGTCGCCATTGGCTCCACAAAGACCGGTTTTCCGGCGAAATCAGCCAGGGTAAAAGTCTCGCCGGTGCGGGCGTTGGTGAGTTCAATATGCTGCCAGGCGGGTAAATCAGCCATGTCGCCCATTGGTTCGTCGGCAGGCATGGCCTCATCGCCATCTTTCGCCATCGTGTCGTCGTCCATGCTGTCTGCCATGTCATCGTCGTGACCGTCTTCCATGGCTGCGCCATCCATGTCGCTGTCATGACCTTCTTCCGTCATGGCGTCATTGTGACCTTCTTCCATCATATCGCCATCCGCGCCATCTTCCATCATATCGCCATCCGCGCCATCTTCCATCATAGCGTCATCAGACATTGCCGCCGACTCGTTGGCCGGTTCAGTTGATTGCGCGCCACCGCACGCAGCCAGGATAAATATGCTGATTAAAAGGATGATAATTAACTTGAAGTTTTTCATGTATTCTGCTCCTTACAATTAAAAGATTGATTTTATAGGCTTTACCCCGCGTTTTTATTGCGTGGCAAGTATAAAAACAATCTATTACTAAATAATGTGGGGAAGATTACATGTTTCTTACAAGTCAGGTAACTACGTCTTTTTCCAGCCTGCGCTGGCAAAAAAATCGTTGTCGTGATCGTAATCGTATTCGTGATCGATTTTTTCGATTACGAATACGATCACGACA
>JANTHP010000175.1 GCA_024762395.1 Anaerolineae bacterium | reverse complement strand
GCTTATCCGGAACGCAAAAGGGGCGCAATCGTTGTGATTGCGTCCCTTTTGGTGAAGGAGGGAATGGAGGAATGATTTAGGGCGTGTTTATTGTCTGGTTCTGTTGTCCCCGACTGCCTTGTCCGTGATTGCCATTGCCGCCTTGCCCTTTACCGCCGCCTTGACGGCCGTACTGGTTTCCTGTGCCATCGTGTGGAGCTGTGCCAGTCCCGGTCCCGCTGCCGCTGCCATGTTGATTGCCGGTGCCTGTGCCGGGGATGTTGCCGCCGTCGTCGCAAATGCCGTCGCCGTTTTCATCTACAAAGTTGCTGCCGGCAGCGCCATGTTGGCTGCCGTTTCCCATGCCGGGGACGCTGCCGCAGGTGTCGCAAATGCCGTCGCCGTCTTCGTCTACAAAGTTGTTGCCAGGGTCGTTTTGAGTGACGGCCGTTTCGGCTTGCAGCCTCCGGTTGCCGTTTAGTGCAGGCGTTTCTCCATTAACCTGCGCCGCGTCAACAATCGGGGCTGTTCCATTTTCAATATCAGATTTATCGGCCAGAGCCGTGTTGTTTACTAAAGCCATCGTGATCGCAACGCCTAAAATAGCTGCTATTGCGATGCCTACTAATGCAAACCGTTTCATGATTATCTCCTTATCGGGTCTAATTTTCTGTCATACCGACCGCTTGCGGACGGTTGTTTTTTGTTTGATGATGGGAGTATAGACGGCCGTTGTGAAGAAGTTATGAACGCTGTGTAAATGAGTTGTGATGGCGGTTTGCTTGTAGACGTGAAAAACAAAAAACGGGCCAATTTTGAAATTGGCCCGTTTTGAAAATGGGATTGGTCCAATCTTCAAGATTGGACTAATCTGAAAAACTTAGTAAGTCAAGGCGCGCGGCAATGCTTTTGCTTGCTCTACCCAATTTTCGACTTGTTTTTCGCTGGGGGGTTTGCGAACCAGATTCTTTTCTTCATTCGTGGCCGTCATTTTGGCAAACAGGTTGGCGGTGTTGCGACGGGCCAAATCCGGTACGGTGTCTACGCCGGCCGCTTCCAGCAAGTCGGCGTATTCGCTGCCGATGCCTTTGATGCGAGCCAGATCGGCGCGATTGGCCCATTTCAGAACCAATTTACCGCTGATACCGGTTTCCTCAGCCAGCGCTTTGCGTCCGGCGGGGGTGGCGCATTTTTCTAACAATGCCTCGGTGGTTTTAATGCCTTTGTCGGCCAGGGTTGCGGCGTAGGTTTCCCCAATCCCTTCAATATCTGCAATATGAGCCATTTCAATCTCCTTTGTATAAATGAATGGGTTGGAGTTGGACGATGAACGCCCCCTCAAACCCTCCTGTTTTCATAGACACCATTTTAACACAGATGTCACAATTAACTGTGGGTCTTTCGGATTTCATGAGGTCAAATGCGTGGCGGGTGGCGCGTGGCGGGTACTTTCTTTGGACGCGCCACTCGCTGCTTGCTACTCGCAACCTGAAACCTCACGAAGTCCCAAAGAGTCTTAATTGTTGGCAAAAACGGCAAACAGACTACTGTTGGGTGGCGAGGTAAAGGGTGTTATTGGCGGTGACGAAGATGCGCAGCGGATTTTTAGCGACGGCGAAGTCGGTGATTTGGTTGAAGATTTCTTGCCCATTGCTGCCGCTGGCGCGATATTGGGCCAGGATGGTTCCGCCCCGGCTGATTTCGATGATACGGCCGTTGCCCGCATCAGCCACAAAAATGGAAGCGTTTAACCCTTTGCCCACCATTTTAACGGCCGTCGGCGACTTTAGCGGGCTGGTTAAGCCGTTAGCCAACAGATGCTGCTCATCCCACTGCACCCGGCCGGAGCGCGTATCGTAATATCGAATACGGCCGTCGCCATATACCACAATCAGACTGCCATCCTCGCTGTAAATCGCAATATCCGTCGCCAATTCCAGTTCGGGATTTTCATTGAAAAGGATGGTTTGCTGATCCTCTTTTTGTAAAAATCCGTCTCCTTCAGGGAAATAGCGCCATATTTGACGCGCGCCAATATCTAAAATGTACAGTCGCTCGGCAAATGGCGTGATGGCGCGGGGCGCGCCCCACTCGCTGGCCAGCCCCAGGGGGACGGCTTCCGTTTTGGAAAAACCGGGATAGAATGAAACCAACGCACCGGCGCTGTCCAGCATAGCCAGCCCGTCGCGGCTGACATCGCTGCCGCGCGGCCGCCAGTAGATGTCTATGATGTTTTGGACGATGTGGCTGCCGACGGCCTGGCCGCTGAACAGGATTGTGTCCGGGTTAGCGGTGGCGGTCATGTAGCTTTCGTCGGTGGGGTGGCGGAAGACCTGGCTGTTGGCCCCGTCCAACGTGTAGATGCCGCCATTGAAGCCTTCTTGCAGGGTAACGGCCGTTAACAAAACCGTCTCGTCGAATGTGTGAAACGGCCGTGCTGTCAACCGCGTTACATTATCCAGCCGGTCCAAATGCGTTTGCGCTTGTTGGCGCAGCCGAGCGATTTCCGGATCGCCGGGCCGCAGCGATTCCGCTTCCTTTGCTAACGCAATGACGGCGCTGTAATGGCTGATTGCCAGCGCCTCATCCTCGCCGGCCCCCTCGGCAAGTCCCAAATTTTGCCCGATTTCCACCTTGATTTCGGCAAATCGTTGGCCGCGCCCCCGTTGGATGTACACCGTTCCCACCGCCAGCGCGACCAGCAGCGGGATGATGACGGCGATGATGGCCGGAATTGTCCAATTGGATAATGGTTCGTCGGTGGGGCGGGGCGGGCGCAAACGAGCCAGTAAATCGGCCAGCCAGCCGGTAAAGCGGGAAAGGCCCATTGCCGCTTCGGAAGTGGCTTTACGGGCGCCGGTTCCCAGGTTGATGGCGGGACGTTGGGGGGAATGGGAAGACGGCCGTTTCGCTGGGCGCGGTTGGGGCTGTCGTTCACGGCGGGGGATGCTGGGCAGTTGCAACCGTTCGCGCCGGGGCTGCAAAGGCAGCGTGTCGCCGATGGCTGCGGCCGTTGTCGCTGGCGTCGGGTCAACGGCAGGCAGTTCTTCCGGCAGATGGTCGGTAAACTCCACCAGAAGGAGGCGCGTTGACTCATCGCCGATGATGTTTTTCAGCGCGGCAATGCCTAATTCGGCGTCCGTATCCACCAGGGCCGGCGATAGAGCGTTTACGGGCAAGTGTGCCAGGCGCGGGTCGGCTAACAGGAGCATGTCGCCCGCTTGCAGTTGGTTGTAGAAGAAGCGGATATCTATTCCCGCGCTCCGTCCCAGGGGGGTGATGCGGTCTGGCGGCGTGGGGGGCAGTTGTTCTATGCCAAAATTGTGGCCGAGAAAGGCCAGCGCTTCGCCGGTTTGCACCATGAATATCTCGTCATGCCGCAGGACGGCGCAGGTGATAGCGCCTTCGTGCGGGTCGCTGGCGCCGCTAAGGTTCAGGCGCAGCAGTTGTTGATTGGCTGCGACGAGGGCGCGGCGCAGGGCTGAGGTGACGCTGCCACTGGATTGGAAATAACTGGCGCTTATGGAGTCGAGGAGGTCTTGGGCGAGAACGGCCGTTTCCTCCGCCTGTCCCGTTAAAGAAAGATGAATAAACAAAGAATCTTGCCGCCGTCCTCTAGCCGTCTTGGGCGGGGCCGATTGAGCCAATACCCCCGGAATGGCGCTTGTTTCCTGATTTATTCCTTCAATAAGATACAATTGGCCTATAATGGCCTGTAAATTTGATGACGATGGCATAATTGTAAGCATAACATGACTGGCGGGCTTTTTCCACGTAAAATAGGGGGAAAGTTCACCTTATTGCGGGGAGACGATGTCGTTTTAACAGCTTGTATGGCCTTGTTAAAACATGGAGGAAGTTGTCATGTCCATTTTTAAGCGTCTCACATATCCGGTAACCAAATGGTTAGCCAAGAATCGTTTACAAAAGCTGTATCGAGAGACCGCCGCTTCGCCCAAGCGCGTCATCCAATTCGGCCCCGACGACAAATTTATCCTCTTCAGCGATTGTCATCGCGGCGATAACAGTTGGAAAGATGATTACGCACCCAATCGCAACCTCCATTTGAATGCCCTGAGATATTATTTGCAGCGTGAATTTACCTACATCGAAATGGGCGATGGGGATGAATTGTTTGAGATTAAAGAGTTTGACGCCATTGCCTACGCCCATCGGGACATTTTTTACTACATGCGCGAATTTTACTGCGAGCCGCCAGCGCCCGAAAACCCCGATACCCGCAAAAAGAAACAAAACCCAGGTTTTTATATGCTTTTTGGCAACCACGACATTCAGCGGCGCAGCCCGGAGGTGGTGCGGAAACAGCTTCACCAATTCTTCATCGAATACAAGGGGCAGAATGTGGATATGTTTCCCGACCTGGAAGTGTACGAGGGGTTGATTTTGCGCTACCAGCAAGACGGCGATGATTTAGACATGTTCCTGGTTCACGGTCATCAGGGCGATTGGTTTAATGATTATTTATGGTGGCTGGCGCTTGTTACGGTGCGTTACATTTGGGGGCCATTGCAGCAGTTTGTGGGCTGGCGCGACCCGACAATGCCGCCCAAACCGTATTATATTAATAAATGGGGCGTCCAGCAGCGCATCATGGAATGGACGGCCGAGGAAAATCAGGTGTTGATTTGCGGACATACGCACCACGCCCATTTCCCTAAACCGCAAGATGAGGCGCATTATTTCAACACGGGTAGCTGCGTTCATCCCCGCGCCATTACCGGCATTGAAATCCAGGATGGGACGATTGCGTTGGTTAAATGGGAGATGGCGCCGCGTTTGGCTGACGGTGTGATGCACGTTGAGCGCACGGTTTTGGTGGAGCCGGAACCTATACTGGCTTATAAAAGGAATGTGTAAATGACCGCTGCGCAAATTGGCGATGTGACGCTTTATTATGAAGAGGCGGGACAGGGCGACCCGATTTTGTTGCTGCATGGATTGGGGTCCAGTACGCAGGATTGGGAATTACAGATGGCTTCGTTTTCCCAACAGTATCGGGTGATTGCGGTGGATTTGCGGGGACACGGCCGTTCTTCTAAACCGCCCGGCCCTTATTCCATCCCCCTGTTTGCTGCCGACGCAGCCCAATTTATTCAAACATTGAACACTGGCCCTGTTCACGTTGTGGGCATTTCCCTGGGGGGCATGGTCGCCTTTCAATTGGCGCTGGATGCGCCGGAATTAGTCCGCAGTTTGGTTATCGTCAACAGCGTACCGTCAATGATTCTACGCACGTTCGCCGATAAGTGGCAGTTGTGGCGGCGTGCGGCTATTATCCAATTGATGGGGATGCGCCGCATGGGTGAATTTTTAGCGCCGCGCCTGTTCCCCAAGCCGGAACAGGCGGAACTGCGGGAAACGTTGGTCGAACGATGGGCACAGAATGACAAACGGGCTTACCTGGCGGCAATGCGCTCTTTTGTGGGCTGGGATGTGACGGCCCGGCTGGGAGAGATAGGCTGCCCCACGCTGGTTGTTTCGGCCGATGAGGATTATTGGCCTTTGGCGGTTAAGGAAGCGTATACGGCCCAAATCCCCGGCGCCAGGCTGATGGTTTTTGAAGATTCCCGCCACGCTACGCCCATTGACCAGTATGAACGGTTTAATACGGCCGTTCTCACTTTTCTATCAAGGTTGAGTTAGTTATCTTTCATTATGTCAATTAAACGATGTTACCTTTGTGATGAAGACCCATTATTTCGCCGCCGGGTGGGCAAAAGCGGCTTTGATGACGGCCAGAATTGTCCCATCTGCTACCAACCGACGTGCCGCTACCATCTAACCACCGTCCGCTGGTATTGGCGCGATTCGGGCGAAGTGGGAACCGCGCTTATTTGCAAAGAGTGCAAACGCACTTACCAACATCGTAACTGGGATGTTTTGCACCGCGATTGGATCACATGAAGGATAGAGATAGAGGTCCCCTCTATCTCTATCTCCATACTTTATCTATTGAGGGTAAATGGGAACGTCGGGGCCAACAATTTCCTTGAACAGCGCCAGAATTTCGCCCGGTTCGGCGTGTCGTTTTTGCATTGTTTGTTTGGAATAGATAAGCTTGCCGTTGACGTGGCACTCAAAAGCTCCTTTTGAGCCGGTAATGAATGTGAACGTATCAATAATGTGTTGATAATGACTTAGAATATCATCCGCCACACGGACGGCGCGTTCGCGGTAGTTTCAAGGGACACAGTATTCGAGTTGAATGGTATATTTTTTCATAGGGCCTCCGTTTGCCTGGTGGTAACTAAAATGATTCAGGTTAGCAAGCATAAACCGATTATCGCGCTTTTGCAAAGGCGCCCTTAAAGTTTTCAGGAGAGATTCATGAAGCAGAAACGTTTTTTTGTATTGTTGTTTGTTAGTTTGGCGGCGTTGTCCATCGGCGCTTTTTTCGCCTCGTATGCAGCGGCTGATATTTTGTCGGCTGAGAATGCCTGGCAGGAGAAAGTGGATGCGTGGGTATTGGAAACGGCCGTCAACGATCAGGAAACAGAATTCCTCGTATTTTTAGCAGAGCAAGCCGACGTAAGTGGCGCAGAGCATTTGCAAACCAAAGAAGAAAAAGGGCAATATGTGTTTGACCGGTTAACGGCCGTTGCCCAACGCACGCAAACCCCCGTCATCGCGGCCCTGGAGGCTGCCGGCGTTGAATACCGGCCATTCTGGGTTGCCAACATGATCTGGGTGCGTGGTAACGCCGATGTTGTAGCCAGCATGGCCCGCCGCGCCGACGTCGCCCACATCTACGCCAATCCCACCGTTCACCTGGACGAACCGGAAATCATAGACGTAGAGGCCGTCAACAGCGCCATCGAAACAGCTACAGCGGTTGAGTGGAACATCACCCATGTCGGCGCGCCCGACGTATGGGCGTTAGGGTACGATGGGACAGGCATTGTCGTCGCCGGACAGGACACCGGTTACGATTGGGATCACCCCGCCCTCAAAAACCAATATCGCGGCTGGAACGGCGCTGCGGCCGACCACAATTACAACTGGCACGATTCCATCCACAGCGGCGGCGGCAGCTGCGGCGCCGATTCGCCGGAACCGTGCGACGACAGCCAGCACGGCACGCACACAATGGGCACCATCGTGGGCGACGACGGCGGTACAAATCAAATCGGTATGGCCCCCGGCGCCAGATGGATCGGCTGCCGCAATATGGATCAAGGCAACGGGACGCCCGCCACTTATACTGAATGTTACCAATGGTTCATGGCTCCCACACAGTTAGACGGGTCAAATCCCGACCCATCCATGTCGCCCCACGTGATCAATAATTCCTGGGGCTGTCCGCCTAGCGAAGGCTGCACCGATCCCAATGTCATGCTGACTGTCGTCAATAATGTGGTAGCGGCAGGCATCATAACCGTTCATTCAGCGGGCAACAGTGGGTCTAGCTGCGAGAGCGTTAGCGACCCCGCCGCCATCTATGACGCTTCCTACACAATTGGCGCCACCGACAGCAGTGACAACATTGCCAGTTTCAGCAGTCGCGGGCCGGTAACAATAGACGGCAGCGGCCGAATGAAGCCGGATATTTCCGCGCCGGGCGTTAACATTCGTTCCAGTGTGCCGGGCGGCGGTTATGCCGGCGGTTGGCAGGGTACAAGTATGGCCGGCCCGCATGTGGCCGGAGCGGTTGCCCTGCTCTTGCAGCGCGCGCCGTCGTTAATCGGGGATTCGGCGGCCGTCGAAAACCTCCTCAACGCCAATGCCCTTCCCCGGACATCAACACAGACCTGCGGTGGCGTGCCTGGCAGTTCTATTCCCAATAATACGTTTGGCTGGGGGCGGCTGGACATTCTGGCGGCTGTAAATAACGCTGCCGCCGATTTTAACATTGAGGCGACTCCGGCTTCTCAAAATGTGTGTATCCCCAACAATGCTATGTTTGATGTTGTTGTTGATGCGCTGTCTGGCATTACGGAAACGGTGACCTTGAGCGCCAGCGGCTATCCGACGGGGACAACGGCCGTCTTCAGCGTTAACGCAGATGTGCCGTCGTTTACATCCACCTTGACGATTAGCGATACGGCCGTTGCCACACCCGGCAGCTATCTAATTGACGTTGTTGGTACAACGGCGTCTCTGAGCCATACAAGCACGGTGACGCTGGTTTTGGATGCGGGCGCGCCCTTGTCCCCAACCCTCATCTCACCGGCAAACAATGCGACTGGCGTGCCCACGTCGCCCACCTTTACCTGGCAGCCCGCCGCCAATGCCGCCAGCTATGAGATTCAAATCGCCACGGATGCTGCTTTTAGCAACATTGTTGATTCGGCGTCGGGATTGACAACAACGAGTTATGATACGGCCGTTACCCTGAACGCCACCACCCAATATTACTGGCGCGTGTGGGCCAACAACGGCTGCGGTACGGGAGCGTATTCGGCCGTCTTCACCTTCACCACCGCCAACATCGTCTGCGCCATCTACCCTGGTCCCGGCGGGCCTATTGCCGATCTCGGTTCAACCGACTTCCTCCTCGATATTTCCGCTTCCGGCATAGTTGACGATATCAATGTGCTTGATTTGACGGGGACGCATACATGGATGGGAGATTTAGACTTCCAATTAGCCAGCCCTGCCGCCACCAGCATTCAACTGCGCGCGGCGGATTGCGGCAGCGCTCATGACTTCGACATTAATTATGACGACGAAGCCGCTCCCGGTTCGCCGCCTTGCCCGCCCACCGACGGCGGCACCTACCAACCGGACGGCCCCGGCGCCCTGTCCGACTTCGACGGCGAGGACATTTCCGGCACCTGGATATTGACCATCAACGATAATGCAGGCGCGGACACGGGCACATTAAACAGTTGGAGCCTGGAAATCTGTTACGCGCCTGTCAACGCCCCAATTATGACCGTCAGCCCAGATATGTTTACCAGCGCCCAGGAACCGGACACACAAATTACGCAAACAATGACAATCAGCAACAGCGGTGATGCCGACTTGAGTTGGACTCTTTACGAGGACAACGCCACGAATTGCAGCGCAGCCAATGATATTCCCTGGCTGTCGGCAGCGCCTGCCAGCGGCACAGTCATAAGCGGCAGCGCCGCCATCGTGGACGTGACGTTTGATTCTGCCGGCATGACCGATGGCGTTTACAACGCCGATCTGTGCTTATCCAGCAATGATCCTGGTAAGCCGCTGACAACATTACCCGTTACCATGACAGTTGCTTCGCCGCTTGCGCCGCCAGTTTTAACCAGCCCGGCGGATGGTGCGATTAACGTTTCAACCATGCCGACGCTGACCTGGAGCAGCGTATCAGGCGCAGATGATTATCTGGTTGAAGTGGCAGCGGATAATGGGTTTGCCACCATCATAGTCTCAGCGACGGTAACAACGACCAGTTACAGCGGTTTCACATTAAATGATGGCACAACCTATTATTGGCGTGTCACGGCGCACGGTAACAGCGAGAGCGCCACATCAACGGTGTACAGCTTTACGACAATGGTTTTAGAAAAGGTATATTTGCCCTTGATTGTAAGACCATAACAATGAATATAGAGAAATGGAGCGCAGGCGGCCAGCCTGCGCTCCATTTACGTTTCTTCCCCCTCCATTACAACACCCCCTTTATAAACGTAGAACGATTTGCCAAAGGGTGTGTTTCATCTCAGTTGATGTATCGGGAATTGGAATTCCCGATACTTGGCTCAACGTTTCGGGAATTCCAATTCCCGA
>JANTHP010000174.1 GCA_024762395.1 Anaerolineae bacterium | reverse complement strand
CGGTGATAACGGAGAAGTAGTAAGTGAGCAGCAGAATGGAAACGGCCACAGTCCCCGTCCGCCGGTACTGCTTCATGGCACAGCCCAGCAGCAGCCCAATGGATAGGAAAACCAGCTGCAGCAGGAACAGCCCGCCCATCGAACGAGTCAAAAAGGCATAAAACGCGCTGTCTGGTTGGTACGATTGGGCATTGACATACACCATGCCCCACATAATCGCCAACAGCAGCACGCAGTTCGTCAGCGCTGCCAGCGCCTTGGCCGTTACCACTCGCCCCCGTGTTACTGGCAGCACCAGTGAAAACTCCACCGTCTTATCCCGTTCCTCTTTGGAGATAATGTCGCTGCCCCACATGGCTGCCGCAATGCCCGCCATCAGCGCGTAATAGGCGTACATCACGCCAAAAAAGCCGCTGACCGTCGTCAGGTTAAACGCCTGCATGTTAAACGCATCCAGCAGCGCCTTGGGCATATTGTCCAACACGGCCAAAAGTTCCGGGTTTTCGGCGTAGGCCGAAAATTTGGCAAAGCCAACCACGGTCAACAAGACCACAATCACACCCCAGGTGATCAGGGATTTGAAGTTTGCCTTGAGTTCTCTTAGATAGATGTTCATATCTGCACCTCTTGGTTTTTGGTAATCAGTGAACGGTATTCGGTAATCCGATTACTGTTTACCGTTTACTGATAACCGATCACGTCACCGATGGAATATCCCGGCGCAGGTAAAGCCAATAGCTGGCTGCTGCCGCCACCACAATGACAACGATGCTGATGAGAACGAGGGGAGTATCGAAACGGCCGTTCTTCACCACATAATTCGGGCTAAAATGCTTAAACGGCGTCAGCAGCTCCAGCTTGCTCTCGCCCAGCAAATCGCCAAACGCGCTCAGGGCATACATGCCAAAGCCCAGCCCCATCCCATACGGCGTCACACTGCGCACCCGCCGCACCAGCAGCGAAATGGCCAGCCCCACAAACAGGAAAAACAACTGGAAGACAATCAGCCCGGCCAGCATGAGAATCAGCTTGCCATTGTCCACCGGGCTGTCCCCCTTGAACATATTCACAAAAACAAACGAGCCGATCCACACCGCCGCCTGTGTCACCGCCAGATTGGCCAGCGCCGCCAGCAGCTTGCTGTTCATAATCTGCACGCGGGCGACCGGCTTGGTCATCAGGAAATCGGCCGTCAGCTCCCGCTCCTCAATCGAAACCAGCCCCACGCCATAATTCGCCGCCTGAATGGCCAGCAAAATTTGTAAAAACAGATAGACAAAGGTGAAAAAGCCCATGATGGAGGCAAAATCAATGTCCACCATGCCAAACGCCGCCATTAGCTCCGGCGGAAAAGCATCCATCGTTTGCTGTATCAGCGCCGCATCTTGGGCAAACGACGGGAAGATGGACAGGTACAGCAGCGACATGCCCACCGCCGACAGCGACCAGATGATCACTGAGCGCAGGCGCATCTTGAACTCATGCTTAAAAATGTTGCTGTTCATTGCCTGCTCCTTACTCGTAGTAATGCATGAAAATCTCTTCCAGCGTCGGCTCTTCAATGGACACATCCGACACCTGCACGCTGGCAATTTTCTGCATCATGGCGTTAATGTCGCCCTTGTAGAAGAAACGCACTGCCCCGTTTCGGCGATCCAGGTTGGTCACGCCAGGCATCTCAAAAGTCTCCGGCTCCAACCCATCGGCGGCCACGCGGATTTTCTTGTAATTGTCCTTTTGCAGCGTTTCAATGTCGGAGATTTCTACGATGCTGCCTTCCCGGATGATGCCCACCCGGTCGCACATGCGCTGCACCTCGCCCAGAATATGCGAGGAGAAGAAAACAGTCACGCCCCGTTCCTGGTTTTCTTTGCGAATCAAATCGAAGAATTTACGCTGCATCAACGGGTCTAGCCCGGATGTCGGCTCGTCCAGGAACAGCAGTTCGGGGGCGTGCAGCAGCCCTTGAACAATCCCCACCTTCTTTTTGTTGCCGTAGGAGAGGTCGTCAATACGCCGGTTCAGCTCCAATTCCATGTATTCGGCCAATTCGTGCAGCCGTTCGGTATGGTCGCCTTCGTAAAAGCTGGCCGAGTATTTGAGCAAATCAATCACCTTCATGCGCTCGTAGTAAAAGACCTCCGAGGGCAGGTAACCGATGTTTTTGCGAATTTCGGGGCCGAATTTGACCACATCCTTACCAAACACCGCTGCGCTGCCGCTGGTGGGGTAAATTAGCGAGAGCAGCAGCCGGATGGTGGTGGACTTTCCCGCTCCGTTTGGCCCGATAAAGCCGAAGATTTCCCCTTCTTCGACTTTGAATGAGACATCGGCAATGCCGCGGGCTTTGCCATAATACTTAGTGAGATTATTGACTTCAATGACGCTCATGGCGTCCTCCTTTTTTCCTCGCTTCAAATTCAAAAACAATCATCGTGAAACGTGATGCGTGATGCGTGAAGAACCAACCTTCACGTTTCACGTTTTACGTTTCATTCTCAACACCCATGCCATGCTGGAGAAAATCAATGAATTGGTTCAGCGTGGCCATCATGGTTTCATCATAGGTCGGGTCAATATGGTCAATGTGGTATTCCACGACGTGGGTATGCATGGCGGCGATCATGTAAGAAAACATGGCTACATCAATGTCTGCCCGCACTTCACCCCGGCTGATGGCCTGCAGCAGCAGCGGCGCAAAGAAGTTTTGGGCGGCGGGCATGTTGGCCTCGATGACGTCGGCCAAAATGGGGTCGTCTTTGCTGGCCAGCAGTTTTTTGCCAATTTCAGCGTACAGCGGGTAGTCAATGGCGAATTGGATGCCGGCGCGGTACATGTCGCGCAGCAAGGTGAAGAAGTCGTGCTGGGCCGGATTTTGCAGCGCCGGCGTCAGGTAATCGAGTTTGGCCTTGCCCATGATCTGCAGCAGGTAGAGAAACAAATCTTTTTTGTTCTCGAAGTATTGGTAGAAGCTGCCTTTGGCGATGCCGGCCTGGGCAACGATGCGGTTGACGCTGGCCTGTTCGTAGGGGTGGGCGGCGAATTCGGTAACGGCCGTTTCGCAGATCGCATCCCGTTTTTCGGCGGGCAGGTTAAAGAAGGTTTCCTTCGGCATAACACTCTTTACTCATGTGACCAATCAGTCATGTGACCAACCGGTCATATTTTAGACGATTTTAGATGGGGTGTCAAGATGAAGGGGGGCGATTCTCAGATTATGGTGGCTCTTAGGGAATTCGCGGGGTAATGGCAACATGATGCGTCATGCGTAATGCGTAACCAGAGGTGCATCACGCATGACGAATTACGCATGACGTCAAGCCCCGCGAAATCCGAAAGACCCATTATGGTTTGCTGGATTGGAAACGGCCGTGTAAATACCCGGCCACATGCGCCGACAAATCCAGCGGCGGCAGCGGCGCATTGGGGGCAGCCGCCCGAATCACATTGACAGTAATTATGGGGCCAAGCAGACCGGCAACCGCGTGCATCGGGTGTTCCGGCTTCAAAATACCTTCCGCCTGATACCGCGCAATAAGCTGCCCGATATGGGCGATCATCGTGAATGGCTCGTCTAATATCTCTGTCAATTCGGGGTAGCGGGGGATTTCCGAGAGCATGAGGTAGAAAAATTGGCCGTATTTTTCGGCTGCGGCCTGGTAGGCCTGGACGACGCGCAGCAAATCGGCCGTGACATCGCCGGTATACTCGGCCGCTGTGGTAAAATCTATCGCGTCGGTCAGCATAGCGATGGCCTGCTGCACCAATGCCGCCTTACTGCCGTACTTGCGGAACAGCGTCACTTCGCTCACGTCGGCGGCTTCGGCGATTTGTTTGGTGGTGGCCCCGGTATAGCCGCGTTCAACAACGGTTTGAATGGCGGCCCGAAAAACAGCTTCATCTTTGACAATTTTAGGCATCGGTTGTTCCTTTGCCTATCTTATCATAAGTAAGTGTTTACTTGCAATAAAGTGAGCCTGACGGCCGGTGATTGCGTATTTCGGGTTTCTGCCATGAATTGCACGAAGTTCATGAATAGAACCGTCTGAATTAGTAACTTAGGGAAGGTTCGTTTTTAACTTCCCTATTTAGAATGACATGTTTCGGGAATTGCAATTCCCGAAACACCAAAGTTATTTACGAGCCTTCCCTTATCAGCGAAGTTTTTGTTTTGTGGCGAACTGCCTGCACGGCCGTAAATGCCAGCGCCACCCCGCAAATGGCGACCATGATCCACTTGACCAAGGTAAACAGACCGGCTAACTCGGCGATAACGGCCGTTTCCTGCGGATAGCGCGCCATCACCAACGATGTGGACACATTTTCCAGAAAGTCAAACAGCGCCGCCGCCAAAGGCAGCAAATTAGCCTTTTGCCAAAGTGATGCGGGGGCGAAAGCGTAGTCGGTTAGCCAGCCAATGGTTAGCGCCAAAAAAGCGGTATAGAGCACGGGCCAGACCACGTCAAAAGTAAATCTTGCCCAAATATATTCATTGCGTCCGGTTTCCCCCAGGACGCCTGCGATATGGTACAGCGCAGCCGCGGAGTAGGTAAGCATGATGTCTGGGGTAGGAACGGCCGAATCCCCGCCATCTGTTATACGTGGCAAAACCAGCGCGGCAAATACCACAAAAACGGCCGTTGCCGCCACTGCCGCCCGGCCCGTTGACCAACGATGCAGCCGTCGAGATATGCTGTCTAATCCCATACCAATCCCGCTAAAATTAACATCGCACCTGTCTTTAACGCAGCCGGAATCGTTTTCCTGTCCGGCGCAGCGCGCCACAACAACATCATGCCTTCGTACAATCCTAACAACGCTTCGGCTGCTTCGTTGGCGTCCACCGGGCGGAACTCGCCGCTGTCAATGCCTTGTTGAATCAGCGCAGACAATCCTTGCATATATAATGCGCCGATTTCCGCCATCGCGCGCTGCATTTGCGGGTCGCGGCTGGTCATGGCATACAGCTTGACGCCAGTCAAATATAGCCCGGCAATTTCCTCCGTCGCTGCCAAAATCTGGTCAAAAAACAAGATGAACCGTTCTCGCGCCGTACCTGCTGCCTGGGCTAATTGGCCTAAAATAGCAGCAATGTTCGCTGCATTTTGCTGCAGTAAAGCGGCAATAATCTCATCCTTGCTCTTGTAATACCAGTACACCCCGCCGATGCTCAAGCCGGCCTCTTGGGCAATCTCCTGCATTGTCGCTTCCAGGAAGGGGCGGCGGGCGAATACCCGTTGGGCGGCTTGCAAAATCTGAGTTTTGCGGGCTTTGCTAACATTAGGTCGTGGCATAGGGTTCGTAAAACGGTTTTGGCATTCGCCTCTAACCTGGATTGGGCTTATTCTGGATTTAGCTGCAAGGTGTATTCGGCGGCGGATTGAACGGCCGTTAATGTGAAAGGCAGCGGATGATATTCAACGGCCAGCCACGGCGAAATTTGGTCGTCGTAGAAGGGGCTGAATGGCTGGCCGGATTGGCCGGTGGGGATAATGGAACGGCTGTTGTCCCACACGGCGGGATCGCTAATGATGCGGTAAGCCGGGCCAAGCCCCATTGCGTACCGGTTATCCGGATAATATGCGCCGCTGTTGACCGTGTTCCAATTGCCGCCGGTAGGAAACGGTCCCCGGTTGAAAATGGGCGCCAGCGGGCCGACACTGCCCAACGGATGGGCAAAGGTGATAGCGTGGATGTCGCCCCACGCCCACGCTGTGGGGTCGTCTCCCATTTGCTGACTCAATTCGTCAACGGCCGTTGCCAATGCCGCCTGTAGCAGTTTAGCGCGTTGTCCCTGCCACCAGACACTCGCCGGATCGTCAAGCTGGTTTTGCAAGAACATGTAAGGATACCCGGCCAACGAAAGGTAAGACTCTGTGACTTCTGCGCCTAATTCCGGGGTGAGAAGCTGGCGGAGCAGCGCCCAAAGGGCGGCTTCACTGAGCGCGGCGGCCGGGCTGTCCGGCGTCATACGGCCGTCCCATTCGGCCAGAAGCTGCTGCGCCTTTTGCTCCTGTTCTGAAGCGGCGACGGCTTCGGCTGCGATGGCTTGCGCCACTTGTCGGTTGATGTCGCTGTTCCAACTGGCTTGTAAGCTGGCAAAGTCATCGGCCGTTAAATCACGGCCGTTTCGCAAAAAGTCGCCAATTAACGCCACCCGGTACGGTGGCTGGAAATAATGGGACAAGAAATAAGGGTAATCTGCGCCCACCGGGCGATTGTTCGCCGAGGCAAAAAAGTCGCCATTGGCGTCCAGGGCAGAGGGCATCTCATCAAAGGGGATAAAACCGGTCCATTCATGGCTGCCATCGGCGCCGGAAACGGGCAGCAGACCAAACACATCATTGGCTGCCCGGATGGGAACCGCGCCGCTCATCTGGTAGCCGATGTAACCATCGGCATCGGCATAAACAAAATTCATGCCGGGCAACTGCCACAATGCCAAAGCCGCCCGGAACTCATCCCAATTTTGGGCGCGGTTTAGGGATAAAATTGATTGGGCTAACGGCCGTCCCTCATCCAGCCCCGTCCAGCGCAGTGCCAAATGCTGGTCACTATCTTCCGCCGCATCAGAGACCAAAGGGCCATGATGGGTGCTGCGTACCTGAAGGGTGATGGGGTCGCCTCCCTTGACCTGAATCACCTCTTCCCGCAGGGTGAGATCGCGCCATTCGCCCTGGAATTGGTATTGGGTTCCGGCTTCATTTAATGTTTCAATAAACAGGTCTTGTACGTCGGGTCGGGCATTGGTCACGCCCCAGGCGATACGGCCGTTATGCCCAATCTCAATCCCCGGCAGTCCCGGCAGCGACGCGCCAACCACGTCGTAACGGCCGTCGCTGGTATGCAGCCCCGCCTCATACCACAGTGAAGGCATACTCAACCCCTGGTGGGGATCATTGGCCAACAAAGGCGCGCCGGAAGCGGTATGCGTACCGCCCGCCACCCAGGTATTGCTTCCTTGATCTGGCCGGGAGATGGGTGCGACTTGCTGCCCCTGTGCAGAGAAATTTAGCAGGGAAACGGCCGTCTCCGAAAGTCCGGCCGTCTTATTGGCATCAGGAATCACATCCGGCCCCGGGTAATCCGGCAAAATAGCCAGCGCCTGCTCCCAAGGAACCACATCCGCCAATTGGGATACAATCAACTCATCCTGGTAGTTATTACTCAACCCCCAGGCAACCAGCTTACCAAATACCAACGAATCAATGGGTGTCCACGGCTCCGGTTCAATGCCCAAAATCTTGAATTCCAACGGCAGCTTGCCCCCGGCCTGCGCTAAGTAGGCATTAACGCCATCTGCATACGCTTGCAGCGCTGTTTGCGTCTCGACATCCAGCACAGTCCAATCCGCTTCTGCCGATTGGGTCATGCCTAAAATGCGCATGAAGCGATCATTGTTCAAGCCTCGGTCGCCAATAACTTCGCTTAACCGCCCATGGGCCGCCCGCCGCGCCGACTCCATCGCCCATAATCTGTCTTGGGCGTGGACAAACCCTTGGGCAAAAAAGAGATCATGGTCATTTTTGGCCACGATGTGGGGAATGCCGCTGCCGTCGCGGTAAACGGTGACGGCCGTTTCCAGCCCATCCACCGCCAGCTTGCCATCCAACTGCGGCAGGGCGGGACGAATGACGCCAAAATAAAGATACAGACCAGCCAGGAAGAGCAGTGCGACAACTACACCGAGTACATAAACGAGAATTTTCTGCAAGCGTTTCATATTTTTCTCCAGCAGGGGGATTACCGAATAGTGATTCGGTTATCAGGCAATTATAAAAAAGCTGGGGAAAATGTCAACAAGGTAACAAAAGTAAGTGTTGACTTGCAAAAAGTTGATGCTAAACTATTAGTTAGTAATCACTAACAAAAAGATGTAACTACTCAGCCTCAGAGGTGACAGTCACTTAAAATGCAGCAAGTTGTGACCAATACCTTTGAGAAAAGTGACTGTCACCTGAGTAGTCACAAAAAGATTTTTATTGACTTAATGGCTACACTAGTTCAATCTTTATTTTTAGCATCCAGCGGCCTGCTGTCTGTCGGTTCGATTACGCTGGTCATTTTGCTGCTGCTTTCCGATCGAGGCTGGCGCAGCGGGCTGGGATATGCCCTGGGCTATTTTACGGCCTACTCGGTGATTGGGGTGGCGGTTGTGGTTTTGGGTTACCGGGCCGCAGGCAGCGGCGGCGGCGAACCGGGGCTGTTTTTCCCTATCGCGCTGCTGGTTTTGGGGGCGCTGCTGCTGTGGCTGGCGTGGCGTAACTGGCGCAAGCCGCCTGCCGAGACGCAGGAAGAGCCGCGCTTTTTCCGCATTGTGGACAATATCACGCCGCTGAAGGCGTTTGGCTTTGGGGCGCTGGTGACGGTGATGAATGTGAAGAATCTGGCGCTGTACATGACGGCCGTTTCCGTTCCTCTCCTCAGCCCCTTGCCCCTGGCCCAAAAAATCACCATCACCCTGGCCGACGCGCTCGTTTTCAGCCTGTCGGTGCTCATTCCCGTCCTGATTTACGTCGCCGTCCCCCGCCGTTCCAGAGAAACGTTGCTGGCTTTTCGCGGGATGTTGGAGCGTAACGGCCGTGCCATTGGCATCTGGTTGCCACTTGTTTTTGGGTGCATCTTCATCATTAAAGGAGCATCTTCCTTGATTTAGGTAATTGGGTAATTGGTAATTACGTAATTACCAATTACCCAATTACCAATTGCCCAATTACTAACTACCCAATTACCCAATTACCCAATTACCGAGAAATCCCATGACCGAATCCACCCCCCTCATCCTCCCCTTCACCCAAATTCGCGCCAACGACCTGCCCCTGGTAGGCGGCAAAGGAGCCAACCTGGGCGAAATGACCCACGCCGGTCTGCCCATCCCGCCCGGCTTTTGCCTGACAACGGCCGCTTTCCAACAATTCATCGCCGCCTGCCCAGACGCGGACGGGCTGTACCAGATGCTGGACGACCTGCCGCCGGGTGATGTGGAGGCGGTGCGCCGCGCCGGGGCGCAGGTGCGGCAGACGCTGCTGGCTGTGGCTGTGCCGGAAGATGTGAAAACGGCCGTTACCCAGCAATGGCAGCAGCTCGGCCCCGGCCACGCTTACGCCGTCCGCTCTAGCGCCACCGCCGAAGATTTGCCCGACGCCTCCTTTGCCGGACAGCAGGACACCTATCTCAACGTCATCGGCGAGGCGGACTTGCTCGACGCCGCTCGCCGCTGCTGGGTGTCCCTTTTCACCGACCGCGCCATTCTCTACCGCAGCCAGAACCAGTTTTCCCACCGGGACGTGCAGCTTTCCGTCGTTGTGCAGCAGATGGTCATGGCCGAAAAATCGGGCATCCTCTTCACGGTCGATCCGGTTACCGGCCACCGCCACACCCTCACCATAGACGCCAGCTTTGGCCTGGGCGAGGCGCTGGTCAGCGGGCTGGTTACGCCGGACGCCTACCGGGTGGACAAACGCACCGACGCCGTCATCGCCCGCGACATCGCTGACAAGCAGATGGCCATCTTCCCGGTGAAAGGAGGGGGGACGCGCCAGGAACAGTTGGACGACACTCGGCGGCGGCAGCCCGTCCTCAATGATGGCCAGATTTTGGCGCTGGCGGCGCTGGGCAAGCAGGTAGAAACCTATTACGGCCAGCCGCAGGACATCGAATGGGCGCTTACCCCCTCCCCGGCCCTCCCCCAAATGGGGGGAGGGAGTGGGTGGGG
>JANTHP010000173.1 GCA_024762395.1 Anaerolineae bacterium | reverse complement strand
GACCGCGCCTTCGACGCCCGCGTTCATGCCATCCGCCCCCATCCGCGCCAGATTGACGACGCCGCCTTTTTGCGCGATTTGTTGGTTGGCAGCGAACTCTTGCGCGGCCGTGATTCGCTGAATGTGCAAGACCCGTATACGCTGCGCTGTGTGCCCCAGGTACACGGCGCCGTCCGCGACGCCATCGCCTACGGCCAATGGGTCATCAACATCGAACTGAACGCCGTCAGCGATAATCCGCTTATCTTTGTGGATGAGGAAACAGGTGAGGCAGATGTCATCTCGGCGGGCAATTTTCATGGCGAACCGATAGCGATTGCGATGGATTACGCGGCGCTGGCGTTAACCGAACTAGGCAATATGAGCGAGCGGCGCGTGGCCCGATTGGTGGATGCGGACAGCAACGGCGGCGTTTTGCCCATGTTTCTCACCCGACACGGCGGCCTGGAAAGCGGTTTTATGATGATTCAATACACGGCCGCCGCTTTGGCTTCGGAGAATAAGGTGCTGGCCCACCCCGCCAGCGCGGACAGCATCCCCAGCAGCGCCAATGTGGAAGATCATGTGAGTATGGGGGCAACGGCCGTGCGTCAAGCCTGGCAAATCCTGGAAAATGTGGAGACGATTGTGGCTATCGAGCTGCTCTCGGCCGCGCAGGGCATAGATTTTCGGCGGCAGAATGACGAGACGATGGGTTGGGGAACCGGAACTGCCTACGACCTTATTCGCCAACACGTCCCCCACCTTGACCGGGATGCAGAATTAGCGCCCCATATCGAAACCGTTCGTCAGCTTGTCGCTAATGGTATAATCAAGGAAGCCGTAGAAAACAGATTAGAAGGTGACAATTAACCGTCCGTAAACGTGGAGTTAGCGTTATGACTGACTTGTTTTTATCTAGACCAAATTTAGGTGCGACAGAGATGGGAACGCCTGTTTGGGAAATGGCTTATTTTTATCCTGTTCAGGGAGAGTGGAGCGAGGAAGAGTATCTGTCTTTGGAGAACCGCCAGTTTCTCGTTGAATTTGATAAGGGGGCTTTGGAGTTTTTGCCTATGCCAACGCGAGCGCATCAGCGAATTATGTTGTTTTTATATCGTCTTTTGTGGTCATTTCTGGAAACCAACGAGATAGGCGGCGAGGTTTTAGTGGCGCCTGTGCCGGTCAAATTATGGGATATGAAGTACCGGGAACCGGATATCGTTTACCTGTCGGCCGTCCGTGCTGAACAATCGGATGAAAAGTATCCGTTTGGGGCTGATTTGGTGATGGAGATAGTAAGCGATAGTGTACAGGATCGCTACCGCGATTGGGTAACAAAACGTGAAGAGTATGCCCGGGCAGGCATTACCGAGTATTGGATCGTTGACCCTCGGCAAAAATTGCTCACTGTTTTACGACTATCAGACGGCGAATATGCGGTGTTTGGTGAGTTTGGCGAGGGAGAATGGGCGGCATCGGCTTTGTTGGATGGGTTTACGGTGGAGGTAACGGCCGTGTTCGCCGCCGCCGCGTGAAAAAAACTGGAGACTGAAGACTAGAGACTGGCAGGGAAGAAGTCTCTAGTATCAGTGTTCAGTAATCTGTAAACAGTTATCAGTGTGGTCTACCTCTGGAAAGTGCCTACTGAAAACTGTTTACTGACTTCTGTTTACTGGTACTGGTCTCCCAATCTCCAGTCTCAAATTTTATGGAGAAATTAGATGCGAGAAGTGGTAATTATTGATGCGTTACGAACTCCGGTTGGGCGTATTGCCGGGGCATTGTCGCCCGTGCGGCCGGATGATTTGGCCGCGCTGGTTATCAAAACGGTTGTGGAAAGGACGGGGATTGATCCCAATGAAATAGAAGAAGTGTATATGGGCTGCGCCAACCAGGCGGGCGAGGATAACCGCAATGTGGCCCGGATGGCGACGCTGTTGGCCGGACTGCCGCAGCATGTGGCCGCCGTGACCTTCAATCGGCTGTGCGCCAGCGGCTTGAACGCCGTCAACCAGGCGGCGCGGGCCATTGCGTTGGGCGAAGGCGACATTTTTGTCGCCGGCGGTGTGGAAAGTATGAGCCGCGCCCCGTATTCCTTCCCCAAAAATTCCCGCGCCTGGGGACCGCCCGGCAACATCACCGGCTATGACACGACGTTGGGCTGGCGCTATCCCAATCCCAAGATGGAAGCGCTCTTCCCGCTGGAAGCGATGGGCGGCACGGCCGAAAACATTTACGAGCAAAGCTGCGCCGGCGACATTGAAGGCGGTGAAATTACGCGCGAGCAGCAGGATGCCTTTTCTTTTGACAGCCAGCGTAAGGCGTGCGAGGCCATCAACAAGGGGTATTTCAAGAACGAAATCATCCCCGTTCCCATTCCGCAGCGCAAAGGCGACCCCAAAATCGTGGATACGGACGAGCATCCGCGCATCAAGTGGGACGGCGAGAAGTATGTGTTGGATACCAGCATGGAAAAATTGGCGAAGCTGCGCGCCGTTTTCCGCAAGGGCGGCACAGTCACGGCCGGCAATTCAAGCGGCTTAAACGACGGCGCGGCGGCGTTGGTCTTGATGACGGCCGAAAAAGCGCAGGCATTGGGCCTCAAGCCGATGGCGCGGTGGATGGCCTCGGCGGCGGCGGGCGTTGACCCGCGCGTGATGGGATTGGGGCCGGTGGGCGCGACGCGCAAGGTTCTCAAACGCGCCGGGTTGTCGTTGGAACAGATTGATTTGATTGAGTTGAATGAGGCGTTTGCGGTGCAGTCGCTGGCGGTGATGAACGAGTTGGGGATGAATCCCGACATTGTGAATGTGAACGGTGGCGCGATTGCGCTGGGGCATCCGTTGGGGATGTCGGGGGCGCGGATTTTGACGACGCTGCTGCATGAGATGCACCGGCGTAAGGCGCTGGGCGAGCAAATGAAGTACGGCTTGGCAACGCTGTGTGTTGGCGTGGGGCAGGGTGAGGCGACGGTGATTGAGATTTTGTAATGTGATGGGAAACGGCCGTTACGCTGCGTGTAACGGCCGTTTCCCTTTGTAATGTGCGATTTTGGCAAAAAGCAGGCGGCTTTTTGTCTTCAACTCTTCCGCCTTTGCCATTTCCCCATGCGCTTCCGCTACTTGAGCTAACCCAAGCTGGGCTTCCGCTATTAACTCGGTAAATTTAGATTGTTGGCTGATGGCGAGCAGTTCCTCATAGGCTTGTTCGGCTGGCGCCCAGTTGCGGGTGGCTAAATTAAAAGCGCCCCATTCAACCAAACTCTTGCCCAAATACCATGTGTCATTGTAGGAACGGGCTAAAGCGATTGCTTTTTCAAAGTGAGATTGGGCTAATTTTTGCTGATTTTGCTGGCCGGCGATGAAACCCAAACAGGTCAATACCTCAATTTCAATATCAGAACGCCGGGTTTCGATAGAAAACAACAACGCTTCTTGCAGGTTGGTGACTGCTTCGCTGAAATCACCTAGCCGGGCATTGGCTTTACCTAAACGCGCCAGAATAAAGCCGGTAACGGCCGTGTCGTTTAACTCTCTAGCCATTTCCAATCCACGCTGCAAGACCTGCTTAGCTTCTTCGTAATCTCCTTTGCGTGCCGCTATCAGTGCGGCGCGATGACCGGATAGGATGATTTGAACAAGTGGGTATTTAATTTCCACCGCAATTTTTTCGCTTTCCTGTAAATACGCATCAGCGCGTTCGTAATTGCCGAGCGAATATGCGATCATGCACAAATTCATCAGATACAGACTCATCGTAGGCCGGTTTTGGTGCTGTCGTTGTAATTCCAATCCCTCCAGAAACAGCTTTTCCGCGCGGTAATAGTCATTGGCATGATTGATAGCCACTCCCGCCAGGTGATTGAAAAGCAGAAGTTGTAGTGAGTGAAAACCCCTTTTTCGCGCCAATGTTAAGCTTTTTTCCCAATGTGACTGCGCTTCATGAAAATCACCACTGGCATAATAAAATACCCCGGTTTCATTCAGAACTTCTGCAATTACTTTCTCATCTTGACTGGCAGAAGCACATTTAATCGCTTCTTCAAAATAGGCTTGCGCTCGAGGCCACTGACGGCCTCTTTCCAAATGTCCCTGAGCGCATTTGATGAGCGCTAACTGTTGTTGGTTTCCCAATTTTTTTGCTGCGGTTTCTGCCCGGCCCAATTGAGATTTTGCCAAATCGCGCAGACCGGTTTTGGTCAAAAAATTGGCCAGGTCAATGGTTATTTTAATGGCCGACGTCGTCTGCCCCTGGGTGAAGGCTAAATTAGAGATTGACAAGATATTGTTTAGTTCTTGCTCGATTTTTCTGAAATTGCCCCGATTTTCAGCCGTGTACTGGCTAAAGTAAGCGATTGCGCGTTCGTAAACTGTTTCATCTTTGATTTGAGCTTTCGCATAATCATAGAGTAAGGGGTGTAGGCGATAGCGGTTATTGTTGCCAGCCTGCACTAAAGAAAGGGTATAGAGATGGTTCAGATATGATTGTGCTGTTGATGCAGGGGTGTTGGTAACGGCCGTTACCGCCTCCACGCTAAAATCCTCCCCTCCAAACACACCCAGTGCTGCAAAAACCGACTGTTCAGTGGAAGACAAGGCTGTAAAACTGGAATTAAACGATGCCTGAACACTTTGTTCTTCATGTGTGAGTGCGTTCAACCTGGCCTTTTCTGCTTTTAACCGCGACAAAAAAGTACTGGCCGTGATATGCGGGTCTTGTGCAATGTGTCCGGCAACGATGGACAATGCTAATGGCAAATGCCCCAACAAAGTGGAAATCTCTGCAAGCGTGCGCTGCTCCGAGACCGCCGCATCTTCGCCCAGAATTTTGGCAAATAAATCATGACTGCTTTGATAGGTTCCGTTAAACGGCATCAGACGAATTTGCGGACACCCTCTGGCAATTCTCAAATTGCTCTGCCTTGTTGTGAGCAGTACAGCGCAAGGGCCGGTAGGGGGCAGTAAGGGTTCCACTTGCCGGCTGTTTTCAACATTATCAATGACTAACAACGCTTTTTTGAAAGCCATGATGCCGCGAACCGCCTGACTTCGACTGAACGGATCGGTGTATTCACTGACATTTTCACCAAAAGCATCCGCCAAAAGCTTTAGCAGCGACATGACATCGCTGGTGTCAGCGCGCGCCCACAAAATGCCATCCGTGAAATAGTCGCGCACCGTGTAAGCCAGATGCGTCGCTAGCGCGGTTTTCCCTACACCTGCCATTCCGCTGAGGACATACAAAGTGGGATGATATTCTTTGAGGAGAAGTTTTTTTAAGGCGTCCATCTCCTTTTCACGGCCTACAAAATAAGGTAGATCAGGCATAGCCTGAAATATGACCTTTTTGGGGGCTTTTGATTGCGGTGACAGCAGTTTTGAAAGCAATTGTTTCTCTTCATCGGATGCTGCTTTTAGCCATAAATCAGACAGGTGCGGGTGGTTGGCCGCTTGAAGCAATAAATTCGTTTGGCCAACGTCGAGGCGCATGGCGGCAGCTGCTTGAACAAGCTGTCGCCAGTGGCGTGGTCGTGCAACAGCGCCTTTACACCAGTTTCGCACCGTGCCCCGTGGGATGCCGGCGCGCTCGGCTAATTGTCTTTCGCTCCATCCAACTTCATTCAGATAACGCGGTAGTAAGTCAGCTAATGTGGTGGTTTGATCTGCCAAAATCCGGCTTTGATCCATTTTTTCTCCAATTGATCCAATTTGAGGGCAGACAAAATAAAAGAGTTTGTCTATAGTACTTATGTACTTGTTAGTACATAGGTACTTATCATCAGATATTATACTGGTCATTCACTCAAGCATCCATTGTAGCCAGCTTAATTTAAGGTAAGGTCAACAGGCGTTTGTTGTTGACCGGCGAATGCAGTACCAATTCGTTTCTATGTTAGATGCGGAGGAAATTGAGATGAAGGTCAAGACAAACGTCAAAGCCGGTTCCGTAAACTGGGGCTAGTTGCAACAGTGTGTTCAAGAAGAATTGTGTGAGTGTGTGTGTTTTTTTGGAGGAAATCGAGATGAAGGTCAAGACAAACGTCAAAGCCGGTTCCGTAAACTGGGGCTAGTTGCAACAGTGTGTTCAAGAAAAATTGTGTAAGTGTGTGTGTTTTTTGGAGGAAATTGAGATGAAGGTCAAGACAAACGTCAAAGCCGGTTCTGTTAACTGGGGTTAGTTGTAAAATTTAATGCGCGGTCAGTTGTGCCGCGTTAAGGGCGCTGTAAAACGCGCCAAACCGGGCAGGTTCACAAAACATTTGTTTTAGGAACCTGCCCGGTTTGTTTTGTCACCGTAAAAAAGATATTATTTGCATCAATAAGCGGCCCATAAAACTTCGCAGCCCTGCAACTCCGCCGCTTCGCAACTGTGCATTTTTCTTGTTTTGGAGGAAATGTGTCGGCTTCATTTTCACGTTCGATTCGCACAATGCAGTTGGAGACTTCCGGCCGATCTGTTTGGATTTTGTTGGTTGTCAGCTTGTTTTTGGTCGGATGGCTGGGCTGGTTGTTTGGAGCGCGAGTTCCGGTGTATGCGGTGTCGGAAACGGCCGTTCTCACCTCTCCTTCTCAACTCGCCGCCACCCTCCCCGCCGCTGCGTTACTGAAAATCCAGCCGGGCCAATCAGCCTTGCTGCGCTTGGATGCCTTCCCTGCGGAAGCGTATGGAGCCGTTCCCGCCACTGTGGCCGATATTGACGAAACTTTGCAAGACGGCCGTTTCCAAATCCAACTAACGCTTCACCCCACCGCCGGCAGCCGCATCCCCTTCCAAACCGGCCTCACCGGCAGCGTCGAAATCGAAGTCGAGCAAGTCGCCCCGGCGGCCATGTTGCTGCGCACCTCCGCCAACTAATTGTGAAATCATCCCCGCCCCCCAAACGCCGCTTCTTCGCCCCCGAAGTCGTCCAGACCTCGGCCATGGACTGCGGCCCGGCAGCGTTGAAAAGTTTACTGGAAGGATTTGGCGTGTCGGTCAGTTACGGCCGTCTCCGCGAAGCATGTCAGACCGACGTAGATGGGACATCTATAGACACCATCGAAAACCTGGCCAACCAACTAGGCCTGAACGCCGAGCAAATCATGCTGCCCCTCGACCACCTGCTGTTGGCCGAGACCGACGCCCTGCCGGCCATCGTCGTCGTGCGGCTGCCCAACGGCTTCACCCACTTTGTCGTCGCCTGGCGCAATCATGGCGACCGTCTCGTTCAGGTGATGGATCCGGCCACCGGCCGTCGCTGGCCTACCGTCAAGCAGTTCCTCGACACCGTTTACCTGCACACCTTTCCCGTTCCTGCCGCCGCCTGGCGCAGCTACGCCGCCACCGGCGACTTTTTGGCCCCACTGCGCCGCCGTCTGGCCGATTTGGGCCTCGAGCCGCAGCCGTTCATCCAACCTGCTTTGCAGGACGTCAGTTGGCGGGGATTAGCAACGTTGGACGCGGCCGTTCGCCTGACGGCCGCTTTGGTCGAATCTGGCGGCATTCGCGCCGGCGAGCAAGCAAGACCCATCCTCGATTCCTTCATTAGCCGCACCAAACAAGCCAACACGATTGACGATGGGCCGATTCCAGCCAGCTACTGGTCGGTACGGCCGTCTTCCCCCCCAGATGCGCCGCCCGACGACCAAGAATTGGCCATGCGCGGCGCCGTCCTCATCAGCGTCAACGGGCTGCGCGCCGAAGCGGAACAAGAAACAATGCCACCGCTCTCGTCCGAACTGGCCGCCGCCCTCAGCGAACCGCCGCCGCGCCCGGAACGCCAACTATGGCAAATCTTTAAATCCGAAGGATTGTTGCAGCCGGCGCTCCTCATTCCCGCCGTCTTCCTGGCAGCGATGGGCGTTTTGATTGAGGCCGTCCTATTTCGCGGCTTGATTGATTTGGGGCAATCTTTGGGCGTCATTTCACAGCGCGGTGGGGTGATGACGGCCGTTTTCCTCTTCGTCATCGGCCTGCTCCTGCTGCAAATGCGGATCACCGCCCACGCCTTGCGTTTAGGCCGCCAATTAGATATGCGCCTCCGCATCGCCTTTTTGGAGAAAATCCCCCGTTTGCGCGACCAGTACTTCCACAGCCGCCCCACCTCCGATATGGCCCAACGCAGCCATTTCATCTACAAAATGCGCGACATGCCCAACATGAGCGTCGCCTTTTTACGCAACATCTTCACCCTTATTTTGACGACCATTGGCATCATCTGGCTCAGCCCCAAGACCGCGCCGCTGGCCGTATTGGCCGCCGTCGTCGCCATCGGCTTCCCCGTCGCCATCCTGCCCATGCTCAACGAGCGCGATTTGCGCGTCCAAACTCATGTCGGCAGCCTCAGCCGCTTCTTCCTCGATTCGCTGCTGGGATTGGCGCCGGTGCGGGCGCACGGCGCCGAAAGGGCCATGCGCCGCGAACACGAAAGCCTGCTGGTCGAGTGGGGCCGCGCAGCGATGGGATTGTTTAACGCCATCGTCTTAAGCGAAGGCGGGCAGGCGTTTTTGGGCTACGTCTCGGCCATCGTCATTTTGTTTTATCATTTGAAGGGCGGCGGCGAGATTGGCAGCGTCTTGCTGCTGGTTTACTGGGTGCTGAGTTTGCCCAATTTAGGCCGGGAGACGGGGCTGCTGCTGCGCCGGTATCCCACGTATCGTAATGTTACTTTGCGATTGGCAGAGCCATTGGGCGCGCCGGAAGACGAATCGGCGGCAGCGGAAGAGGCCGCTGTCCAGCCCAACCCATCCGCCGCCGAAATTTCACTGGAGGGCGTGGGCGTTGTGGCCGCCGGTAACATCATTCTGCAAGGGATTGATTTACACATCGCTCCCGGCGACCATGTGGCGATTATTGGACCGTCGGGCGCCGGAAAATCTAGTTTGACTGGGCTGCTGCTGGGTTGGCATCGTCCGGCGCGGGGCAGTTTGCGGGTAGACGGCCGTCCCCTCGATGCCGACCAGTTAGCCCAATTACGCCAAAACACCGCCTGGGTTGATCCGGCCATTCAGTTGTGGAATCGGCCGTTTTTAGACAACTTATATTATGGCGCATCGCCTGATTCGGCCGCCCAGCCGCTGCCGCAAGTGTTGGAACAGGCCGATTTGCTGGCCGTTTTACGCAAGCTGCCGCAGGGCTTACAAACGTCGCTGGGCGAAGCGGGCGGCCTGGTTTCCGGCGGCGAAGGGCAGCGGGTGCGCCTGGGCCGCGCCATGCTGCGCCCCAACGTGCGGCTGGCGATTTTGGACGAGCCGTTTCGCGGTTTGGGCCGTGATCAGCGCGGCGAGATGCTCAAACGCGCCCGGCAGTTGTGGCAGAATGCGACGCTGCTGTGCATTACGCATGATGTGAGTGAAACGCTTTCATTTGAGCGGGTGATTGTGTTGGAAGGCGGGCGGATTGTGGAGGACGGCCGTCCCCAATCCCTGGCTGTTGACCCCAATTCCCGCTACAGCGCCATGCTCAAAGCGGAAGAGCAGGTGCGGCAGACGCTCTGGTCGGGCGATAAATGGCGGCGGCTAAGGTTGGAAAACGGCCGTCTTACTGAATTGGCGGTGGAGGGAAAACATGACTGATTTATTCTCCCTCGCCTGGCCTGCCGACCAATTGGGCGCAGCGCTGGCTGCGCTGGGCGCAGCCGCCAATCTGGCCCCGCGCCAAAGCAAAACGCCGCTGACGCCGGCCAATTTGCCTGATGATGTTGACGGTTTGAGCCGCTGGATACAAACGGCCGTCGCCACTCTTGGTTTTGAAGCGGAACCGACGCGCATCGCCTACAGCGAACT
>JANTHP010000172.1 GCA_024762395.1 Anaerolineae bacterium | reverse complement strand
TCTCAAATCTCCCGATCTTTTAACCCATCTCGTCAGCCTACCACACATGACCGACGACTTGATCCGCGACCAGATTTTGACGATGTTGATTGCGGGGCATGACACGAGTACGGCGTTGTTGGCGTGGGCGCTGCATCTGTTGGGCAAGCATCCTGAAGCGCTGGCGCAGGCGGTGGCGGAAGTGGATGGCGTTGTCGGGCAAGATGATTTGACGGCAGCCCACCTTCGCCAACTACCTTACCTGGATTCATTCATCAAGGAAACACTGCGGTTGTACCCGCCGATTCATGTGGGCAATCGGATTGTGGCTGAAGACACGGCCGTTTCCGGCTATGAACTCAAGGCGGGGACACGGGTGATGGCTTCGATTTATTTGTCGCATCGAGACGGCCGTTACTGGGAAGCCCCCGACGAATTCCGACCCGAACGCTTTGCTCGCAGCGCCAAAAAGCCGCCCGCCTTCACCTACGTACCGTTTGGCGGCGGGGCGCGCGCCTGCATCGGCGCCGCCTTTGCCCAGGTGGAGGCCAAAGTGGTCTTGGCGCGCATTTTGCAGCAGTTTGAATTAGAAGATGTGGGGCGCAAGGTACGGCCGTACATGGGCGCGACATTAGAACCCCATCCCGGCGTTTTCTTGCGCGTTCGGAAGAGAAAAATTGTCAATTGATTGTGAATTAACAAAAAAGCGCTGGTATAGAGCCGGGGCCTGGGAGGCCCCTCTACTACTACAAACCAGAGTAGAGGAGCCTCCCAGGCTCCGGCTCCAGAGCAAACAATACCCGTATTAATTAGTTAATCTTCAAACAATTGACAATTGTCAATTGTTAATTTCGAGTTCGTTATGAGTTATTTTGGATTTCTGCTACGATTTTTAATCATCCCAATCATCTTCCTGGTGGGTTTAGCCTGGTGGGATAATCGGCGTGGACGACCTGTTAATGTCACCCTCAACAGTTGGCCCATTTGGTCAGCTATCGGCCTGCACGTCCTCATCGCCCTTGTCTACACCACACCCTGGGACAACTACCTCGTCGCCACCCGCGTCTGGTGGTACGATCCGGCATTGGTGACAGGCATCACCTTCGGCTGGGTTCCCATCGAGGAATACACCTTTTTCATTTTACAACCCATCCTCGGCGGTCTGTGGCTCCACTTATTGATGCGGAACACGAATTACGAATTACGAATTACGAATTACCGTTTACGAATCTGGTCTGTCGCCCTGCTCACCATCGTCTGGCTGACAACGGCCGTTATCCTCATCACCAACTGGCAGCCCGGAACCTATCTCGCATTAGAACTGGTGTGGGCGCTGCCGCCCATCATGCTCCAGCTTGGTTTTGGCGCCGACATCTTGTGGCAGCATCGCCGCATCGTCTTGCTGTCCATCGTCCCGCTCACGCTCTACCTCAGCGCCGCCGACGCGCTGGCCATCAACTGGGGAACCTGGACGATTGACCCGGCCCAGTCGTTGAACATTTTTCTAGGCGGCATTTTGCCCATTGAAGAATTCATCTTCTTTTTGCTGACCAATACGCTCATTACCTTTGGCGTACTATTAGTGATGGCTGAAGCCAGTCATCAACGATTGGCGAAGACCGTAGCCCGATTTGCCAAATCGGGCGAACGATTTACCAAATCGTTCTACGTTTAGGAACAACTATGAACATTTTAATGACAGGCGGCACCGGCTTAATTGGCCGGGCGTTAACGAAAGCATTACTGGCCAACGGCCATCAGGTCACGATTTTGACGCGGAATCCGCAAAAACATCAGAATTCTATGCCGGGCGTTAAGTTGGTGCAGTGGAACGGCCGTACCCCCGAAGGTTGGTCCCACCTCATCGAAACTGCCGACGCCGTCATCAATCTGGCTGGAGCCAGCATCGCCGGAGAAGGGCTGGGCGGCATCCTCACCCAACGCTGGAGCAATGCCGTCAAGCAGCGCATCCGCCAAAGCCGCACCGACGCCGGACAGGCCCTCGTGCAAGCCATTGCAGCGGCGGCAAACAAACCCGGCGTCCTCATTCAAGCGTCGGCCGTCGGCTACTACGGCCCGCGCGGCGGCGAAGACATCCCCGAAAACACCCCGCCGGGCAGCGATTATCTGGCGCAGGTTTGTGTGGAGTGGGAAAATTCAACGCAGGCGGTGGAAGCGTTGGGCGTGCGCCGCGTCGTCATTCGCACCGGGCTGGTTTTGACGGAAGAAGGCGGCATCTTGCCCATGATGCTGCTGCCGTTTCGCCTCTTCGTAGGCGGCCCCATTGGCAGTGGTCGGCAGGGCATTCCCTGGATTCACATCCGCGACGAGGTGAACGCCATCCTCTTTTTGTTGGAAAATGAGGCGGCGCAGGGCGCGTACAATCTGTCAGCGCCCCATCCGGTGACCAGCAAACAATTTGGCAAAGTGGCAGGGAAGGTGTTGGGACGGCCGTCATTCTTCCCCACACCCGCCTTTGCCCTCAAACTGGCGCTGGGCGAAAAAGCGACCCTGGTTTTAGACGGCCAGCGTGCCGTTCCCAACCGCCTGGTGGAAACGGGTTTCACATTTGCTTTTACCGATTTGGAAAAGGCATTACACACTTTAATTTAAGGGGAGAAACACAAAATGACCACGAAAACAATGAAGAATACAACCCGACAAGACACCGGCGCCCTCTGGGGTGGCATCCTCTTCAGCTTTTTATTTACCGGCCTCATCTGGCTGCTAGGCGGGCGGCTGGACAGCATTGAACTGCTGCCCGATACCGGCGCTTCCTGGTATTACTGGAAGCTGCCCGAACCGACATTTTGGACGCGGGCCACTGCCTGGGGCTTTTATCTGGCGCATCAGGTCACCATCTGGGGACTCATTTATCTCGCCCAAAAGCGCAAAACCAAATACTCCACCGGCTTAAATAAACTCAATTGGTGGGCGTTGGGTGCAAACGCATTTTTTATCACCTTACACTTAATCCAGACCCACCTCTGGTATGACGGGCTGGCTCAGGATGTCTCCATCTGGAGTTCGCAGGTGTCGGTCATCATTCTGTTGGTGTGGGTGCTGCTGATGGAAAACAAGCGGCGCGGCCTGTTTTTTGGCAAGAAAGTCCCCATTTCGCAAGAAATCATGCGCTTTGCCCGCAAATATCACGGCTACTACTTTGCCTGGGCGACCATTTACACCTTCTGGTATCACCCGATGGTTTCGACGCCGGGGCATCTGTTTGGCTTTGCCTACATGTTCCTGCTGCTGCTGCAAGGCAGTCTCTTCTTCACCCGCATTCATGTGAACAAATATTGGATGGTTGTGCAGGAGTTCACCGTCCTGGCGCACGGGACGATGGTGGCGGTGTTGCAGGGCAACAACTTGTGGCCAATGTTTGCCTTTGGTTTCGGCGCGATGTTTGTCATCACCCAAATGCACGGGCTGGGACTGTCTAACAGGGCGCGCTGGCTGATTGCGGCGGCGTATGCGGGGTTGACGTTGTGGGTGTATAACGGCCGTTGGGCGGCCCTCAACGAAATCATCCGCATCCCGGCCATCGAATATCTGGCGGTACTCGCTATGACGGGTATTTTTTGGGTTGGGCTGCGGCTGGCCGGAATCGTTAAATCCAGGCAAAAACCGGCCTGGCAGTCTTAATGGGGTTGACCCTGGCCTTTCTCTGCGGCGCGCGGCCGTTTCCCCTCCCCCTCCTTCTTCTAAACCACCGCCACCGTCGCCGACGACTGAACGGTTTGAACTGGTCGAATTGCATGAGCTTGTTTTTGCCTTGACATGCAACCAAAAGGTTGCATAATAGATCCAATGAACGCAGACACCCAAAATGACAACGCAATTTTTCGCGCACTTGCTGACTCGACTCGACGGCTCATCATCGACGATTTGAACCAGAAAGATGGCCAAACATTATTCGAGATTTGCGGGCGTTTAAGTCAAAACCATCATGTGCATATGAGCAGGCAATCCATAACCAAGCATCTGGGAGTATTAGAATCTGCGGGAATCTTGAAAGTTGAATGGCGGGGACGAACCAAGGTTCACTTTTTGGATGTTGAGCCGATAAGAAGCATTGGCAAAACATGGTTAAATAAATATATGTGAGGGTATATGAAAATTTACGTTACGACTGTTTTTGTTGACGACCAGGATAAAGCATTAGAATTTTATACCGAGAAACTTGGCTTTGAAAAGAAACATGACATCCCCATGGGCGAATACCGGTGGCTCACTTTAACAGAGCCAGGCAACCCACAGAGCGTTGAGTTATTGCTCGAACCAAGTGACCATCCAGCGACCAAACCTTTCAAGGAAGCCCTGGTTGAAGATGGCATTCCGTTCAAATCTTTTAAGGTGGCTGACATTCAAAATGAGTATGAGCGGTTACTGTCGCTTGGCGTAACGTTCACGCAGCCACCTACGGAAATGGGCGCAGTCATAACGGCCGTATTGGACGATACATGCGGCAACCTGATACAACTCATTCAATTTGAAGCGTAGCATTTTCGCTGCCGCGTGTGCTTTGAGTTGTGGCATGAGGAGGTGGAGATGTGTGGTGGGGAAACGGCCGTTTCCACCCTCTTCTTCCATTCAAACCACCGCCGCCGTCGCCGACGGCGCATAGCCTAAATGCCGCTTATACTCGCTGCTAAACTGGGCCGGACTGTTGTAGCCCACCAGGTAGCCCGCTTCGCTCCGTGGGGGCATAACAACAAAAACCAGCCAATTGGCTGGTTTTTGTTGTTGTAGGCAGAATAAGAAACGCAATTCTTCCCCTGAAGTAAGCTAACTGGCAGCCAGCCATCATTCAGTCCCTGCTGATGCCAAAATGCTGGCGACAAATGCTGCCGGATCACTTTTGTATCCCATGATATGAATTTCAGAAGTCGGACTAACTGTGAAGATGTGAGCTAACGTCTTAAGCCTGTGTTCAAAATCGGTTTCGAAGCCAAGAAATACGAACTCGATCATTTCCTGCATGAAGATGCGGCTCACCTCTTCCAGATTGGTCGCTACATGTATTTCGACCCGAAATGGACGAAGCTTTTGAGCCAATTCGGCTAATTGTGTGGTACGAATACCAATCAGTAATACTTTCTTCATCGTTATGCGCGTCACGTAAACTATTTGTGTCGTTTTGATGGCCCAATCGGAGAAACCCAAACGCGCTTTGGACAACTACCAAAGCAATGTTATTGACGAAGCAGGTAATTGCCAGAGAAGAGATGCTGATCGGCTTCGTAAATGGGATGGTAGCGTGCGCCTTGCACATCGCGCAGGTGTTTTTCTAGCGGGTGCGAACGGTAAAATGCCTGCCCGCCCACGATGTCCATTGCCTGATTGACGACCTTGATGACGGAATCAGCAATGATGCTCTTGCGCGTCAGAATTTGGTGGCCGCACGCATCTGTCGGTGTGAAGTCGAAGTTGTTGTTGATTCGCAGCATGTCACGCAAGGTCATCTCGGCGATTGATAATTCGTTGTTGAGTGCGCCTACGGCCGTTACCTGGTGCGGTTTCGGAGTTGCAAACTGCCTGACATGATCGATCGCGATCTGCGCTGCCTTTTGCGCGATACCGACATAGACGGACATGATCAGCGGCATGGCCACGGTGAGGACGACATTCCAGACGCCGTGATACGCGCCGCGCGGCCGGCTGAGCGCAATCGCTTTATCAGGTACAAAGACGTTTTCGAACTTGATGGCGTGGGACCCCGTGCCGCGCATGCCCAGGGCCTCCCAATTCTCTATCAACGAGACACCTTCGCTGACTAAAGGGACGGCAAAGTGCAGCACGTGCCAGTCGCCATTTTCATCTTCGTATGGCGCGCTGGTGACGGCAATCCCGCCATCGGCCGATTGGCTGGCAAACTGTTTGACGGCGCTAAACAAATAACCGCCCTCTGTTAGGGTCATCGTTCCGTTTGATTCCAGCCAGTCGCGTGCCCCGGTGCTGATGAGGACGGGTTGTTGATCGGCGACGTTTTGCAGAAAGCGGCGCACATCCTGTCCTTTCTTGTGCTTGAACACATTTGCCGCGACGAGATGTTGATGCATGGAGAGCGCCAGAGCGGTTGAACTGCTGACTTGTGCCAGAACGCGCAGGATGTCGCTCATTTCGTCAAATGTCGCGTCACCGCCGCCGAATTCGGCCGGTACGAGCGCGGCAAAAAATCCGTGTTTCTTTAGCAATGCATAGTTGGCCGTTACAAACGCATCTGACTGGTCTGATTCTTGTTCGCAGGCACTGAATTGATCCGCCATTTGGGTGATCAATTCAACCCAATGGTTGCTACGGCCGTTTACACTCTGCCGGATAGGGGATTCTTTCAACGTAATCATGTCTAGTTCTCCTTTTGCGGCGCCTATGCGACCAAATCGGCCACTAAATTCTGGTAACGATTTACGAGTTCGACCTCTTGAGCACGGTCGGCATAGCCAGGCGAATCGGCTGCATGCTCCGCCTCCCTGTACCATTGGGCACAAACCTTTGTCCATGCTTCGATGGGTGTCGGCTGAAACCCGAGATCCCGCCCGGCCTTTGAGACATCAAATGTGAGTGTGCCCTTCATCACCCAGTTCTCCGCATACTGAAAGGGTGCGCTTGCAATAACATCACCCGGTATGGATATAAGACTAGGCTCAACGCCGAGGCGTTGAGCCAGCAGTTCGACCCATTCCACCAGGCGGCACGTTTTATCACCCGCAAGCGTATAGGCTTGATTCATCGCACGCTCGCTGTTGAGGGCAAGCAGGTAACTTTGCGCCAGGTCGCGGCTGTAAACAAACTGAAGCGATTGCACGCCGCCATTCGTCATGATCAGCGGTTTCCCATCTTGCAAGCGCTGGCAAAAAAACTGCAAACGGCCGCTGTTATCCCCAGGTCCAACGACGATGTGGGGGCGGATGATGGTGTAGGCAACTTGCTGCTGTTCGATAAGGGCTTTCTCGGCGGCCCGCTTACCGGTTGCATAGCCGATCATGCCTGCCGGTGTTGGTTTGGGGAAGCTGGCCAGCTGCGGGTTGGCGGGCAGTTCGTAGCGGGCATCCGCTTCGGTCAAAGGCTGGTCAAATGGTCCGGCGCTGATGTAAACGGCCGTTGTCGATGTCAAAATATACCGGCCAACATTGCCCCGTAATGCCGCCAAAGTCGTCGTCACATGCTCGCCATTGAATGCGATGTTGTCGATCACCGCATCAAACTGCTTGCCAGCCAGCTTTGCGGAGAAATCGGCCGTATCGTTGCGGTCGCCATTGATATGCTCAACCCGATCCCAGAAGGCCGGGCGGGCATTGCCGCGACTAAATATCGTCACCTCATGCCCTGCTTCCAAAGCCAACTCAACAATTCCCTTGCCAAAAAACGACGTGCCGCCAATCATCAATATCTTCATATTCGATCTCCTCATACGGTGGCCGTTCCACGCACCGAACACATCGCTCCTTTCAATGCTTCAACCATCCCTAAATGGCGGCTGGCATGACTAAAATGGAACAACAAATCAAAATACACGGTCACCAGATGCGGGCCGGTCGTTACTGGAACGCCTGTTTCTGTATCGACCTGTGACTCTGGAATGATGGAGTTCCGGTGTTGCGTCAACTCATGATCATGGAGATGCTTTGCCGACTCGTCCGCTGCCTGAAAAGCTTTTTTTGCATACGCCGTTAACGCTTCTTTACCAACCGAGGCGACGATTATGGCCTGCTCAACCGTCATGCCTGGACCCGCTTCAAGCCAACCGAGCGTGCTCGAATCAATTCCCCACGCATGTGCCACTTTTTCAACCTGCCAGATCTGACGCGGTAATTCTGATGGATGACCATCACCCGGCAGTTGATTCGGAAAACTGGCCTGTAATCTGTCGGCCCATCGGGCAATGTGGAAAACATGCCAGCCAATTGGTGGTGCCGTAGCACTTGGTGGTTTGGCGATCATTTCATCGCTCAGATCGTCCACGAGTCGGAGAAGTGCCTGATGTGGGAATGGCAAAAACCAAGGTCCCACAAGTTCGCTTGCTATTGGATTGGTCATATTTATCCTTTTAATTAGTTTGTTAAATGGCTGAAATCATCCAAATCAGCCATCCGTATGGAGCAGTTGACCTGTATAGCTCTCTACCATGCTACCCCATCGATCAAAGAAATCTTGATTGTCTGGAATTGCAGCTCGCCACGCCTCAAATCCAGCCATATCGTCAAAATCAAGGTCAAAGATCACGATGCGTTCTTCATCTTTATCAGGATTTGCATAGGTGCTGATTCTTGAAACTTGGAAAAGTGCTTTTGCTTCCGTAATCATGAGTTCAACGAGCTTTTCTGTTTGCCCCGCATGAACCGCTGCCGTTACACGGTTAATGATCATTTGGTGCCTCCATTGCCTTTATCGGATTTAGTTGTTGAATAGTAACAACCAGTCGTTACCAAAACGTTACCAATTTCTTTTTTTGAGTTGCACAATTGGTCACAGTTTCCCATAATTGGTCATGCCCAGCCTCGTTTTGTCGTTTTTCGGTGGATTTCAAGGACTGCTTGACCAACAGCCAATTACCCGATTTCGCTCGGTAAATAATCGGGGATTGCTGGTTTATCTGGCCTGCAACAGCGGTAAGCCCATTTCACGCGAAACATTGACCACACTTTTTTGGCCAGAATCACCCCAAAAAGAGGCAAGGAATAACTTGCGCCAGGCGTTGTACCGCATTCGCAAACTGCTGGATAGCAGCGAGGAAACCTATCTACTTGTTACCAGACAAACGGTGCAATTCAATGCAGCATCCGATTATGTACTGGATGTGGAACGGTTTTTAACGGCCGTTGATGCCAACGATTTAGCCAAGGCTGTTGACCTGTATGCTGGTGATTTATTGCCAGGCTTCCCGTGCAACAGCGAACCGTTCGAAGTATGGCTGCGTAACCAACGCGAACATCTGCATCAATTGGCGCTGGAAGCGATGCTGCAGGTCGCTGAAGACAGTTTACAGGTGGGCGAATACAGCACTGCGGTGGCGATGGCACAGCGCCAGTTGACGCTCGAACCGTGGCGGGAACCGGCTTACCGGCAGTTGATGCAAGCTTACGCGCTGATGGGCGACCGCAGCAGTGCGTTAACACAGTTTGATCGCTGCCGGGAGCAATTATGGGAAGAGATCGGTGTGGAACCGGCGCCTGAAACCGTTCAGCTGGTTGAGGATATCAAATCAGGGCGCGTTGGCCGGGCTGCGGCCGACCATCCCATCACACCCCCGGTTAAAATCAGACACAATCTGCCGGCGGATACGACACCATTTATCGGCCGCGAACGGGAAACGGCCGTAATCAGCGCCCACTTCACCCAAGAGCAGCGGCGGCTGGTCACTATTGTTGCGCCCGGCGGCATGGGCAAGACACGCCTGGGCATTGCCGTTGGCAGACGCCTGCTGCCTGCGTTCCGTGATGGTGTCGTCTTCGTTGATCTGGCGGCAATCACAGAACCAGATGAGATTCCCGCGGCGATTGCGGCGGCGATAGGTTATCAGGCACCTGACAAAGCCAGGCCGCTTTTCCCCCAACTTCTCAAATCGTTGGCGCAGCGCAACATGCTGGTCATCCTTGACAATTTCGAGCAGTTATTGGCCGGCGTATCGCTCATTGACCAGATGCTAAAAACGTGCCCAAAGGTGTCGATTCTGGTTACATCGAGACAGCCGCTAAATCTCCTCGTATAAAGTAATTCCATAAATAGTTCTCAAACAATTGAATAGCGGGTCAGCATCATAGGGGTACATCCCAACATCAGATACAATTTATGA
>JANTHP010000171.1 GCA_024762395.1 Anaerolineae bacterium | reverse complement strand
CAACTACGCAACTACGCAACTACGCAACTACGCAACTACGCAACTACGCAACTACGCAACTACGCAACTACGCAACTACGCAACTACGCAACTACGCGACCACGCGACTACTTGACTACTCGACTACTTGACTACTCGACTAAAACACGGAGAACATCATGACAAGTAAAAACCGCATCCATCCTGATGCTTTGGCTGATATTCATTTATCGCACGAAGAAGTGCAGCGATACAGCCGTCACCTCATCATGCCTGAGGTGGGAATGAGCGGACAGAAAAAACTCAAGGCTGCCAGCGTCTTGCTTGTCGGGGCGGGTGGATTGGGGTCGCCATTGGCAATGTACCTGGCTGCGGCAGGCATTGGCCGGATCGGGTTGGTAGATTATGATGTGGTAGATTACTCCAATTTACAGCGGCAAATCATTCATGGCACAAAAGATGTCGGCCGTTCCAAATTGCAAAGCGCCAAAGAGACGATGCTGGACATCAACCCGCACGTTCAGGTAGATACCTATGAGGTTCCGTTGACCTCGGCCAATGCGCTGGAGATTATCGCGCCGTATGACATTGTCATTGACGGCACCGATAATTTTCCCACCCGCTATTTGACCAATGATGCCTGCGTTTTGCTGGGCAAGCCCAACGTTTACGGCAGTATTTTCCGTTTTGAAGGACAGTTGTCCATCTTCGATGCCGCCGAAGGGCCGTGTTACCGCTGCTTGTTCCCTGAACCGCCGCCGCCGGGGGCGGTTCCCAGTTGCGCGGCGGGGGGTGTGCTGGGCGTTTTGCCGGGCACGGTGGGGACGATGCAGGCAACGGAGGCGATCAAATATATTTTGGGGATTGGCGAAAGTATGGTCGGCCGTCTTTTGCTGTATGATGCGTTGAATATGGAATTTACAGAAGTACACTTGCAAAAGAATCCCCAATGCCCGATATGCGGCGAAAACCCGACGATTACCGAGTTAATTGATTATGAGCAGTTTTGCGGGGTACCGGCCCATGACCACAGCCTGCCTCTGACGGCGGAAGAAGGCGAGGCTGTAGCCCAAATTACGCCGCTGGAACTGAAACGACGATTGGATGCGGGTGAAAATCTTCTCATTTTGGATGTGCGCGAAGAGCCTGAGTGGGAGATTTCTAATTTGGGCCATTTGGGAGCCAGGTTGATTCCCGCAGGAGAGGTGGTAGAAAGAAGGGAAGAGTTGGATACGGCCGTTCCCATCATCGTTCAATGTCGCAGCGGCTCTCGCAGCGCCGATGTCATCCGCGAATTGCAGGAATACGGCTTTACGAATTTGTTCAACCTGGATGGCGGCATCAACCGCTGGGCCAGCGAAGTAGACTTAACTATGCCGATCTACTAAACCGAATAGACCTGCGAGATTCAAAAAACCTCGCAGGTCTGCACTGCTTTGATACAATGGATGTTGAATGAGCGGCGATGACCTGATTTTTATTAACGCGCAAGTAAACATCCCTACCGCCGAGTTGAAGTTTCGCTTTTCCACCAGCGGCGGACCGGGCGGGCAGCACGCTAACCGTTCCGCGACGCGGGCGACGCTGCTGTTTGACGTTGCCCATTCACCCAGTCTGGATGAGGCGACGCGCGCCCGCCTGCTAACCAAACTGGCCTCGCGGTTAGATAAAGCGGGAATACTGCGCATTGATGTTCAAGAGTCACGCAGCCAGTATCGCAATCGGGAAACGGCCGTTCTCCGCTTCCAACTCATCCTCGCCAACGCCCTCAAACGCCCCAAAAAACGGCGCAAAACCAGGCCCGGCAGAGCGGCTGTCGAAAAACGATTGGCCGACAAAAAGAAACGCAGCCAGCGCAAACAAGAACGGCGACAAAACTGGCACTGATCAGTTTCTGGCTTAAAAACAAATGAAAATCCCCCCAATTTCAATAGACCAGATGTTCTATTTATGATATACTGGTCTAGATCACAATTTCATTAGTCCAACCTGTCCATTCCACCATTTAGCAAAAGGAGAATAGCAAATGCAAGTAGTCAAAGAATACCCTGATGGCGTTTTTTGCTGGGTTGACCTGGCAACAACCGATACTGAGGCAGCCAAGTCATTTTACGGCGGCCTTTTCGGCTGGGACTTCGAAGATGTACCCACCGACATGGGAACGACGTACACCATGTGTACCATTGAAGGCAAAAATGTCGTTGGCCTCAGCGCTTTATCGCCTGAAATGCAAGAGCAAGGGATTCCAACAGTCTGGTCATCATATGTGAAGCATTCTAATGTAGACGCCGCTGCGGAAAAAATCACGGCCGCCGGCGGTAGTCTCATGGGGCCTCCCTTCGATGTGATGGATTCAGGCCGTATGGTAGCCGGCACAGACCCGTCCGGCGCCCCGTTTTGTATTTGGCAGCCCAAGAACCATATCGGCGCGCAGTTGGTAAATATACCCAATACGTTGATTTGGAATGAATTACAAACCCGCGACAGCGCAGGAGCCAAAGATTTCTACGGTAAAGTATTCGGCTGGACGTATGATAGCGATCCCAACGGCTACATCATGTGTAAGGCAGACGGCCGTATCCAGGCCGGCATCCTTCAAATGGATGAAGAGTGGCCGCCCGATGTCCCCAACAATTGGAACGTTTACTTCATGATCGCCAACCTGGATGCTTCGGTCGCCAAAGTCAGCGAGCTAGGCGGCAATGTCATGGTTCCGCCAACCCCGGCGGGCGAGTTGGGCAAATTCGCCGTCGTGCAAGACCCGCAAGGCGGCGTCTTTACCATCATGCAGTTTGACGGCCCTGTTGACGCCCCGCCCGGCTATTAAGTAAGAGTCTATAAATAAGTTCCCTTTTTTGCAGGGATGTTTCGGGAATTGGATTTCCCGAAACACGGAGGCAAATAATGGACGATTGCTAAGCGCCCGTTCGCAAATAAGTTAGCGGAATTGGCAAACGGGCTTCAAGTAAGCGGCCTTTTTATTGTCATTTGCCCCATTCGCTGGTAAAAAACCTCCCGAAGTAATCCGCTCGGGAGGTTTTTTGATTATGACTATCATTGACATCAGCCGCGCATTGGCAAAAGGGATGGCTGTATGGCCGGGAGATACGCCTTACAAGCTGGCAACGATTTTAGACCGCCAACAAGGCGAGATTGTCAATCTTACCACGCTGACCATCAGCGCCCACACGGGCAGCCACGCCGACGCGCCGCGTCACTTTACGGATGATGGGCTGGCGATGGATGCGGTGGCGTTACGGCCGTACTGGGGCCATGCTCGCCTCGTCACCGTAACCAAAGAAGCCGGACCGCTCTTCCCGGCCGATTTTGCCGCCTACGATTTGCGCGGCGCGGAACGGCTGCTGGTGCGCACGCCGCTGCAAGGGCTGCCCTTCGACCAATTCCCTGCCGCCATCCCTTACCCCAGCCCGGAATTGGCCGATTATTTGGGCCAATTGGGCGTCATTCTCTATGGAACGGACGCGCCTTCGATGGATGCGGTTGACAGCGAGGATTTGCCCGGTCACAAGGCGCTGCTGCGGAACGGGATTGCGATTTTGGAAGGATTGGATTTGTCGCGGGCGGGAGACGGCCGTTATGAACTCGTCGCCCTCCCCCTGAAAATTGTGGGTGGGGATGGCAGTCCGGTACGGGCGGCGTTACGGCCGTTAGAATAAGAAGTTTGCCCCCTCACTTCTCCCCCTGCACCGTCGCCACCAGCCGCCGCCCCCGCGCCCGGTCCCGGTGTTCGCACAAGTAGATGCCCTGCCACGTTCCCAGATTGAAACGGCCGTTCGTGATCGGAACCGTGACGCTGCTGCCTAACAAAACCGCCTTGATGTGCGCCGGCATATCATCCGGCCCCTCATACGTGTGGACAAAATAGGGGGCATTTTCGGGAACCATCCGGTTAAAATGGCGTTCCATATCCTGCCGCACCGTCGGATCGGCATTCTCGTTCAGCGCCAGCGACGCCGACGTATGCTGGATGAAAATATGGGCCAATCCTACCCGAATTTGGCTGATTTCCGGGATTTGCCGCAAAATTTCCCGCGTGATTAAGTGAAACCCGCGCGATTTAGGGGCGAGCGTTATCTCTTTTTGGAACCAGTTCATGATTCCTCCTGTGCTTCATTTTGAATTTCATTATAGCGCAAGATTAGCGCTGCTGGAATTGACACGGCCGTTTCCCCTATGCTATCTTAAAAAACAAACGTGCAATCAGCGGAGGGATTCATGATCAGGAAGATTTTACAGGTACTCCCCATTCTTTTACTGCTCAGTTGCGGCGGCGACATAAGCAGTTTAGACGAAACCGTAGAAAACATCATTGAAGAAAACACAGGTCAAGAAGTAGACGCTGCCATGAAAGTGGGCGTCTCGTTGGGATTATTTTCCGTTTCCATCAACCAGGACGGCGAAGTTGAAGTCGCCGTTACGCTGGAAACCCCGGCCATCCCCACCCCGCTGGGCGGGTTTAGCGTATTTGTGGAAGGCTCGGCCGAATTTCCCAACAAGAAAACCCTCACGCTGGCTATGCCCGGCCAAACCTGGATTTATGATTTGAACGACCAGCCGTTCGCTGTTGATTTGAATGATGTAGACGCCATTGTCAGCGGCGATGGCAAGGGAAATCTAACCATCGAAATCAATGATGATCGGGTTAATCCCAAAGCCGAACCCCGTTTCAAAACGGCCGATACAAACACAACAATTGTGATGAACACGCCCAATATCACGGTACAAACGCGGGAAATCGGCCGTTCGGCCAATGGCGCCCCCATCAAAGTAACCCAAATTGGCCAAGGGCCGAGGGCTGTTGTGCTGGTAGGCGGTATGCACGCCGGTTTTGCGCCGGGGACGGTCGCCGTCGCTGAGAAGGCATTGGACTATTTCAGCACGCATGGGCAAGACGTGCCATCCAATGTCAGTTTGTACATTATTCCGACAGCTAATCCCGATAGCGTGAACGGGGGTGTAGAGATGGTGAACGGCCGTATCAACGGCAACGGCGTAGACATCAATCGCAACTGGGACTGCAACTGGGCCAGTACGGCCGAATGGCGCAATACGGCCATCAATCCGGGAACGGCCGTCTTCTCCGAACCGGAAACCCAGGCCCTGCGTGACTTCTTCCTGGATATACAGCCAGAAGCCGTCATCTTTTGGGAAGCGCGGGGCGAGCTAGTCGTTCCAGGGCGATGCAACCAGTTTCATTCCGATTCGCAGCGGCTGGCCTCCGTTTACGGGGCCAATTCCGGCTACAAATTCGGCTACATCACCGGCTACGCCATCACGGGCGATGTGGCTGACTGGTTAGACAAACAAGGCATTGCCGCCATCGCCATCCTGCTCTCCAACTACACCGCCGATGACTGGAACCGCAATTTACACGGCCTGCAAGACGTGCTGGCAGATGTAAGCCGATGAAATAGACGCTGAACAGACTGCTCTACCGAATGTCAACGGCCGTAACCACTAAATGATCCTCCCCCGCCAGCGTCAACAAACGGCTGCCCGTAACCGGGTCGTAGAGGCCGATTTCGATTTGGTACGCGCCGGGCGGGGCGTGGGGGGCGATGGGGATGGCGTAGCTGTCCACGATGACTTCGCCGCTGCGCCAGGTGGTGGTAGGGCGGGTGTTGTTCACCGGCTCATTGTCTTGCTGCCCCCACAAGAAATTCTCCGTATCCGCGTTGTACACGTCGCCCAGCAGGTGGGTGAAGATTTTGTATTTCTGCGTGACCGGTTCCTGCACCTGCCAGTAGAGCGTCAGGTAAACGGTTCCGCCGGGCTGGGGCGCTTCCGTTTCCACTTCATAGCCCAGCAGGCGAATGCCCGCCGCAAAATCCACGTCCAGCCGGTTGGCGATGGTCACGTCGGCAGCGGCGAGGGGGACGCCGCCCTTTTGGTGCAGGGCGATGGGGCCGAGGCGGATGGGATTACCGGCCTCATCGCGCACGAAGAGATGGTAACGGCCGTCCGGCGTATCCGGCGAGATGAGTACATCAACCTGTTGGCGGGGCTGGGTCAGGGTAACGGCCGTCTCCTGCCACACCGCCCCCGCTTCATCCACCAGCCCCACGCCGGTTTCCACCGCCGCGCCGCGCCCGTAGAGGAAAAGGTGAACCGTGTCGCCGCTGCGGGCGTCGCGGAGAACCTGATCGTAGCCGGTTAGCTGCCGATTGTGGGGGAGAACGGCCGTTTTCGACCAGCGCGGCTCCGCTCCCGGTTGCAGCGCCAACGGCTCATCCGCGCGGGCGTAAAAATAGAGCGTTTTGTCTTCGTAGGGGAAATCGGTAACGGCCGTCGCCCGCTGCGCCAACCACGCCATCATCGCCCCCTGCGGGTCGCTCACCCCGGCATACGGCGTGACGACCAGCCAGACGCCGTCGCTCGCTTCCCAAATGGGCGACAAAAAGTCGCCGGCTGCCTGCGGCGTAATCTGCCACGCATGAGGCACGCCGCGCCATTCGTCCGGGTAATGGTAGGCAAAAATAGGCCAATCGGTATCGGTAAAGAGGATGACGGCGTCGGACGGCCGTCGGTAAGCCTCAAGCGTCAGCGCCAATGACTTGTAATCATCCAACAAAATCCGCCCGGCGTGATAATCGCGCAGGCCAACCCAGGCTGTGTAGAGGACAACGGCCGTCAATAACCACGAAATCCAGCCCCGCTTCCGACCCAATTCGACCAATCCCCAGGCCATCAGCGTCGTATAAGCGGCCAAAAAGATGATGAGATAGCGCGGGGCCACCGGCGGGGCGTAGAAAAAAGTCTCTTTGGGGATAGAAACGGCGTAAACGACAACCGCCGGAAACAACAGCCCAATCACCAACAACCACACATTACGCGCCCGTTTGGGGACGCGGATGGACGCGGATGAACGCGGATTTTCTATTTCTTTCTCTTTCTCTCTGTGTAACTCTGTGTTCCTTCCCCAAAGAATAACGGCCGTTCCCCCCACAAAAATCGCCAATACCGGCAGTGTAAACCGGGCATACTGCCCCACATTTAGCGGCACGCCCACCGTCAACATCGTCCAATAAATCTTCACAAAATCCAGCGGCGCTACCGGTTCGGCCGACGACCAGGTGGGGATGCGGGGCAGGGCGTAAGCTAACCAGGGGGCAAACAAGGCTAAAATAACGGCCTGCCCCGCCGACCAACGCCAAAATTCGCGCCATTTTTGGGCCGCACGCGGCAGCGCCCCAAACAGCCAAATGAGATTGACAACAACAAGAACAGAAACTGAGAGGTAAAGCGTGTACAATCCGGCCGTCATGAACAGAATGTAAGCCAACCAATCCCGCCATCGCCCCCGATTCCACACCCGAATCGCCGCCCACAACGCCAACGCCCCCAGCAGCGCCGACAGCGCATACATCCGCATCTCCTGCGACCAGGCGATGTCGAAGCGGGAAATGGTCATCAGCAGCGCCGACAGCAGGCCGACCTTGCGCCCGCCGACGAGTCGGCCCAGCAAGTAAGCCGCTGCCACCGTCAACACGCCAATCATGACCGACAACAGGCGCAAACCAAATTCGCTGTCGCCGCCGGCTAACCGCCAGAAGTGCAGCAGCCAAAAGTAAAGCGGCGGATGGACGTCGTGGGCTGTCCAGTGAGCGGTAGCGGCCAATGTGTCGCGGGCTGTCCATGCCGCCAGCCCCTCATCCCACCAAACGCGCTTATCGCCCAGCCGATGGACGCGCAAAAAAAAGCCGACGAGCAGTAAAGTGAGCAGCGATAAGCGATGACTGAGGCGGTTTTGCCAAAATTGGATCATGGGGTGATTTTAACGAAACCTCTCGAAGGTTCAAAACCTCCGGGGGCGTAACGACTAAGGTGACAGTCACTTTTCCCAGGGGCAATGGTCATGACAAATGGCCTTGATAAGTGACTGTCACCTCTGAGACTTAGCAGTTACCGGGAGAATAAAATCAAAACACGGCCGTCTCCCCGCCCCACGCCGCCAGGTCAAACCGATGACGGCCGTCCCCCCCCGGCACAGTTACCTCGATTTCCCGCGCTTCATCGCTCACATTCAAGGCAACCAAAACCGTTTCTTCCTCATTGACGCAGGCGTAAACGTAAATTTGATTGGCAGCGTGGAGGGTTTGGCGACGGCCGTTCCAAATCACCGGATGCTGGCGGCGGAAATGAATCAGCCATTTGTAGTAGACCAGCAGCTCCTTGTCCTGATCATCCCCCCACAGCATCGGCTGGCGCACTTCGGCCATGCCGTCGCTGGCCGGATCGGTGCGGTCGCGCCGCTGGCTGACGCCCACTTCCGTGCCGTTGTAGACGATGGGCGCGCCGGACAGGGTAAATTGGCACAAGGCGGCCAGTTTGAGCTTGCGTTTGTCGCCCCCGGCGATGAAAAGGAAGCGGTTTTGGTCATGGTTATCGAGAAAGCTGGGACGGCCGTATCCCTTTGGAAAATACGCCTCATGCCGCTGCAAAAAAGCGTCAAATGCAGCTGCATCCATCGTATTGGCGGCAAACGTATCGCGCAGCGCCTGGGCCAGCAAAAAATCCAGCGTCCCGTCAAAGCGGCCCATGTACCCCAACTGAGCGTCCGGCGCATCCACTGCCTCGCCAAACAGCCAGATGTCGGGGTTGATGGCTTTCACCGTCGCCCGCAGCTCCGTCCAGAAATCCAGCGACGGGCCGAGGACGTAATCGAGGCGCAGGCCGTCAAAGCCAATCTCCTCCAGCCAATAACGGGCAGCGTTGAGCACATAATCCCGCGCCGGGCGGTGTTCCAGATTGATTTGAGGCAGATCTTTGACACCGAAGAAGGTTTTGTAGTCGCGCGGCCAATCGCGCCAGGTGTACCAATCATGGTACTCGCTGTTCCGGTCGGCCAGCGCCGCCTGGAAGGTGGCGTGGTCGCTGCCCCAATGGTTGGCGACAAAGTCCAGCAGCAGCCGGATGCCCCGTTTGTGCGCTTCGGCTGCCAGTTCGCGCACGTCGGCCAGCGTCCCCAGGCGCGGATTGACGGCGTGGTAATCGCTGGCGTGGTAGCCGTGATGGGTGTCGTCGGGGAAAAAGGGGTTGAGCCAGATGACGTTGAAGCCTAAATCGGCGATGTAGTCCAGTTTTTGGATGACGCCGCGCAGGGTTCCGCCGTAGATGTCGTTGAGGGTGTTGGTTTTGCGCCAGGAACGGCCGTCTCCCGGATAAAATCTGTCGGGGAAAATCTGGTACACGACGGCCGATTCAGCCCAATCCGGCTGCCGCCACTCCCCTACCAGGTAGGAAAAGGTCGCCCCATCGTCGGCGGGAATGGGGTCGCCGCCGTCGGCGGGATAGGCCAGGACTTGGTAGCGCACCAGCGTTCCGTCCGGCTGCGGCGGCAGGGCGGCTTGCCAGATTTGGTAATAGGACCAGTTGAGTAAGTCCCATTCTGTTTTGACGGGTTGGAGAGGGATGACGGCCGTTTCCGGTTCCAGCGCCACACATTCCACCCGCGCCATCGCCCGATCCAGCTCCACCGTCACCGTCAAAACCGGCGAGTCGCCCGCCTGCACAGCGCGCGGCGCCATCCGGCTGCGGTGACTGACGCCTTGAAACGTTTCTTGTAAATGTTGAAATCTTTTTTCTGTCGTAGCTAGAGAGCCAAAGACAAATTCACCCATATTTTCACCTTATGTAAAACGATTTGGTAAATCGTTTCTTGCACGATTTACTGTATCGAAACGATTTGCCAAAGGGTGTGTTTCAAATGAGTTGAGAAAAGTGCGTGTTTCGGGAATTGGAATTCCCGAAACGTTGAGCCAAGTATCGGGAATTCCAATTCCCGATA
>JANTHP010000170.1 GCA_024762395.1 Anaerolineae bacterium | reverse complement strand
ATCTCCCTGGACGAACACACCATTCAACTTCAACCCGGCGATCGCTTGCTTCTGTACAGCGATGGCGTTACCGATGCTGCCAGCCTGAGTGAAGAACAATATGGCAGCCAACGGTTAGCGGAATCCTTAGCGAGAGGTGGGCGGCTGCCGGCGGCCGATTTAGTCGCCTATATTGCTCAGGATGTGGCTGCATTTTGCCAGGACGCGCCCTCTTTCGATGATTTAACATTGCTTGCAGTTGAAGCGAGAAAATAAGAGACTGGAGACAAAGACTGAATGGCTCAATACAAAGTCCCGCCTGATCCGCGCGTATCAAAAGAAAAGAAACGAAGCGAAAAAGAACCGGTTCCCTGGTTGTGGTTGGGGCTGGGTGTAATTGTTACGCTGATTGGTTTGGGTCTTGCGATTTCAATTGCGCGCGCTTTTTTACTGCGCGACCCGTTAGTGGCGCTGCCGCCGGAGCCAACCGTCATCATTTTAACCGCACCGCCCAGCCCGACCTCTCCCTCGGCAGACTCCGTGATAAGCGTGCCGACAGCGATGCCTACATTCACCCCTGTTCCCACTCCCGATGTTTCCGTCGCTCCCGACGTGATTACGCCCGGCTACTATGCTCAAGTTGTTAACACCGATAACGTTGGCGTAACCATTCGCGGCGGCCCGAACGCCAGCAACGCACGCTTAACCATCGCTCCCGAAGGAACGATTTTGCTTGTGCTGGATGGCCCGCAGGAGGGAAGCGATTTTTTGTGGTGGCAGGTGCGTTTGGACGACGGTACGGAAGGCTGGGCGGCGGGCGATTTTTTGGCCCCTGCTGCCGCGCCGTAGATATTTAGCCCTGCAAGGCGAACCCTCGCAGGTTTTTTTGTGTGTACTATGACCCCTGAAGAACGAATTAGCGAACTACGCAAGCAAGTTAATTATCATTTGTACCGGTATCATGTGCTGGATGCGCCGGTGATTAGCGATGCGGAATATGACGAGCTTTTCCGGGAATTGGCTGCATTGGAGGCGGAACATCCGGAACTGGTTACGCCCGATTCGCCTACCCAGCGGGCCGGGGCCGAACCTCTGGACGCTTTTGAGAAGGTGGCGCATCCGGCTCCCATTTTGAGCCTGGCAAATGCGTTTAATGCGGATGATTTGCGCGCCTGGCGCACACGAATTGGCCGTTATTTGCCGGACCCGGAGATGGCGTTGGATTATGTGGTAGAGCCAAAACTGGATGGCTTGACGGTGGTGTTGACTTATCAAAACGGTTTGTTTGTGCAGGGGGCGACGCGGGGCAATGGGGAGGTGGGCGAGGATATTACCCAAAATTTGCGGACGATTCGCAGTCTGCCGCAGCGCATTCCGATTGATCCGAACAGCGATTTGGCTCCACCGCCGGTTTTGGTGGTGCGCGGCGAGGCGTTTTTCCCGCTGGATAAGTTTGAGCAGTTTAATTTGGCGCGGATGGAGGCGGGAGAGGCGGCTTATATGAATCCGCGTAATGCGGCAGCCGGCTCGCTGCGGCAGTTGGATTCGATGATTACGGCGGCACGGCCGTTAACCCTTTACGTTTATGATTTTATCTTTTGGGAGGGCGGGGAGATTCCGGCTAAACAATGGGACAGATTGGCCTTGCTGCGTCAATTAGGCTTTCCCGTTTCGCCCGATAACCAATACTGCCCTGATTTAGACGCAGTGGCTGCCGCCTATGACGGTTGGATTGAGAAGCGTAATCAACTTAACTACGAAATTGACGGCATGGTTGTCAAAATCAACGATCGGCCGTTGGCCGACAGCCTGGGCTTTGTGGGTAAAGACCCGCGCGGGGCCATTGCGATGAAGTTCCCGGCGCAGGAGAGGACGACGAAGCTGCTGGATGTGCAGGTGAGCGTGGGGCGCACTGGCATTCTGGCCCCGGCAGGGGTGTTGGAGCCGGTGGAAATTGGCGGCGTGACGGTGCGAAATGCGACGCTGCACAATTATGATGAGATTGCCCGCAAGGATATTCGCATTGGCGATACGGTGATTGTGAAGCGGGCGGGGGATGTGATTCCGTACATCATTGGACCGGTGGTGGATTTGCGGGATGGCTCGGAACGGGTGATTGAGAAGCCGACGCATTGCCCTGTTTGTGGCGAAACGGCCGTTCAGCCCGAAGGTGAGGTTGCCATTTATTGCGATAATCCGGCTTGCCCGGAGCAGTTGGCGCGGCGGGTGGCGTATTTTGTCAGTCGGGAGGCGATGGATATTGATAGTTTTGGCTCGCAAACGGCCGTTCTCCTCATCGAAAAAGGTCTCATCCACGATATTGCCGACATTTACACCCTCCAACGCGACCAACTGCTTGAGCTGGAAGGGTTCAAGGAGAAAAAAGCGGATAATCTGCTGGCAGGCATTGAGGCGAGCAAAGCCCAGCCCGCCGAGCGTGTCCTGACCGCGTTGGGTATCCGCTATGTGGGCGGTGTGGTTGCCGGATTGCTGCTGGATGCGTTGGGCGGGATTGACGCATTGGCGGCGGCTGGTCAGGATGAGTTGGAGGCGATTGAGGGAATTGGGCCGGAAACGGCCGTCAACATCATCACCTGGTTCGCCAACGAGAAAAACCAGGCCATCCTGCAAAAACTGCGCGCCGCCGGGCTGAACTTCACCGTCGAAAAGCCAGAAAGCAACGAAAAGGCCAACACATTAGACGGCCTCACCTTCGTCATCACCGGCACGCTGCCCGGCATGAGCCGCAACGAAGCCAAAGCCCTCATCGAAGCGCATGGCGGCAAAGTCACCGGCTCCGTCAGCAAAAAAACCAGCTACTTGCTGGCCGGTGAGAAGGCCGGCAGCAAGCTGACCAAAGCCAAAGCGCTGGGTATTCCCATAGTGGACGAAAATGGTTTGCGGCTGTTGTTGACTTCTTAACCGCTGCATGGAAAACCCCTTTCTGCATAACGATCCGTTTATCACGCCATCCATCAATCGCGTGCGGGTGGTGGATTTGCCGGGGATTGTTTTGCCGGAGGCGGTGAGGGGGCGGTTGGGCTATGAATTTTTGTCGGCGGCGGCGCTGGCGGGACGGATTCGGCGGCAGGCGGGGGTGTTGGGGCTAAATCCTGATCGGCCGGATTTGATTCGGGCGTTTGATGGCTGTTTGACGGCCACTTCGGCTGCGCTCAGTACAGGTGTTTTTCCTCAAAATCTTCGCGTAGCCAGTAGTATCTGTCAGGAACACGGCCGTTTCCTCGGCTACCTCCTCCTCACCCTCAAACGAGGCGACCCGGCTAACCGCGCTGCCCGGCCTGATTGGGACGGCCGTCATTGGGCGTGGTGGGCGCAAATTGAAACTGTCTGGCTGGGTGGGGGGATGGTTTCCGGCCATTTAGGGCCAATTATGGCTGAGGCGGCGCAAACGGTTGTGCGCGATGGCGGATTTCCTGATTTTGCGGTGTATGTTTCGCCATACGGCCGTAACATTTCACTCGCCGGAGCTGCACGGATGGCCCAAAACGAAAAAAATCTGCGTCATCCGCGTTCGTCCACGTCCCAATCGCTGGTTTTCGATTTTGGTCATACCAGCGTTAAGCGCGCTGTTGCCCAATTTGCGGACGGCCGTTTGCAAACGCTCATCCCCTTGCCATCATTACCCGCGCCCTGCGAGCCGTATGATTATCATGGCTGGTCGTTGGGCGCTTCGGAGGAGACATTGCGGGGAATGGTAACGGCCGTTGCCCAAACCTGGCAGGACGCCCATCAACAAGGCCGCACACTCGGCCCCATCATCGTCATCAGCCTGGCCTGTTACTTGCAAAACGGCCATCCCATCCCCGCCCACCTGGAAACTGGCTGCTATGCCCGTTTGCAAACCTTGACCGGCCATCTGGAATCATTTGTGAGGGAACAAATTCGTTCTGCGTTGGCGCAGCCGGTGCAGGTGAAACTGGTTCATGATGCAACGGCGGCGGCAATGGCTTATGAGGGATGGAGGAAAACGGCCGTCATCACCCTCGGTACGTCTTTGGGCATTGGCTTCCCGTCTTATTTGGCAAACGGTTCCAGATAAACCGCCAGCAAAAAAAGCAATCCCAGCACAAAATCGTATCCGGCATGGACGAAAATGGCGACGGTTGTGTTGGTGCGGCGGCGAACGTGCCCCAGCGCTATGCTGATGATGAAAATGAGCAGGGTGATGGGGGTAAAGCCATATTGGATGTGGGCGATGGCGAACAAGATGGAGGTGAACCAAAGGCCCAAAACGGGCTGCAGCGCGCCGCGAAACAATATCTCTTCGCCCAATCCTGCGCCTAGGGCGACGACGATCCATTCGCCGACTGTGTCGAAATTGCCCAGCAGCGTATTGTTGATGCCGCCGAGCAGTTCGGATTGTTCGGGGTTGGCGATGGCCCAGGCGATACCGGCTATCCATTGAACGGCCAGGAGGATGGCAATCCAGCGCAGCCCGTAGCGAATTTGGGATTTTGACGGCCGTTTCAATCCCAATCTCGCCATCAAATCAGCCGGGCGGCGGCGTATGGCCAGGCCGATACCCAGCAGGGCGGCCAGGATAAACAAAAGCTGCTGCAAAACAAAATCAGACAGCGGGGCGGAAACGGCCGTTTCTGCAATCCCTTCCAATCCCCCCTGAGTAAGCGAGAGCAGTGTAGACCCGGCCAACAGCCCGCTTAAAAAAAGCGCCAGCGTATGAACCGGTGATGTGACGCGAAGCGGCATCCAGCGCGCCAGCCAGCGGCGGCCCCAGGCAAGGCTGATAAAAATGCCCCAAAGCGACATGCCAAACCAGACAATCAGGTATGAAGCGGCCGGTTCGCCGCCAAAAGCGGGCAAAAACAGGGCCGATTGCGGCGGCAGCAGCCAGAGCATAATGCCATTGAGCAGGAGGAGCAGGTTGATGATCAGGAGAAAATGGTCAAATGCCCGGGTGTAACGACTGTTATCCAGCACAGCCAGCCAATTCGCTAACAAAATTAGCGCCAAGACGCCGAAAGCGGCAGCAAATAAATCGGTCATACAAAATCTGGCGCTTGCCAGCCTTTTTGGAATGTCTCGACCTGCGCTTTGATGTTGTCGGGAATGGCGTAGGCGCTGCGGCTGCCATAATCGTACATAACCTGGATTGTTTTGCCGGTGGCGATGAGACGGCCGTCTTCCCCTGTAATCTGGTACAACAAATCAAAACTTTTCGTGCCAAACCGCGATACTCCCACACCTACCTTGATTTTTTCCGCCAACAAAGCAGGTGATTTATATGAGCAAGTCGCGCGCACCAAAATTAAAGGCATGTCCAGCAGATCAAACTCTTCCGAATCGCCCAATTCAAATATCTCCATCACGTATTTCATGCGCGCCGTTTCAAAATAGGAGAAAAAGACGGCATTATTTACATGCCCCATCGCGTCAATATCGCGGAAAGCAACTTCGAGGTCAATCTCATACGGGAATTTTTCGTAGTTCATTGTTTCTCCATTATAAAGGTAGGTCAAGTTTGCAAACTTGACCTACGCAACAATCAACACGGGCATTTTATAGCAATTAGTTGCAAAATGCCCGTGTGCTCATGGAAACCTGCGAGGCTTTCAAAACCTCGCAGGTTTATTATTTTGCGTATCCGTCGGGATTGGCCTGATGCCAGTTCCAGGCCGTCTCGATAATTTGGCGCAGTTCGGGATATTGCGGTTCCCAGCCTAATTCGTGGTTGATGGTTTCGCTGCTGGCAATCAAAATATCGGGGTCGCCAGGGCGGCGGGGGCCGATTTCGGCGGGGATGGGATGCCCGGTAACTTCCCGCGCTGTTTCGATGACTTCTTTGACGCTGAAGCCACGGCCGTTTCCTAAATTATATTTGCGACTTTTACCCCCATTCAACAAAGCCTTCATCGCCAAAATATGCGCTTCGGCCAAATCAACGATGTGGATGTAATCGCGCACGCAGGAACCGTCGGGTGTGTTGTAATCATCGCCAAAGATGGTGATTTTATCCCGCTTGCCCAGCGCCACTTCCAAAACCAGCGGAATCAGATGCGTTTCCGGGGCGTGGTCTTCGCCGCGTTCTTCCGTTGCGCCGCAGGCGTTGAAATAACGCAGGCAGGCAAAGCGCATGCCATACAATTTATCCATCCAGTACAAATTGCGTTCCAGGATGTTTTTAGACTCGCCGTAAGGACTGCCGGGTACGATGCGCTCGGTCTCGGCGATGGGCATTTGCTCCGGGTCGTCGAACAAGTTAGCGGTTGAAGAGAGAATAAACCCTTTGACGCCGTTCTTGACGGCGCTTTCCATCAAATTAAGACCGTTGACGACGTTGTCGCGCAGGTACATGAACGGTTTTTCGACGGATTCGCCGACCAAGGTGTAGGAGGCGAAGTGCATGATGCCGTCCGGTTTGTGTTGGCTGATGACGGTTTCGACGGCCGTCCTATCTGCCAAATCCCCCTTTACAAAAACAGCGTCGGGATGCACCGCATCTTCATGCCCCTGGTATAAATTGTCAAAAACCACAACTTCTGCGCCTGCTTTGATGAGGCGCTCAACGGCGACGCTGCCGATGTACCCGGCGCCGCCGGTGACTAAAATTTTCATAAAAATTCTCCTGTGTTGAGGTAGGGCAAGTTTGCAAACTTGCCCTACGGTTTATGCGATAACTACCAGGTGCAATGTTACCCCATCATACTTTCGCGCTGCCTGTCGTTTGTCGGGCGAAATGGCTATGATCGGCGTAATTTGTGATGCGTAATACGTAATTTTCACGCATTACGCATCACGCATTAAGGCTGCGCCGCCAGCGTCAGCGAAATTTCCATCGCCTGCCCGTCGCGCAGCAGCGACAGGACGACCGTCTGGCCGACTTCGGTGTTGAGTTCCAGGAATTTGGTGAGATTGTTCCAATCGGTGATGGGCGTTCCGTTAACGGCCGTAATAATATCGCCGCCCACCAATACCCGCCGATTTCCAATCACAACTTGGTCTTGCGCGCCTTTAATCCCTGCGTCCAGCGCCGGGCCATCGCGGTACAACTGGGCCACCAAAACCCCTTCTTCTACCGGCAAATTCAGCGCGTCGGCCAAATCGGGCGTGATGGAGTAGCCCAGCAGACCCAGCCAGGGGTGGGGGTAAACGCCGTTTTCAATGAGGGCGGGTACGACTCGTTTTATGGTGTCGGCGGGGATGGCGAAACCAATCCCTTCCGCATTTTGGCGCACGGCCGTATTCACCCCAATCACGCGCCCCCGCGAATCCAGCAGCGGCCCGCCGGAGTTGCCAGGGTTGATAGCGGCGTCGGTTTGGATGACGTTGTAGATGAAATTGTTGTTGTCGGTTTGTAACGGCCGTCCCAATGCGCTCACCACGCCCGTCGTCAAGGTTCTGTCCAATCCAAACGGATTCCCAATGGCAATCGCCCGCTGCCCCACGCGCAAATCGGCCGAATCGCCCAATTCCAGCGGCGCGATGGGCGGAATTGTTCCTTCTAAAGCCAGCACAGCCAGATCATTGGCCGGGTCAGCTCCCACCACCTTGGCCGGCAGCGACACGTCATTGGAAAAACGCACCTCGATGCTTTCGGCATTTTCAATGACATGATAATTGGTGACGATATGCCCGGCTTCGTCGAACACAAAGCCGGAACCGGTACCTTCGCTGGCGCTGGGGCCAAAAAAGAAGTTCATGGTGATGACTTGGGATGTGATGTGGACGACGGACGGCCCGGCCCGTTCGTACAAATTCGTGACCAATTCCTCCTCGATATCAATCGGCGCCAGGGCGACATCGGACAACGGGGTGGGCGTGGCGATGAGGATGACGGGCGTTTGTGTGGGCTGGGGAACGGCCGTTGGCTGAGAATTATCGCGTTTAAGGGAAACGCACCCGGATAGAATCCACAAAACTAGAATCGCAAAACCTGTTTTTTTCATCCCCCTATTTTAGGGAATTTTGAACATTTTGGGGAGCAATTCATAGTAAGTTTTAAAGTGGCAAAACGGCCGTGCCCGCGCTGGCCGACGTGACGAAAATTTGGGGCGTTAAGGGCGTGGCGGATTGGTATTGGGCGGCAACGGCCGTTCCCACTTCCTCCGCCCTTTTTTCATCCACCAACGTCACCACGCAGCCGCCAAAGCCGCCCCCTGTCATCCTTGCGCCAAAACAGCCCGGCTGTGCCTGGGCGATGCGGGCCATGATGTCTAATTCATTATTCGTCACTTCAAAATCAATGTGCAGGCTGGCGTGGCTGGCGTTCATCAGTTCGCCCAACTTTTCGGCATCGCCCGCTTTCATGGCGGCAGCAGCGGCCAATGTGCGTTCGTTTTCGGTGATGATGTGGCGCGCTCGCCGCATCGTCACGTCATCCAATTCTGCCGCCCGCGCTTCAAATTGTTCAATTGTCACATCTCGTAGATGCGACACGCCGAAGAATTGGGCGGCGCGTTCGCAGCTTTTGCGCCGTTCGTTGTAACCGGAATCGGTGTGGGTGTGGCGGGTGGCGGTGTCCATGATGAGAACGGCCGTGCCCTTCGGCAGTGGTATCGGTTCTGTAGACAAATCACGGCAGTCAATCAACAGCGCAAACCCAGCCTGGCCATTGGCCGCAATCATCTGGTCCATGATGCCGGTGTTGGCCCCCACCCATTCGTTTTCCGTTTTCTGACCTAATCGCGCCATCTCCACGCCGTCAAAGGGAAAATCAGACACAGCGGCAAAGGCCATTCCCACCGCCATCTCCAACGCCGCTGAGGAGGATAAACCGGAACCAACCGGCACATCGCTGGTCAAGACGCCTTCCCAGCCGGCGAGCTTGTACCCGGCGTCCAGCAGCGCTCGCGCCATCCCTTTGACGTATTCGGCCCAGCCGCCGCTGTGTTGGAAATCTGTCAGCGCAAAATCAGTTGGTTCTGTTTGTTCCAGGGAGTGGACGAGAACACGGCCGTCTTCCCTACCCCGCACCGCCAACCAAACCGCCCGGTCAATCGCCATCGGCAAAACAAAGCCATCGTTGTAATCGGTGTGTTCCCCAATCAGGTTTACGCGGCCAGGGGAACGAATAAGGTGAGACGGCCGTTCGCCAAACTGCTGCTCAAATGCTTCAATAATTTGCTGTTTCATTTCAATCCAAGAGTGCGAGGTTGCGGGTTGCGAGGGTGCGGGGTTGCGAGGGTTGCGAGGGTGCGGGGTTGCGGGGTTGCCACCTCTCTACTCCGTTACTGCGCCGCTCCGCTGTAATGTGCCTCCGGCACATCGCGCAAACGCGCCGCCGCTTGCTCCGCCGTCAAATCTCGCTGTGCTTCACCCAGCATCTCAAAGCCGACCATGAACTTCTTTACCGTCGCCGAACGCAAAAGCGGAGGGTAGAAATGGGCGTGTAACTGCCAATGTGTAGGGGCGTTTCCTGTAGGGGCGTTTCCTGTAGGGGGGGGTCCTGTAGGGGCGTTTCGCGAAACGCCCCTACTGAACGGCGCGCCATGCCAGCCCATCGAATAGGGAAACGATGTTTCAAATAAATTGTCGTAGCGGGTCAGCAGTAATTTCAGGATTTCGGCCAGCGAATCTCGTTCGTCGCCGGCCAAATCAGGTAAACGCAGAACGTGACGGCGCGGCAGCAGCAGCGTTTCAAACGGCCACAGCGCCCAGTAGGGGACGACGGCCAGCCAATGTTCATTTTCGACTACGACGCGCTCCCGTTTTTTAGCTTCCAGTTGAGCATAATCGAGGAGGAGGGGACGGCCGTTTTCCTCCCAATAAGCCCGCTGCTTCACATCTTCCTTCGCCGGTTCATTCGGCAGCGCGTCCAGCGCCCAAATTTGGCCGTGCGGATG
>JANTHP010000169.1 GCA_024762395.1 Anaerolineae bacterium | reverse complement strand
AGGTTCCCAACACCGAGCCAACGACGCCAACAGTGAGCGCCGCCAATAATGCGCGGACGATAAATGAGTAGTTTAGCGGTTCAAGCAGCCAAGTTAACATAATTCAAAGTTGCAGGGTTGCAAAGTTGCAGGGTTGCGGGGTTGCGAGTCTCTCTTCGCCTCTTCACCCCTTCACCCTTTCACCTCTTCACCTCGTGACCCCTTCACCCCTCCACCTCTTCAAACCCCCCGCAGCATTCGTCGGTCAACACCACGCCGCTGCCGCCGACGGTGTGCATGTGGCCGCCGTAGGCTTCGAGGAGATTGTCGGGTGTGAGTACGGCCGTTGCCACATCAAAGGCCACAATCCGTTTATTCAATAACATCATCCGGTCAAAACGCGATTCAGCCAGATTCAAATCGTGGGTGGCGACCAAAACCGTCACCCCATCCGGCCGTAAAGCATCCAGCACATCAAAAATCGCCTCTTGATTAGGCACATCCAACCCGGCCAACGGCTCATCCATCAACAAAAGCTCCGCTTCCTGCGCCAGCGCGCGGGCGATGAACACCCGCTGCTGCTGCCCGCCGGACAGCTCGCCGATTTGTTTTTTAGCCAAATGCGCCGCGTTTACCCGCTCCAGGCTGGCTTTGACCAGATCCCAATCTCGGCGGCGCGGCCAGCGGAACAGCCCAATCTGCCCCACGCGCCCCATCATCACCACATCTTCCACCGTAACGGGGAACGACCAGTCAATCTGGCTGCGCTGCGGGACGTAGGCGATGCAAATGTGGCCGTGCGGGCCGTGCCCGTACACATTCACCTCGCCTTGATTGGGCTTGAGCGTCCCGACGATGAGTTTGAAGAGGGTGCTTTTGCCGGCGCCGTTGGGACCGACGACGGCAATCCGCTCGCCGGATTCCACCTGGAATGAAACATCTTGCAGGGCTAGATGTTCGCCATGAAGCGACGTGACGCCGTTGCCTCCTTCAACATAAGCAACGGAGACGTTTTTGAGTTCCAGCGTGGGCGCATCGGTTAAATGGGCGGCGTGCCGAGAAGTGATTTGAGCGACAAAATTGTCCATGATTAGTCTTGTAGTCTCGTAGTCTTGTAGTCTTGTAGTCTCTAGTCTCCAGCCCCCAGTCCCTTAACAATCATATCTATGTTGGCGCGGATCATGCCAATGTAGCTGTCGGCGCCGCTGCCGATTGGGCCAAGCGCGCCGGTGTAAAGGGGTAAAACCTGAACGGCCGTACACGTATCCAGTTCGGCGGCAACGGATTGGGCCAATTGATCATTGGCGGTGGTTTCGGCAAAGATAGCACAGACGTTTTCATCGCGCATGGTTTGCACCAGAGCCGATAGTTCGCTGGCGGAGGGTTCGGCCAGGGAGCTAAAAGCGGGTAAAACTGTGCCCACAACCTGAAAATCATAGCGGTCGGCAAAGTAGCCGAATGCGCCATGATTGGTGACAAGTTTGCGCTGCGCGGCCGGGATGGCGGACAGTTGTTCGTCGGCGTAAGTCATAAGGTCGGTCAGTCGGGCTTTGTAGGCGGCGGCGTTGGCGGCGTAGGCGGCGGCGTTGGCCGGGTCAAGCGCGCTGAAGGCGGTCTGGATGTTTTCCGTCCAGGTAACGACGTTATGCGGGTCAAGCCAGACGTGAGGGTCGGCGGCCCCGGTTTTGGCGAATTGGCGGGGCTGGATACCGGCGGAAACGGGCGCGAAGGGGACGGCGTCGCCGATGTTGGTTAAACTGCGCAGCAGCCCTTCTTCTAAATCCCAGCCGTTGATGAGGATGATGTGGGCATGGGCAACGGCCGTTAACTCTCTCGCCCCCGGTTCATAACTGTGCGGGTCCTGGCCCGGCCCCATCAACGTCGTCAATTCAATCGAATCGCCGCCTACTTGCGCGGCCACGTCGCCGATGATGCTGGTGGTGGCAACGACTTGCAGCTTGCCGCCATCCAAATTGATGGGCGCCAATGCTGGCAGCGCCAACACGCCGCCTTCATTGCTGTGGTCGTGCTCATGCCCTTCAGCATGGTCGGTATCTCCGTCGTGGTCATGTTCATCCACACGGCCCGCTTCCTCGCTGTAGGCTCCACTCTGTTCGCTGCCGCCGCACCCAATCAACAATCCGGTCAACAGCAAGCACATAACCAGGCAATGTCGTAAATGTCTCCAATCCATTTTTTTCGGTCTCCTCTACTGATACTTTGTATCATTGATATTTTGTATCAAATTGTAGCGGCAGGATTGGTTTTGTCAAGGGGCAAACGATGTGAATTTTTGGGGAAAACGGCCGTTTCCCGTACCATCTACCTATACAATCCCATTGCTTTCCTGTCGTCCCCTTCCTACAATAAGGAAGGAAATTTTGATATGTGAAGAGAGACGGCCGTTTCACCCGACAACGACCCAAAACCAATCCATGATCAACAAACCCATCCCCCCAAAACCATCCGGCGCGCCCCCCGCATCTCCCCTGGCCCGATTCTGGCTGCGGCTGACGGCCCCTTCATCCGCCATCCAAAACAACGAACACCGCCGCCAGGCCCAGTTTCTGGCAGCGCTGCTCGTCTTTCTCCTCCCCTTCTTCTTTCTACCCGAAACCATCCGCACACTTCTAAACGGAGAAGCGCCGGTATATCTCGGCAGCGCTTCCATTTCCCTCTCCATCGCCTACTATCTCAGCCGAACCCGCCATTTCAAATGGGGCGTTGTGTTAACCCTCGCCACCTTTTTGCTCATCCCTTTTACCGTCACCCTTTCGCCCGCCTACAATCCTGACCAGTTAATCAACACCATCATTTGGACAGCGCCCACACTCATCATGGGCGGCCTGCTTCTGGCCTTTCAGAGCGCCCTTGCGCTCATCATCGCCAATGCGGCAGTCATGCTGGCTCTCCCGCTGCTCGTGTCCGGCATTACTTATTCCCATCTTACCTTTCCCCTCAGCTTCACATTTGTGCTATCCACACTCATCCTGGTCGCCGTCAAAGCCCACGAAAACGACATTCGCTTCATTCGAGATCAAAAACAAGCCCTCAGCCACAACAACGCCTACTTACAAAACATTCTGGAATCCATCACAACCCCCTTCTACATCATCAACATAGACGATTATTCCATAGAATTAGCCAACTCCGCCGCCCGCGAACTGGGAATTGACGCTTATGGGCCGGCCGCCACCTGCTACAAACTAACCCACCGCCGCGACACGCCCTGCGACGGCGCTGAACATCCTTGTCCGCTGGCCACCATCCGTAACACGCGACAACCGACCACCGTCGAACATATCCATTTTAATAAAGACGGCCAACCGCGCACGGTCGAAGTACACGGCTATCCCATTCTGGACGAAAACGGTAACGTCAAACAGATGATTGAGTACTCGATTGACATTACCAGGCGGCGCGAGGCCGAAGAAAATGTGCGCAAACTATCCCGCGCGGTAGAACAAAGCGCCAATGCCATCGTCGTCACGAATTTGAATGGCATCATTGAATATGTCAACCCTGGCTTCAGCCGCATTACCGGCTACACACCTCAGGAAGCAATTGGGCAGCACACGCGCATGTTAAAATCCGGTTACCATTCCCAGGAATTTTACGCCAAACTGTGGGGATCCCTCTCCCGCGGCGAAGTATGGCAGGGTGAGATGGTCAATCGGAAGAAGAACGGCGAACATTATTGGGAATTCGCCACCATGTCGCCGGTAAAGGACGAACAAGGCCACATCACCCACTACCTGGCCATCAAAGAAGACATCACCCGGCAAATGGAAGCGGAGCAAACCATTCGTAAACTATCCCGCGCCGTTGAGCAAAGCGGCAGTTCCATCGTCATTACCGATTTAGAGGGAACCATCGAATACGTCAATCCCGCCTTCACCCGCGTAACAGGCTACACGCCGGAAGAAGCAATCGGGCAAAACCCACGCGTCCTAAAATCAGACAAACAGCCGCCTGAACTGTACACCGAATTGTGGCAAACTATCACACGCGGTGACGTGTGGCAGGGCGAACTCATCAACAAAAAGAAAAACGGCGAGCATTACTGGGAATTAGCAACCATATCCCCCGTCAAGAACGAAGATGGCGTCACGACGCATTACCTGGCCATCAAAGACGACATTACCTTGCGCAAGCAAGTCGAGGCCGCCTTAGAACAGCGAGAGGAAGATTTACGCACCCTCATGGAGCAAACGCCAGTGGGGATTATGACCCTCGATAAAAATGGTGTTATCACCAGCGCCAACCCCCAATGTTTGCAACTTTTGGGATCGCCCTCAATATTCTCAACAGTCGGCCTCAATATCCTGGATTTACCTGATATCGCATCCACACAACTTGATGAAGGGTTCAAACATGTTCTTGAAACCAAACAACCCGTGGATGGCGCTTCCTGGTATACATCCTTGTGGGGAAAAACATTGTTCTTGCACTCCCGTCTAGCGCCCCATTTTGACAGCCAGGGCAACCTGATTGGCGTCATTCAAATTTTGGAAGACCTTACCCATCGCAAACAGGCTGAAGAAGCGCTGGCAGAAGCTCACAAACAGGCTCAGGAAGCCAGCCAGCTAAAAACACAGCTTCTGGCCAACGTCAGTCACGATATGCGCACGCCGCTCGGTTCCATCTTAGGCTACACCGAAATGCTGCAAGCCGGCATTTACGGCGACCTCTCTCAAGAGCAAATGAAGGCAACGACCAATATCATTGACAGCGGCAGCCAGATGCTGCTGTTTATCAATGATTTGATTAACCAGGCGCAGTTGGATTCCGGCAAAGTGGTCCTGAATATGCAGCCATTTGCTCCGGCCAGTCTGCTGGATACAATCTACGCAACGGTGGGCGCCCTGGCGCAAGCCAAGAGCCTACAATTAATCAGCGAGGTCGCTCCCGATTTACCGGCCATGCTTGTGGGTGACTCCTATTGGCTGCGGCAGATTTTAACCAACCTGGTCAGCAATGCGGTCAAATTTACGGAAGCGGGGTACGTCAAAACTCGTCTTTACCGGGTAAATGAAGCGCATTGGGCAATGGAGGTGTCTGACACGGGGCAAGGCATTGCTGAAAACGATCAGCTCTATATTTTTGACGCCTTCCGGCAAGTTGACGGCGCCGCAACGAAAAAACAAGGCATTGGTTCCGGGCTGGGTTTGTCCATCGTCAATCAGTTGACAGCGATGATGGACGGGCGCATTGCGCTGACGAGTGAAGAAGGAAAAGGCAGCGCCTTCACAATCCTGCTGCCAATTGTTCTTAAATCAGAAGCAGAAAAGGTAATCGTATGATGGCAACCAACCCGCTGGCCCTTATTATTGAAGATGATCCCAAGCAAGCTGAGATTTTCTCTCAAGCGTTGAAAAAGGCCGGCTTTGACACTGAAATTATTAGCGACGGGCAGGCCGCGTTAGAGCGGTTGACGGGGAGTGTGCCCGCTCTTATCGTGCTGGATTTGCATTTGCCTTATGTGTCCGGGGAAGATATTTTACGCCAGATTCGGGCTGACGAGCGGACGGCGCATGTGCGTGTGATGTTGGCGACGGCCAATCCGCAAATGGCTGTTCCGTTGGAAAGTGACAGCGATTTTGTGCTGCATAAACCGGTGAGTTTTACGCAGTTGCAAATTTTGGCGTCTCGATTACATCCTGACAATCTGCCAGCTTAAATGCAAGACGGTTAATATCGTAAAGTTTTTACCGCCTGTGAAATATATGTTGGGGGAATTGTTGTGAATTCAAAAAATAGCGCTGGTATAGAACCGGGGCCTGGGAGGCCCCAGAAAAAATAACACCGGCGCTAATTTGTTACCCGTCAAGAATTCGGCTCTTTGGGAATTCGTGAGGTAATCATGGCGTGATGCGTAATCCGTGATGCGTAACCAGGGGCGCTTCACGCATTACGCATCACGGATTACGGTAAACCCCAGGAGATCCGAAAGACCCAAGAATTCTCGCAGCTTCTTGTCGAATAGGTATTGGGAATTCCAATCCCCCACACATCAACTATCCTTCACTTGTATCTTCTCAATATTTCGGGGTGACTACAACGGATGAAAGAAATAAACGGATAATACAGTCGATAAAACATCCGTTTATTTCCATAATCCGCTGTAGTCATGCTAAAAGAAAAATAATCACCCCAGATTATTGAGAAGATACCTTCACTTTTCTATCAATTTAACCGGGATGCGCGCCAATTAACAGATTCTGATAAAAATCCGGGTATAATGGCGGCATGAAGAGTTATGCCGAACGTTTGGGCGTCTTGCCAATCCTATTGTTAGGCGGTGGATTGTTTGTTATTGGCATCCTGGCAATGGGTCATATTGTTAATAACTGGTGGCCGTTTGATGTGTCCCGATTGGATTTGGTGCGGGCGACGGCGCTGGGCCGCGCGGACGCGGCGGCGCTGTTGGAAGCGGCGAATGGCGAGATTGTTTTTGCTTTTCTGGCGCTGGCGCTGGTAACGGTGACCGGATTGGCGCTGCCGTTGGTTTTTATTTTGAATCAGCGGACGCTGCGGGCGGAGTCTCATGTTAGCGTGGTTCCGTCTTTTTGGGTTACGCTGCGGCAGGCGATGTGGGTTGGCTTGTGGGCGGCGTTTTGTGTGTGGCTGCAAATGAATCGGGTGTTGGGCACGGCCGTTGCCGGGTTGGCGGCGGTTGTGCTGATTTTATTTGAAGCGCTGCTACACGTGCGCACGCGGGTGACGGATGAGGCGGTGAAAGGGTGACTGAAAAACAGGCGCTGTTGCGCGGACTGCCGAGTGTGGATCGGCTGATGCAGTTGGCTGAGGTTGAGGGGATGATGGCGGGTTACGGCCGTTCCCTCACCCTGGAGGCGCTTCGATTTGCTTTGGACGATACGCGGCAGGCCATTTTGGCGGGCAACGGCCGTCTCCCCACCGAACAAGAAATAGCCCAAACCGCGCAAGAATGGCTGGCAAATTTACTGGCCCCTACTTTGCAGCCCGTCATTAACGCCACCGGCGTGATTGTACACACCAATTTGGGGCGCGCCCCGCTCAGCCAGGCGGCATTGAAAGCGGTTCAGGAGACCGCCAGCAGCTATTCGACGCTGGAATTTGATTTGGACAGCGGCAAACGGGGGTCTCGCTCGGTTCATGCCGAACATTTATTGGCCCGTTTGACTGGGACGGAGGCGGCAACGGCCGTAAACAACAATGCGTCGGCCGTTCTGCTCATGCTCATGGCCTTGTGCCAGGGGCGGGAAGTCATCATCAGCCGGGGGCAGTTGGTCGAAATCGGCGGCGGCTTCCGCGTACCCGACGTGATGGAACAGTCCGGCGCGCATCTTGTGGAAGTAGGCACAACCAATCGCACCCATTTACGCGATTACGAAAACGCCATCACCGAAAACACGGCCGCTATCCTCGTCGCCCATCATTCCAACTACAAAATCATCGGCTTCACCACCGAGCCATCGCTGGCCGAACTGGCCGCATTGGCCCACAAACACAACATTTTGCTGCTGTACGACCAGGGCAGCGGCGCGCTGCTGGACACGGCGCCTTACGGCATAGAACCGGAACCGACGGTGTTGGACGGGCTGGAAGCGGGCTGCGACGTGGTTTGTTTTAGCGGCGACAAGCTGTTAGGCGGGCCGCAGGCGGGCATGTTGTGCGGGCGTGCCGATTTGATTGGCGCCATCAAACGGCATCCGCTGGCCCGCGCTGTGCGCGCCGATAAAATGGCGTTGGCGGCGCTGTCGGCGACGCTGGAACTTTATTTGACGGATAAGGCGCTGACGGAGATTCCGGTTTGGCGCATGATTGCCCGGCCGTTGGCCGAGATTGAGGCGGATGCGGAACGATGGGCAGCGCATTTACAAAAGGAAGGGATTGCGGCGCGGGTGGTGGACGGCCGTTCCACCGTCGGCGGCGGTAGTTTGCCCGGAACCTCGATCCCGACCAAATTAGTGGCCATCGAGCAGGCCAACGCTGAAAAGCTAGCCGCCAATTTGCGCGAAACGGCCGTTCCCGTCATCGGTCGTATTCAAGATAATTTGCTCCTAATTGATCCGCGCACCGTTTTGGCGGAACAAGAAACATTATTATTAGCTGCTTTGGAAAAGTTACTGCGTGAAACGTAAAACGTGAAGGCATAGGCTTTTCACGGTTCACGTTTCACGTTTCACGTATTTATGACTAAACAATTTTCCCGCATTCTCGCCATTGAAACCTCCTGCGATGAGACATCGGCGGCCGTCATCGAAAATGGCACGACGATTTTGAGCAATATCGTCGCCAGCCAGATTGATTTGCATGCCCAATATGGCGGCGTCTTCCCGGAAGTGGCTTCGCGCCGTCACATCGAAGTTATTTATCCCGTCGTCGCCCAGGCGCTGGAAGAAGCGCACATGGGGCTGGACGATTTGGACTGCATTGCCGTGACGCAGGGGCCGGGATTGGTTGGCTCGCTGTTGGTGGGGGTAAACATGGCTAAGGGGCTGGCATTGGGGCGCGGCAAACCGCTGCTGGGCGTCAACCACATTGAAGGCCACATTTATTCGCTCTGGTTGACGGATGCGGCGGATGAGATTGAATTTCCCATTTTAACGTTGGTGGTGAGCGGTGGCCACACGGAGCTGTATTTGATGACGGGGCACGGCCGTTACCAACATCTGGGCGGCACGTTGGATGACGCGGCCGGGGAAGCGTTCGACAAAGTGGGCCGTCTGCTGGGACTGCCCTACCCCGGCGGCCCGGCCATTGATAAAGCGGCCCAAAACGGCAGCCCGACGGCGTTCAAATTCCCGCGCGCGGTGATGGATGACGGCTTTAATTTTAGTTTTAGCGGCTTGAAAACGGCCGTGATGCGTCAAACCAAAAAGTTCAACCCCGACCGGCTGCCGGTCAACGATTTGGCGGCCAGTTTTCAGGCGGCGGTGGTGGATGCGCTGGTCACAAAAACGGAACGGGCGGCGCAGGCTTATGGGGTAACGGCCGTGCATCTGGCCGGCGGCGTCTCGGCCAACAGCGCCCTGCGCCGGGAAATGAATGAACGGGTTGATCTCCCCGTTCGCGTCCCGCCTTTGGCCCTGTGTACGGATAATGCGGCCATGATTGGGGCGGCGGCGCACTGGCATTTTGTAAACGGCCGTCGCAGCAACCTGGATATAGATGTTATTCCCAGCATGGAACTCGTCTGAATACTGGTCAAAATAACGCTTTCTTTGTAGACTCAGCAGAAGCGTTATCACATCAACAAAGTGAGCGTAACCGCAAGATTTTCCAAGAGACAGTACATCTCACAGAAAATCAAAGAGTCTGAATCGCCATAAAACAAACAATCATGAACCATTCAAAAACAGATCGCACATTTATTAACAACATTGAAGCGACTCAACAACTTCAGATACTATACGATCTGAACACCATGTTCAAGCAAGTTGAAGCTGGCGGGCTGCAACTGGACATCATTCTGCCACAAGTTTTGGATATAGCTGTCCAACAACTTGGCGCCGAGGATGGCAGCATCATCATCGTCAATCAGCATCTTGAAATTGAACACGCATGGCTCATTGATAAAAAATTCACCATTCAACCCAGCGACATCATCAGTAACGGATTGGCCGGTTGGTCAATTCGCAATCAACAACCCGCCCTCATAGAGGATACACGCAAGGACTCTCGTTGGCTGTCCCGTGAAGCCAACACATCCAACTCCCTGGGACGTTCCGTTCTTTGCGTTCCTATTATCATTCGCGGCCGTTCCATCGGCGCAATTACCATCCACAAAGGCGGCGTCAAACAATTTGATCACCAAAGCCTTGATTTGCTGAACATTATCGCCAGTCAGGCTGCCAGCATCATCGAAAATGCCCGCCTCTATGAACGC
>JANTHP010000168.1 GCA_024762395.1 Anaerolineae bacterium | reverse complement strand
CAACTGCGGAGCAAAGGCTGGGCGCAGACGAAGGCGTCGCTGGCCTGTGATTTTAAGACTCCGCCTTCAACTATTGGCGAGCTGCGCCAGCGTATTGGCGAGCTGCGCGGCCCGTTCCGCCCGCCCACCTTGAATATGAAGCTGGCTGCGCCCCATCGCAGCGGTGAGCTGGTTTTACGTACCAAGGGGCTGCAAGTCGGCTACCCGGCCAAGCCGCTGTTTACGGCCGAAGATATTGAACTGCGCCGGCTGGAATGTGCGGCGCTGATTGGCGGTAATGGCGCGGGTAAAACGACGTTTTTGAAGGTGATTTTGGGCCAACTGGAACCATTGGCGGGCGAAATTCGGCCGGGAGCTAGTTTGCAGATTGGTTATTTTTCTCAGGCGCATGAGAATTTGAGGCTGGATAACACGGTTTTGGATGAATTGCTGCGCTATGAAAATATGGATATTAGCCGGGCGCGGAATTATTTGGCGCGCTATTTGTTCCGGCAGGATGATGTGTTTAAGCGGGTGCGGGATTTGAGCGGCGGTGAGCGGGGACGGCTGGCGCTGGCGATTTTGGCGCTGCAAGGGGCGAATTTTTTGCTGCTGGATGAGCCGACGAATCATCTTGATATTCCGTCGCAGGAGGCGCTGCAGGCGGCGCTGGAGCAGTTTGGCGGCACGATTTTGCTGGTGACGCATGACCGCTACCTGGTTGACCGGCTGGCGACGCAGGTTTGGCATTTGGAAGACGGCCGTCTCCAGGTGTTTAACGGCCGTTACCAACAATTCGTTGAGCAGCGGGCGCAGGAGCGCGACCAGGCCAAAGAAGCGGCCGCTCAAATGCGCGCCGCTGCCAAATCTCGCGCCAGCGGAAAGGGAGCGGGCCTGAGCAAAAATGAACAGCGAAAACGAGCCGAGGCGCTGGCTGGCGTGGAAAATGAGATTGTAGAAACAGAAGCGGCATTGGCGCAGCTTGGCGCACATTTGCAAACGGCGACCCAATCCCAGAGTTTTGACAAGATTCAGAGCCTAAGCGTAGAATATGCGGCGATGGAATCACGTTTGGAGCAGTTGATGACGCAGTGGGAGACAATGACGCATGAGTGAACAGCCAACACCGACCCGGTTTTCCGGTAAATTGATTGTCGGTTTAACGGGCAACATCGCCACAGGTAAATCGGCCGTGATGCGGCTGGCAGCGGAACACGGCGCGCTGACGATTGACGCCGATAAAGTTGTTCATGAATTGGAAGATCATGATGCGGAGCTGCAGGCGGCGATTGCGGTGGCTTTTGGTCATGAGGTGCGTCGGGAAGACGGCCGTATTGACCGGCGGGCGTTAGGCAAGATCGTGTTTGGCGATCCCCAGGCGATGCGCGATTTAGAGGGCATCATCCATCCGGCCGTGCAGCGCGAAGCAGCCAGGCGGATTCATGAAAGCGAGTCAACCATTGTATTTATTGAAGCGATAAAGTTGTTGGAAGGGGCGTTATCAAAAATCTGCCACCAGATTTGGGTGACGCGCTGCTCGCGGCAGCGGCAGTTGGATCGGCTGCGCATTTGCCGGGGAATGGACACGGAAACGGCCGTTGCCCGCATCAAAGCCCAGCCGCCGCAAGAAGAAAAAGTGGCCCTGGCCGACATCGTCATTGACACCGACGGTCTAATGATCCACACCGAAAAACAATTTCAGATGGCCTGGTCACGCTTGCCGGACCCGGCGACGGCCGTAACAAAACAACTGCCAACTTTGCCGCCCCAACCAAAAGCGCCCGCCCGTAAGCCCCAACGCGCGCCGGAACCTGCCGCCGCACCCGCTGCGCCCTCTCCCAAACCTGCCGACCGTCCCGATAACCTGGAAGTTCGGCGCGCCCGCCCTTCAGACGTGGCCTCCATGCTGCTGCTCATCCAAAAAGCTACCGGCGGCGCCGTTCAGATGAAGCGGGCCGAACTGTTGATGGCTTTGAGCGAGCGCGGCTACTTCATCGGGCAGATTGGCGCGGAAGTCAGCGCGGTTGTGGGGTGGAACATTGACAGTCAGGTGGCCCGGATTGATCAGATTTTCATTCATCCGCCAGAAGCGGCGGCGACCACCGGGCTGGCTATTTTGGAAGAGGTTGAAAAATCGGCCAACGCCCATGTTTGTGAGATTATCATTGCCTTCGTGGCTGAGGACGCCATAGACGAGGTGCAAAAAATGTTTGTCTGGCAAGGATTTACCACGCCGGATGTGGCCGGACTGCCGGCCGTTTGGCAGCAGGCCATTAACGAATCTCAACCGCCAGACACAAATGTCTGGCTCAAGGTGCTGCGCGACCGGCGGCTGCAAGCAGGATAATATGACAATGGTCATTAATCTGGGGGAATGAAATGATACGGCAGATGGTTCGGGAATTCCAATTCCCGAACCATACCTGTAGTGTGTATCGGGACTTGGAATTCCCGATACACGCCCCGAAAACTTGAGAAGATACAAATCGGAGACCTAATGAATACACTCAAAACCTGGATTACCCAACATCCTAACTTATCAGCCTGGTTTGTTCTGGCATTGGGGATGGACATCATATTGGCTGTTGAGGCGCGGGACGTTGGCCTGGAACCCAGCCAATGGTTTTGGCTGCTTCTTATCACAACCCTGGTGGCCGGCGCGTGTATCTGGATTGTTAGCTGGGGAGACGATGAGGATGAAACGTCCGACGAGGGCGTAAATGGCTGAAGACGAGTCCCTCATGCAAGAAACCCCACCGGAAATAACGATTCCCTACGATAAAATTGAAGCCCTGCGTCACGATATAGCCGATCTGTTTGTTGTGTATGACACGACGCTGGATCAGCCTCATCCCGGTCACGTCCGTTTTCGCGGCCATTTTTTGCAGGATACGGCCGTTTGCTTCGACGAATTACGCGCCCGATTTGAAAAACAGGGCTTCACCCCCATGATTCGGCGCGAAGAAGACCGCACCGCCCTCATCGCCTTGCCCGTTGTTTTCGATCCACCCCCCTCCAAATGGTGGATTAACCTCGTTTTATTCATCCTGACCATTCTTTCCACCCTGTCCGTCGGCGCATCCTACGGAGCGACCAGCATGAAGGAAGCGCTCATGTTGTGGCGTGGTTGGGAATTCAGTCTGAGCATCATGCTCATTTTGGGGGCGCATGAATTAGGGCATTACTTTGCGGCGCGTTACCACAAAGTGCCCGTAACGCTTCCTTACTTTATTCCCTTGCCCATTATTTCAGTCATCGGCACGTTAGGCGCATTCATTCGGCTAAAAGCGCCGGTTAAAAATCGCCGCGCATTGTTAGACGTTGGCGTTGCCGGCCCTTTGGCAGGGATGGTATTCGCGCTGCCCATCCTGATTTATGGTTTAATGACATCTCAAGTCGGCATCATCGCCCCGCCGCCTCCTGGCGACCAAATTTTACTGGAAGGAAATTCCATTCTTTATGCGCTCGTAAAATACATCATTTTTGGGCAGATGCTGCCAACCGGCGGCATTGGCGGCCTGGATGTGCAGCTTAACGCAGTGGCCTGGGCGGGTTGGGTCGGTTTGTTGGTGACAGCGCTTAACCTGATTCCCATAGGGCAGTTGGATGGCGGCCATGTCGCCTATGTGTTGTTTGGTAAACATGCAAAGCAATTGTTTTGGCCGGTTATCATTGTTTTGGCCGGATTGATCGTATTCACCGGCAGTACGATGTGGGGCGTGTGGATAGCGCTGCTTTTTTTCTTCGGCCGGGCCTATGCCGAACCGCTGGACGATGTAACGCCGCTGGATAAAAAGCGCAAGGCGATAGCCATTTTTGCGCTCATCCTTTTCGTTTTGATTTTTACCCCGATTCCATTGCAATATATTTCGTAGCTATACAGGTGACAGTCACTTTTCCCAGAGATATTAGCTGAAGCCACGATGTTTAGTAAGTGACTGTCACCTCTGGTAGTTGTGTAGTTACTATATTTCATGATGTTGGCTCTTTGGGAATTCATGGGGTCATGGCGTAATGCGTGATGCGTAACCAAAGGCGTATCACGTATTACGCATCACGGATTGCGGCACCCCCCCCCGCGAAATCCGAAAGACTCCCATTTTTTTTGAATTTGAACTTGGCAGGATGAACGGAGTTGGCTATAATTCCGTTCGCTTTAGGCGCCATAGCTCAGTTGGTTAGAGCGAGGGACTCATAAGCCCTAGGTCACTAGTTCGAATCTAGTTGGCGCCACAAGTTTTAAGCCGCTGCATAAGCGGCTTTTTTGTTATCAAGCGGTGAATCGTGGATAAGAGTTGACAAATTTCATCAGCGCCTCGTTTTACACGAGTACCATAGGAAAATTTGTCAACTCTCCCCCGGAATACTGAGAAGATACATCAAGCGGAGGTTGACAATTAGAAATTGGCGGTTGGCGGCTGGTAGTCGGTGGTTGATAATTGGCGCGGGGTTGTTTCTGGTTTGGCTGTTGTTGTTTGGTGGATATGGGCTGCCGGGAAGCGTTACGGCCGTTGCCAATCCCATCATCTCCACAGACATTATCCAAAACCGGGCCAACACCACGCTTCCCATCCCGCAAGGCAGCCTGACCATTCGGCAGGAGTTTGTGCCGCGCTGGGACGGACTGCGCGAGGTCGAACTGATTTTGGCGCGGAATGGGGAGCCGGTTGAGACGGAAACGGCCGTTTTCCACCTCCACCTCTTCGACGACAACGCCAGCATCGTTGAGCGAGACCTCCCTACCCGCACTTTAACCAACGGCCAGGTTTACACCCTCCGTTTCCCGCCGCAGCCCCATTCAGCCGGACGCCGTTACCGACTTGAACTAAGCGGCAGCGAAGACAATCCTGTCTCTGTGCGGGGGTACAGCCTGGATGTGTACGAAGCTGGCAATGTTGAAGTCAACGCGGGCGTATTGGCAACGGCCGTTCCCCCTGCCAACGCCCAAGACCTCTACTTCATCACCCGCACCCGCCTCACCTGGGGGGACGCCCTCATCTCCCTGGGAACCATGCTGAAGAAAAACGGCCTGATCATGCTGTTGGCGCTGTTCTTCTTACCACTGCCGGGGGCATTGTTGCTGTCAATCGAAAATCTGAGACGTGAAGGACGTAAAGAGCATAGCGTTTTTTGGGTTTCGCGCTTCTTGCGGTCAAATCCACTTGCCTGGTGGGGGGCGGCATTGGCATTGGGAACGGCCGTTTGGCCTCTGCTTTGGTTCATGACCACATTACTCGGCCTTCGCTGGCGCGGCTGGGCGCTTTGGCTTGTCTTTGGCGCGGGCTGGGCGATTGTGGTGGGTGGCAAGTGGCGAGCGGCGGGCAGGCGGGTAAGCGTGTCGCCCTCTCGCCCTTTCACCCCTTCACCCCTTCTCCCGCTGCTCATCCTCATCCTGGTCACCCGCCTCCTGGCTGTGCGCGACCTCGTCTTTCCGCCCTGGGTGGATTCCAGCCGGCATGGGTTGATAACGGCCGTCATGACCCACAGCGGCCAATTTCCCGGCAGCTACGAGCCATTCCTGCCCGTCGAGAATGCGCTGTACCATTTTGGCTTTCACGCCATCGCCGCCAGTCTGGAACTGATGACCAACTGGCCCATAAATCAACTGCTCTTGTTTCTGGGGCAATTAATTCAAGGATTACTGCCGTTGACAGCGTATACGGCCGTCATCCTCATCACCCGCCGCCGCCGCGCCGGCCTCATCGCCGCCTTCCTCATCGGCCTTCCCTTCTTCTTTCCCGGCTACTACGTCACCTGGGGGCGGTTCACCCAGCTAACAGCCATGTTCATCATGCCCGTTTTGCTGGCCTTTACCTGGCTCATGGTACGCGGCGGGCGTCAATGGCGGTATGGCTGGTGGCTGGTCAGCTTGCTGGCGGCGGGGTTGTTCCTCATTCATTTGCGGGTATTTTTATTTTTCATCCCCTTTGCGGCTGTTGTCTGGGTGGCGAGTCTGGGGCGAAACGGCCGTTGGCTTACCCTGTCCACTGCTTCTGCCCTTCTCCTCATATCCCCGCGCGTCATAACCTTGCTGGATGCGGCCAAGCCGGGGCAAATTATCAGCAACAATGCGAACTCCTATCGTTTTGCCTTCCCCGTTGATTACATTAAACCGGGTTGGGAACGCGCCTTTCTCTGGCTGGCAGCGGCGGCCTTGTTATTCGCCTTCATCGGGGGGCTGCGATGGCGGCGCTGGAGCCATTTCCCATTAATTCTGACCGGCTGGGTGTCCGTTTCGTTCATTTTACTGGCCGAGAAACGGCTGGGGCTGCCTGCTATCTCGCTGGTGACGCTGAACAGTTTCTACATTACCGTGTTTTTGCCGCTGGCTATGTTTTTGGGCGTGATGGGCGACCGGGCCGGCTGTTGGTTACAGCGCTGGCGGCCGCTGCAAATTACCGGCGCCGTTTTGGCGGGCGGATTGTTGATGGCGGCGCTGATGTTTGGCGTTCAGCAGCAAATCAGCATCCTCAATGAGCAAACTTTGCTGGCAAGACAGGCGGATTTGGATGGATTGGCCTGGTTGGATGAGCGCTTGCCGGAAACGGCCGTGTTCGGCGTCAGCAGTTGGAAATGGTTAGGCGAAACCTGGGCCGCCAGCGATGGCGGCGCCTGGATTACGCCGCTCACCGGCCGCGCTGCCACCACGCCGCCCATTGACCACATTTACAATCGTGACCTGTTCCAATCCGTGCGCGAATTTAATGCAAAAGCAACGGCCGTAACCGATTGGAGCGACCCTGCCCAGGCCGACTGGCTGCGACAACAAGGCGTCAGCCATGTGTTTGTCGGTCAGCGCGGCGGCTTCTTCGACCCGGCAGCCCTGGCTTATAACCCTAAAATGGAAATGATATACGGCCGTGACGGCGTCTTCATTTTTGAGATTAGAGAGTAGCGACTGGAGATTGTTTGACCATCCGCCTACAAATCCGCCCATGACGCGCTGCGGCACGTTGCGTTTCCTTCCCCACAAAGTTATAATCAAATCAGAAGCTGGGGGTAGTTAGCCTTCAATTGTACTTTGAACGGCCGTCTACTTGATATTTTGGCAAGAAAAAGCATCAATGCCTTATAAAGACTTTACACAAAGACTAAAACTATTCATCCAGAAACGTCCTGAGTTAATCACAACCACACTCAGTAACATTTTTACCATGCGGTTAATTGGCAACAAAACGCATGGCGACCTTGCTGAAATAGCCATTGCCGAATTTATCAATCAGTACATGTATGATTTTCGCTCTGTACATGTCGGTAAAGATTTGTATCGCGCCAAATCACGCGAAGAAGACATCACCATTGTCAATGAAATCACAGATGATGAATTCCCTGTGAGCCTAAAAGCATATGGAGAGGGGCCGTTACAATTGTCAACAGATAAAAACTTCCGTATGTTTCCTCGCCTGGCGGAAGAAAAAGAAACAATCAACGATTTGTCTGTAATCAAAGCCATTTTTTCTGACCCTGCATTTGCTGAATTTGACAACATCAACGTATTGCCGCTCATTTATGATGAGAAGAAACAGCGATGCAATATTATGGTGTTTGATTACGGGCTTGCGAAACAAAATACAGTTCTTATTCAACGACATGACAAAGGCGCAGGAAGAAAACATCCAGTATACCGCTTCTATGACAAGCAAAATCAATATATTTGCGAAGTTCGGTATGGCGGAGCAACGGCAAATGCTTTGCAACGAGGACTGTGGACACATACTAAAAACGGTGTTAATTACTTTGACAGCATCACAAATGGCTGGGTAGATTATTCTCATAATCTTGTGCTCGTAAAACTGTTTTCTCAGGCTTTGGTAGCGTCATCTACGGGGCATTCAACCGCGCTCGACAAAATCAAAGAGGATATTGAACGATTACGGCAGACTCCAAATCTATCATGAGTGTTATACAAACATCTTTGTTTGGCGATGTTATTGCTGTGCCACCAACTCAAGGCATTAAATATGCCGGCTCCAAGTTGAAGCTCTTGCCGTATATCTTGCAATTGGTTCATGAAATACAACCACGAACTGTCTTGGATGGTTTTTCGGGTACGACCAGGGTTTCCCAGGCATTAGCTAAGTCAGGGTATAGCGTGATTGCCAATGATACGGCCGTTTGGTCAAAAACATTCGCAACTTGCTATTTACTAAACAAACATCCTAAAACACATTACCAGGAAATCATCAATCATCTGAATGCGTTACCCGGTAAAGATGGTTGGTTCAGTGAAAATTACGGTGGTCTACCCAACAATGGTATCGCTAAACAAATAGACACGCTCAAAAAACCCTGGCAGCTTCATAACACACAAAAACTGGACGCGATACGAGAAGAAATTGACCGTCTGGGGTTAGATGAAGTCGAAAAATCAGTTGCTTTAACCAGTTTAATTTTGGCGTTAGATGCTGTAGATAGCACAATGGGACATTATGCCGCTTACTTAAACAAATGGTCGGCGCGGTCATACAAACCACTTGTTTTGGAAATTCCCGATTTGATCATTTCTGATGGCGATCATGCTGTTTGCCATGATGATATTTTTAATACTGTCGCCAACACGACGGTGGATTTAGCTTATTTTGATCCGCCTTATGGTTCAAATAACGAAAAAATGCCGCCTTCAAGGGTGCGGTATGCAGCTTATTACCACATTTGGACGACTGTATGCCTGAATGACAAACCCGACCTGTTTGGCAAAGCGAAAAGACGAACGGATACGTCAGACCAGGTTGCGGCTTCTGTTTTTGAAGATTTTCGCCGCAATGAAACAACAGGCAGGTTTGTTGCTGTTGAAGCGATTGAACGCTTGATAGAACGGACAAATGCGCGTTACATCATTCTGTCTTACAGTTCTGGCGGGCGGGCTACGGCGCAAGAACTGAACGAAACTATTCGCAAATATGGCGAAATTAGAAAAATTATAGAGATAGATTACAAGAAAAATGTAATGGCTGGCATGACATGGACCCATGAATGGGTTCGGGATGCAGAAAAACCGCATCAAGAATTTCTTTTTCTGATAGAGAAGGGGTAATGGCCTGCCTGATATGAACCACGTAATCAAGATAAAAGCCCGACCCAACCAATCCGTGCGCTTTCTTGGCATTTGCGTACATTGCAACAAGCCAGCCGCTACCTTTGAATTTACGAATGAGACGTTCGCTGAACGTTTTAAGAAACTAAATGAATCGTTATTAATGGAAACGTGAAACGTAAAACGTGAAAGTCGCACGGCTCACGTTTCGCGCATCACATTTTACGGAGGTTTACATGAAAGTAGTCGTTTGTACCAAGCAGACCCCCAGCACAACGGCCGTTATCACCGTAGATGACAGCGGCAACGTAAGCTGGGACGATCCCGGCGGCAAGCCCAACATCCTCAACCCCTGGGATGAATACGGCGTTGAAGAAGGGATTTTGCTCAAAGAGAATCACGGCGCAACAGACGTCATCGCCCTGACCATGGGCGACGAAGAAAGCAAAGGGGCGCTCAAAACCTGTCTGGCGATGGGCTGCACCGAAGCAATTCTTGTTTCCGATGAGGCATTCATCGGTTCGGACACGTTAGGCACGGCCCGCGTTTTGGCGGCAGCCATCAACAAGGTTGGCGATGTGTCGGTGGCCCTGTTCGGCAAATCAGCCATTGACGGGGATACGGGACAAACGGCCGTACAAACCGCGCGCAAACTGGGATGGACGCCCCTCACCTTCGTCTCCGCCATCAAAGAAATTGGCGACGGCAGCATCACCGTCGAACGGCTGATGGACGACGGCAAAGAGACCGTCACCGCCCCGCTGCCCGCCGTCGTCAGCACCGTCAAAGAGATCAACGAACCGCGCTACCCCTCCTTCATGGGCATCCGCAAAGCCAACCGCGCTGCCATCCCCGTATGGACGGCCGCCGATTTGGACGTGGATGGCGGA
>JANTHP010000167.1 GCA_024762395.1 Anaerolineae bacterium | reverse complement strand
AACGCCCGCTACTACGCCCCCGGCATGGGCCGCTTCCTCAGTGCCGACCCCCTGGTCCCCGACCCAACCAGCCCGCAAAGTTTTAATAGATACAGCTATGTAGAAAACCGACCTCTTGTTCTGACGGATCCATCAGGTCATTGCGCAACTGATCCTTATGACGATTATTACGATTATGAGTGCTGGAAAGCTGCACAAGATTTATACAACAAAATCGAAGGTGTTTTAGAAGTCGATTTTGAGACATTAGGCAAGCTGGATTTGTACGACTTGGGAAATCTAGATTACTACGCGGATAAATATATAGCTGCTCGAGAGAATGCTTCTAATGTAGTGAAAAACCTGCCTGGTTGGATGGAAAGATTAGAGTCTTTTGATCCAGATGCTAATGCATACTCAAGGGTTCAAATACAAAAAGAATCAACTTCCACAGTTTATAATTCTGTAGAACAAAATGTAGAGAGTTTAATAGAATTCCTGGCTCCTGAAAACCCTAATCTTGCTACTATGGCAGGTGATGGGACGGGAAATGCTATTTCGGGGACTTGGAATGCCGTTCTTTGGACAACAAGTAATGCAATTTACGTAGGTGAGACCCTTGCTGAATTTAGTGTAACGGTGGCAGTTTATATTAATGCAAGTGATGCATTATATCAGCTCGAAAGAACTGAAGAAGATTTTTATCTCTATATAGGGCTTGCAGTATCTGAGTAAAACAATTTGTAACATATCAATCATCTACGGAAAGTATCTATTATGAATCGTGACAAAAAGATACCCATTGTTCATATGGGAACAATCTGTGTGCTTCTAGGTTTTTTCATTGGCACTAGTGTAGTGCAGCCCCTTCTTCAATATGATAACCTGCTTGTATTTAACCTTGCTCGTTTATTGATCGCAGGTCACATACTGAATGCGTTAGTGGTAGGAGTCGTCGTCGCTACGTTTTATAAGAAAAACCATTAACCCGCTGCTGTGACCAAACGAAGACCGCACCTCCTACTCCGGCGCGGTCTTCGTCTGGCTGTTGTGGCCGGTCTGCGACCGTGCCACATGGCTTTTTACACCGTCTTATCATGGCCGTTCGAGCCGGGCAGGATACGGTAGAACAGATCTGGTAACGGCCGTTAGCTGATGAATGTGGATTGTGAAGTACGGCCGTTCATCCCTCATCCTTCCGCCTTCATCCTTTGGCGAAACGGCCGTTAGAATTGTAAATTGTGAAAGACGGCCGATGATTGATGATTCCCGCCGACTGCCTTACAATCCTGACGCTTAAACATTCATTATCACAGCCACAAGAGGTTGCCATGCCCACAGCTAATTTTCCGCGTGATTACAGTCGCAAATGGTTGGTCATGACGGCCGTCGCCGCCGGAATTCTCCTCACCACCATAGACGGCAACATCGTCAACGTCGCCTTACCCACCCTTGTCCGCAATTTACAAACCAACTTTGCCACCATCCAATGGGTCGTATTAGCCTACTTACTCACCTTGGCCACACTCCTGCTCAGTTTGGGACGCCTGGGCGATATGATTGGCAAAAAACCGATTTATACCACTGGCTTCATCATCTTCACACTAGGTTCCGCTTTATGCGGTCTGGCCCCAACCGTTTCCTGGCTGATTGGGTTTCGGGTTGTTCAGGCCATTGGCGGGGCCATGCTGCTGGCATTAGGCATGGCCATTGTCACCGAAGCATTCCCGCCAAACGAGCGGGGGCGGGCGCTGGGCATCAGCGGCACATTTATATCTGTGGGCATTGTGGTCGGCCCCACCCTGGGCGGATTAATCATCAACGAATTATCCTGGCGTTGGATTTTTTATGTAAATTTACCCATTGGCATCATTGGCACATTTTTAGCCATACGATTTGTACCGGCATCCAAACCCATAGGGCGGCAGCAATTCGATTTTGGCGGGGCGATGACATTGTTTTTTGGTTTGTTGACGCTGCTTTTAGGATTAACGGCCGTGCAGCAGCAGGGATTCGGCCCGCTCGTCTACTACCTCTTTTCCGGCTTCCTTCTATTTTTGGCCGCCTTCCTCATCATCGAGAGTCGAAACGCGCAGCCGATGATTGACCTGCGCCTATTTCGCAGCAAACTATTCAGCATCAATCTCGTTACGGGACTGATAACCTTCATCGCCATCGCCGGAACGGTTATCTTGATGCCTTTTTACCTCGAAAATATTCTTGGTTTCGAGCCGCGTCAAGTAGGCCTGCTCATGGCCATCGTCCCCTTGTTTCTTGGCATTGTCGCCCCGCTTTCCGGCAATTTATCCGACCGGTGGGGAACACGGCCGTTAACCGTCATCGGTTTACTCGTTCTCGTCCTCGGCTACTACGCCATGAGCACATTGAACGAACAAACCACCGCCGCGGGCTTCGTCCTGCGTATGCTTCCCGTCGGCATTGGCATGGGGCTGTTCCAATCCCCCAACAACAGCGCCGTCATGGGGTCTGTCCCCCGCGAGCGGCTGGGTATCGCTTCCGGCCTGTTAGCCATCGCCCGCACATTGGGCCAAACAACAGGCATCGCCCTGCTAGGCGCACTGTGGGCCAGCCGGACGATGATTCACCAAGCCGGCGCGGCCGACGGCCCGGCCGCCGCATCCCCACTGGCCCAGGTTGGCGGACTGCACGACACGTTTTTAATCATTATCCTCTTAATGATTGCCGCTTTAGGGTTAGCCGTGTGGGGATGGGCGCAAGAACGAAACCTGGAAGGTGTAAACGTTGACAAAACCGCAAGTTTTGACAAAACCTGACAAAGATCATGTTTTAGACGTGTCGTTCTCAACTTTCTTCCCCGCCAAACTAGGGGTATAGTGCCAATTGGCTCATAATCAAAACCATATTTTCTATGGGTGCGCTATTCGTTCGCCCCAAATCGAGCCGTTAAGGAGCTTCTTATGTCGCAAGACAACCCTAATTCCCATACTGACGATCTACCCACTGGTATTAACCTGCTGCATGACCCCCTGCTTAATCAGGGTACAGCCTTCACCGAAGAAGAGCGTGATAAGCTTGGTCTGCGTGGATTATTACCGCCAAAAGTTTTCACCCAAACAGAACAAGCCCAGCGCGTAATGGAAAATTTTGAACGTAAACCCAATGATTTGGAACGTTACATTTTCCTGAATGCGCTTCACGAAAGAAATATGAACCTTTTCTACCGCGTGGTGACGGACAACATGGATAAAATGATGCCCATTATTTACACGCCCACCGTCGGTCAAGCCTGCCAGGAATACGGCCACATCTTCCGCCGGCCGCGCGGTCTGTTTATTTCTGCAAACGACAAAGGGCGCATTGCCGAGATTCTGGCAAATTGGCCGACTGATAATGTGCGCGCGATTGTGGTAACGGATGGCGAGCGCATTCTTGGTCTGGGCGATTTGGGAGCCAACGGGATGGGCATCCCGGTCGGCAAGCTGTCGCTGTACACGGCCTGCGCCGGTATTGATCCGGCCACAACGCTGCCCATCACCCTGGATGTGGGCACAAACACGCAAAGATACCTCGACGACCCGCTTTACATTGGTCTGAAACAGCCCCGGCTGCGCGGCGAAGCGTATGATGAGCTGATTGAGGAATTTGTAACGGCCGTTCAAGACCGCTACGATCATACCCTCATCCAATTTGAAGACTTTGCCAATATCAACGCCTTCCGCTTGCTGGAAAAATACCGTAACCGCGTCTGCACCTTTAACGACGACGTGCAAGGCACCGCCAGCGTGACGATGGCCGGCGTTTACTCGGCGCTGCGTCTGACCGGCGGCCAGCTCAAAGATCAAAAGATTCTATTCCTGGGCGCGGGCGAAGCGGGTGTTGGCATCGCCAACCTCATTGTGTCCGGCATGATGGAAGAGGGATTAAGCGAGGAAGAAGCGCGCGCCCAATGCTGGTTTGTTGATTCGCGCGGGCTGGTTGTTAAAAGCCGCGACAATCTGGCGCATCACAAACTGCCTTACGCCCATGATTTTGAGCAGATGGGCGACCTGCTTTCGGCAGTGGAAGCGTTGAAACCGACGGCGCTTATTGGCGTTTCCGGCCAGCCACACACATTTACAAAAGAAATTGTGCAGCGCATGGCTGAGTACAATGAGAAACCGATGGTTTTCGCCCTCTCCAACCCCACTTCAAAAGCGGAGTGTACGGCAGCGGAGGCATATGAATGGTCAGACGGCCGTGCCATCTTTGCCAGCGGCAGCCCGTTTGATCCGGTTGAGTACAAAGGTAAAACCTATGTTCCCGGTCAGGGCAACAACGCCTACATCTTCCCCGGCATTGGTCTGGCTGTCATTGCCGTTAAATCCAAGCATGTTACCGATGAAATGTTTATGGCTGCCGCCAAATCATTGGCCGAGCAAGTGTCGAAAGAGGATCTGGCGCTGGGACGCATCTTCCCGCCCCTGCAAGACATTCGCAAAGTTTCAGCCAAAATTGCAACGGCCGTTGCCGAAGTAGTCTACAAACAAGGCCTGGCCGGCATCCCCCGCCCGGACGATTTACTAGGATACATCAAAACACAAATGTACGATCCAACTTACAAGGATTTGACCAAGTAGACCGAACAAAGCATATTACATTTCAGAAAAAAAGAGGTCATTCCCCCACCTTCGTGAAGGCAAGCTCTACGAAGACGGGAATGACCTCTTTTTTACTTTTATGAATGGGGGCAATCAACTATCGGCAAGACCTAAAGGCGGCAATCTGAGATATTCAGTGGTTCGTTTCTTTTGCAGCAGGTCGGCATACACATGCTCCACCTGCGCTTCTTCCAAATCCATCCCTTCCGCCACAACAGCCGCCGGAATATCATTTTCCAATCCGTACCAAATCAAATCCATTGTTTCAAATGGCAAGCGGAAGAAAAACTCCTCTTGCGTGCTGCCGGCGGTGTAAGTATCCGTTGTTGGCGGACGGCTGCGAATGCTCTCCGGAACGCCCAGGTATTCAGCCAGTTGGTACACCTGCGTTTTGTATAAATGACCAATGGGTCTGACATCCATGGCCCCATCACCGTTTTTCACAAAGAAACCTTGACCGTGCTCATTGCGCTGGGGCGTGCCTAGCACGGCAAAATCATGCAGGTCGGCATGATAATACAACATGGAAGCGCGTGTGCGCTGTTTGAAGTTGGTGGCGGCGACGATTTGACGCAGTTCTTTGGGTGGCAGCCGCTTGGTCTGGACTTCGCCTTCCGGGCTAATGATGGTGGCGCTAAAAAAGTTGAGTTTTCTTTCTTGCAGCAAGTCGGTTGGCAGCGTGATCTTGAATTTGTATGTGCTGTCGTATTCCGGGAACAATCTTTTAATGGCTTCATCACGCCGTTGATAAGCGCCAAACCCCCAAAGGGGGCCGGTCATATCTTCAACGAGCGGTTCTATGTTGAATTTGTGGCACAATTCCCTGCCCATCAGCGCACTTTCCGGGCTGGATTCCATTTCGGGCATTAATAAGGCGACGATTCGCGCCGGTTTCATGGCCCGCGCGGCCAGGGCTAACACGACGGATGAATCAATACCGCCGCTGACGCCAACGACGCCGCCTTTTCGCCTTAGCACTTTGAAGGTTGTATGGCGAATATGCTCCACAATGCGTTCTGTTTCTTTTTCAGGGTCTAGTTTAAGAATATCGGGATGAAATGCTTTTGTTGTCATGAAATGACAGCTCCTTTCAAAATTTTATATTGAATAGTTACATTGAATGAATAAACGGCCGAAATTTGCGGTCGATTCAAAATAATTTGTTACCGTTTACCACGTTTGATGACTTTGACATCATCGCTGCCGGTTAAATCCGGCGCGTTCCGGAAATTTGATATGAATTGAGCGTAAACCAATTGAGTAGATAGTATGCCGGCCAGGGTCATGTTGTCGGTTTCGCTTAATTCGCCAATGCGCTTGATCTTGTTCATGAGGCTGTTTACGGCTTTGGGGTTGAAGATGGCGGCGCCCTCAATGTTTTCCGGGGACAAGATGTCATGTACCCACGACAGCGGCTGCCCGTTGGGGAAGAAGCTGCGATGGATGGGGGCGCGATACGGCCGTTTCGGGCGGTTCCATATTTCCGGCGGCAGCAAGTCGCTGACGGCCTTTTTGAGGATGTATTTTTCGTCAATCCCCAACATCTTGAATTTGGGCGGTAACTGATTGCTAAATTCAACGACGCGATGATCCAAAAACGGGAAGCGTCCCTCAACCGAATGGGCCATGCCTACGCGGTCTCCCTGGGAAGAGAGCAGATATTCAGCCATGAAGACGGTAATTTCCAGGTACTGGGCCTGAGCCATAGATGACCAGTTGGCAAAATTTGGGGGGAGATACGGCCGTTCCCCCGCAATACCCGCCAAAGACGCTTTCAATTCATTAGAAAACACCCGCTTGCTGCGGCTGGTGTTGCGCCAACGAATCTTATGGGAGTAGTATGGATCGGCCGTATCCGTCAATTCATAACCGAAGAATTTCTTGAGATACGTATCATTAGACTGCCCCAAACCGCCGATATAAGGGTACAGCTTAGTCAACAGCGCCGGGCGCAGCGTAGACTCCGCATCTTTGGCCCAAAAATGGCGAATCTTATTCTCCTTAAAGATATTATAGCCGCCCAAAAACTCATCCGACCCTTCACCCGTCAACACAACCTTAAAATCAGTCTCCCGCACAAGGCGCGACAGCAAATAAAGCGGAACGGGCGACGTGCGCGTCAACGGCGTCTCCGTGTGCCAGATAACATCCGGGAACGCCTCGCCAATATCATGATAATTGGCCGTGATCAAATGATGATCTGTTCCCAAATGATCGGCCATCCGGTATTGGTAAGCGCTCTCATCAAAGGCCTCGTCCGCAAACGCAATGGAGAAAGTTTCCAACCGATTGCCCGTGTAATGGCGGATAAACGCCGTGATCGCCGAAGAATCCAGGCCGCCGCTCAGATACGCGCCCACCGGCACATCGGCTCGCAGTCGGATTTGCGTCGCATCAACCAACAAACGCCGCAGTTCTGCCGCCGCTTCGTCAATACTCATATCCGCCTGCCGTTCGGGCTGGGCAATGGTGGGGAATTCCGGCTGCCAATACCGTTCAACTGTTATCGGCTGGCCCGATTTGGCTAACAGCCAATGGCCGGGCGGCAGTGTCTTGATGCCCCGAAAAGCGGTTCGCGGCGATAAGGGACTCCAATAGGTAAAAATCTGATCAATCGCCACCGGGTCCAGTTCGGCTTTTACTCTGGGATCGGTCAACAGCGCTTTTATTTCCGATGCAAACAGCAGAGCGCCATCTTGTTCGGTGTAGTATAACGGCCGTATCCCCACCCTGTCGCGGGCAATAAACAAACTGCGTTCCCGTTCATCCCAAATGGCAAAGGCAAACTGACCATTCAAATGCTCAACACAAGCCGGCCCATACTCTTCATATAAATGGACAATCACTTCCGTATCCGAGTCGGTTGACATTTTATGCCCCAACCGCTCAAGCTCCGGACGCAGTTCCACATAATTAAAGATTTCGCCATTGAATACAATCCAAACCGAACCATCTTCATTGCTAATGGGCTGCTGTCCGCCGCCAAGATCAATAATACTCAGCCGGGCGCTGCCCAACCCAATACCATCAAAGCTATCTTGAAACAGATAGACGCCAAATTGATCCGGGCCGCGATGCCGGATGCTGCTTAACATCAAGCGGATTTGCGATTCATTTATGGGATGTTGTTTGGTTCGATTTAACGTACCAACGATACCGCACATGTAACCTCCGGCTCACAAGCCCAATTTCCATGCAATCTATTCACTTCTTTACTACTATCGGGTTGCCAGTACTCGGTTGCACACCGAATGATGGATAATGTTATCTTCCCCCAAATCAAGGTAACATTTTCACTCGAAACAGATGCGACTGGATACCAGGTCAAAACTATTAAGAAGCGGAAACGGCCGTCGGCGCTTTCCGCTGGATGTAACTATATAAATTATTTACCGAATCAAAATTCTCAGGCTTGATTTCTTCATCCTCAACCGAAAAACCAAACGTCTCCTCAAGGAACATGATAATCTCTAATACGCCCATAGAATCAACAATGCCTTCATCTAAAAACGAATCATCATCGCTAAACTCAAACCCATCATCACTAAATAAAAATGTTTCTGCAATGTAACTTTTAATTTGTTCACGAATATCCATAACTTACTACAAACTCCTTATCATTTCTTTTTTGCTTGGGGTTCATTCATTGTTAATTTCCCGATTTTAGACGGCACGTTTCGGGAATCCCAATTCTCGAAACAGTAAAATTATTTACGATTGAACCCTTAAACTCTTAATAAGCTGCGGCCTGCTGTCTTAAAGCGGAACGCAGCACTTTGCCATTGGCATTCAACGGCAGCCGGTCTAAAAAATGAACCGTTGTGGGCACAGCCGCCAGAGGCAGCCGTTTCCGGCAATGCGCCAAAATATCCTCTTCGCTCACTTCGTATCCTGGAGCTGTGACAGCATACACATGAATGACTTCCCCCATTTCAAGATCCGGCACGCCAACGGCCGCCGCACTGACTAATTGGGGTATTTCCATCACAAAAGATTCAATTTTCTTACTACTTACGCGCATACCGCTGGGCTTAAGAATATCACTTTCTCGATCAACAATGAAAAAATAGCCGTCTTCATCTTTATAAGCCAAATCGCCGGTTCTTAAACCGCCATTGACATATTTCTTAGCCGATGCTTCAGGATTATCTAAATAGCCCAATGTAATGTTGTTGCCGAAAGCGATGATCTCGCCAACTTCGCCTGGAGGCATCTCTTGGCCGTTTTTATCAACGACACGTAATTCTACACCAGGAATCGCTTGGCCGATAGACCCCAGTTTACTGTCTAACATGTTTGGCGGTAAATAGGATAAACGGGCAGTCGCTTCTGTTTGGCCGTACATGACAAATACTTCAGCCCCAGGCAGCGCTCGTCGCAGTTCTTCAACCAGAACGGGCGGTAAATGTCCTCCGGCTTGTTGTACTTTTTTGAGATGGGGTAACGGCCGTTTCGGGAAAGTCGTCTTCCGCAATAACGTATGGTACATAGAAGGAACCCCGGCAAACCCCGTACACTGCGCTGCCTCCATATCATCCAAAACCGATTCAGGATAAGCAAACTTATTATTCAAAACCACCGATCCGCCCACCTGCAAATGCGTATGCAGCAAAGAAAGGCCAAAACAATAATAAAACGGCATCGCCACCATAATGCGGTCATCGGCCGTCAAATTGAGATACTCAACAATCGAATCCGTATTTGCCTGAAGATTACCATGCGACACCCGCACCAATTTCGGCCGTGACGTCGTACCCGACGTCAACATATACGCCGCTTCTGTGCGCTCATCGTCAACAAGGTAAATAGGAACATCCTGCAGCACAGCCTCCGGCAAATCGGCAAGTTGATTATCCAAAATCAACGGCAAATCATCCGCAGCGCCCTTCGGCAGGCGGCGAACCGCGCGCCGGCTCAGACAAAGCGCCTTAAAAGCGGCAAACCGTTTCACCTGGTCAAACTCATCCGGCTGAATCGTCGTCGGCAGCGGAACCGCTACAGCGCCAATGTAAAACACAGCAATATATGCCGCCACAAAAAAAGCCGAATTCGCGCCAAGAATCGCTACCCGATCTCCCGGCTCAACCCCATATTCCCGGAGCCGCACCGCCATTTGCGCCACCATGCCTCTCAATGCCTGGTAAGTAACCTGCTCCTTACCAGCCACAATGGCAATTTGGGAATCCACTCCCCGCTCCAACATACTTTTTGCAAAATTCACACTACCACCTTCCTGATTAGTATCATCTATCAAAGGGTGTGTTTCATCTCAGTTGATGTATCGGGAATTGGAATTCCCGATACTTGGCTCAACGTTTCGGGAATTCCAATTCCCGAAACACGCACT